>CAYPOM010000001.1:0-51003 GCA_964412505.1 uncultured Alphaproteobacteria bacterium
TGTATGCACTAACAAGCTCCCGTAATAAGTCGCCATATCTATATACTCCTTTGGTCTCTACGTATATAGTCCCATCACTAAAAGCAGCTTGGAATCCGTTTGAAATTACATCTAAGAAAATATTGTCATTCACGTGTCCTAGAATGTATTGTACCTCTGATAGTTTGTGGTTTCTAAAATCTACACAAGAATATCTGTCATCATATGTATTTTGCGAATATTTTCTACTTTCTAAGTGAAACAAATATGACATAGATGAATCTAATAGCCAGTGATCTTGAATTTTATTTTCTTCTGAATTTTGAAATGATTGCAAATTGAGATAATATTTGCTATCAATTCCGTATATAAGATCGCTATTAGCTGCCGTATAAACAATATACTCGCAAGTAGCAGTTTGCGGACTAACCTGTGCATTGTTAAGCGCATTTTGCATCCCTTCTGCGCTATAAAACATTCCTAAAGCAACTATACTTGTCGCCAATAATCTATTTTTTGTCATTTTACACCTACAAATAAAAACGTTTTTAATGTTATATTAATTTATATAGTTGAGCAATAGGAAAACGTCAAGAACGCAAGAGCAGAGGATTATGCGAGTAATTAAGTTAAAATTAACGTTCGCAGTAGCAAATGAAACTTGCTAGTTATTTTATTAATCAACACGAAACTATTACGCACCAAGCCAACAAAAATTCCCTAAAGAGTTATTTGTACCTAATGGTGCGTCAAATCTCTTTATAGGTATTAATTCCACAGAATAGTCTGTTAATACATCTATATATGACTCAATGATTTGTTTTGCTATTTTGTATCCAGGAGCTTCATGTTGCATGTACAAAAACAGGTCTTTGCCTAAGTCATGAAATATTATTCGAATTTTAGATGAATAGTCAAAGAACGAATCACCTAAAACAGAATTAATGCATAATGCATTATTTTCTTGTCCTAAAAGAGTTTTATTTTCTATTTCAATGTATTGCCCAGAGAATTGCTCAATTTTTACAGAACAGTTAAATTGTGACTCTAAAATTGATCTTAAACCAAGAGCAGATCGAGGCCTATTCCAAAATAAAAATGCATATTTAGAAATTGAACACCTGCTACATTCTCCAGATAGTGATGATACGCATTTTCCTAAGTTTGTATTTTCAAATAATTCCTCTTTCTGAAAAGAATAAGATTGTTTTCGAAAGACTGAGTACGAAAGCTTAGCTAACCTATTGTGAAATATATTTAAAAAGTTTTGTAAACTGTCGTTTTTGCGCCAATTCAACAAACGTAATATGTCTATATGTGTTTCAGGCAAAGGAGAATTTAAAGACGTCATAGACATTCTATCGGTGTATAACGTTATCTTTTTTTCTGCGATAGATATTTTTTGTATTTCGCTACCTGTAATATAGCTTCTATTTGCGCTACTGAAATAAATTTCTTTTTTAGGGTATAAATCTTGCAAAACAAAAACCGCTTGTTCGAAAGAAAATTTGTATGGTTCTAGTTCAATCTTTTCATTTATAGGTAATTGTGCATACCGAATTTTATTGGCCATTTTTTCTCTCTAAAGTTTTCGATTTTTGTTATTAGCTCTACATATGAATTTATTCCTGTGTATGCAGAAAAAAAGTGAGATAATATTAATGACAAAGGAATTCCTTTGTTTTGAATGCTATCATCAAATTCTATACTTATTGTCGTACCACGAATAAAACCGTTCCATTGGTCGTTACGATACAGTCTAGAAGAATTTTTACTTGTAATCTTACTAATAGCAAAAATTTCATTTTTCAGAGGAGATGCAAGGCCGTCAGCAAATATAGATAAAATATTTTTTATTTTTTCGTGGGAACAATCTACAAATGGAACAGAATTTAAAGATAGCATAGATATAGCCCCCCATAGCGTCTCTCCGGTTTCTAAAGGCGGTTTTTGTGGAGTAGGTCTATGCAGACAATATATCGATTTTACAGGTAATGATAAATCAACTTGCAGTTTCGTATAACCTTGGATAGATTCCGCTTTACTTCTATTTGTACACAAAACATCAGCGTAAAATATTTTATTTGCAGGCTCATTGAAATTGAAATTTCTATCTACAAATGAAATTTTAATGTTTGAACCAGCAGAAGCAGAGAAACTGCTATTTTCTCTTTCTGCAATCCAATATGTTTTTCCGTTGTTTGAGTTGGAATCATCGTTCCTAGCAAAAAAAGGCTGAAGTTTTGTTACTTCGTTTGTAGTTTGATCTATTTGATACAAACACTCAATTGAATATATTTCTGTAAATGAGCTACGCCTAGAATCAGCGATTAAATCGTATGAGTTTTGCGTGTGATTTAATCTAAAAGGATCTGTCGTTTTATGAAATATATTCACAGCAGGTACAGTATGCAGCAGTAAAGGTCTTTCATTAAATGGAAGTTGAATAAAATCACTTATTGGTACATAAATACATATATCTTTATTGAGCACAATATTTTCTGGTATATCTACAGAAAATCCGCAAAATTTATCTGGATAATAAAAATATTCATGCAGTAGTCTAAATCCTCTAAATACTGATTTTGGATAAGGAAATAAAGATTCATCTTCATTAAGACCAATTGGATGAATTTTGTTTGCTTTATGATAATTACAATTTTGTGAAAAAATAGCAGGCGTTTCGCACAGTAAAATAGAAGCGAGTAAATTGCTTTTAAAAAGCTGGTCGCCATTCATAAAAAATCTGAGCGAATTTGGCTGTTTTGTTTGTGCGTTTCCAAACCATATAAGAGAAATTTTTAAATAGTAAATAGACTTGTCTGCACTGTTAAAATTAGCATCTTTAGTAAATACATCATCTCTTGATACAACATCGACATTTGCAATTTCTAGCGGCCATAAGTCAATATCTGAACATGTAGCAAAGAAAAATTGGACATTTTCGTGGTTATTCTGTAATTGAGTATATAAAGTTGTTCCTTTAGGTATGTGTGTTCCTGCAGCGTTGACAGCTCTTTTTGCATCTATGTCAAATTTAACCATAGTTACAGATGGAGTTGGCCTTACTATCTGTGGATATATAACCTCTAATAGATCTTTTGCAAATTTTGGAAATTGTGAATCTATTTGGTATTGTAGCTTTCCTGTTAAAAAAGCAAAACTTTCTAACATCCTTTCGACTTGCGGATCAGCAGATTCCACCGAAGAAATGTCTAGTCTTTTGGCTATCTCAGGATGCAGTTCTGCGAAGTTTTTACCAGCTATTCTCAAATATGACAACTCAGCTTGATAATATTGAGATAATATATCAGTTTTTTTTCTCATTAACACAAACCATAGATTTAATAAAATAAAACATAGCTCTAGTTAACAAAGGGTTTACTATAACATTAACTACAACTTACTTGCTTTAACTGAATAAAGCAAAATATTGTGATGTGCTTGCCTGTGACTGAATTCAACATTATAATAATTATGTAATGTTTAGAATTTTAAGATATGATGATAAGTGCTATTAACAGTATGGAAATTGACATATTAGATGGATTAAATGAACAACAGAAGAAAGCTGTTACGTCTCTAGAAAATGCTTTACTTGTGTTATCAGGAGCAGGTACTGGAAAAACAAAAGTTATTACGACTAAGATAGCATACATATTATCAAACCAATTTGCTTATCCATCTCAAATTTTAGCTGTAACTTTTAGCAATAAAGCTGCTTTAGAAATGAAAACTAGACTTTGTGAGCTGATAGGATACACAGACAGTATTTGGATGGGAACATTTCACTCAATATGTGTCAGGATTCTTCGTAAGCATGCTAACATAATAGGGCTTAATAGCGATTTCACAATTTTAGATAGAGATGACCAAGAAAAGCTTGCCAAGCAAATACTTACTGATATGGGAAAAGACAAAAAACTTGCGAGTTATATGGTTGATAGAATATCAAGATTAAAAGATAAGTGTATAACAGTACATAATGCAGACTTATATCCGGAAGTCGAGCCTGAAGATTTAGAATTTTACAGAAAATATCAATCACAAATTTTTGCTTATAATGCGGTTGATTTTAGTGATTTATTGCTAAACACAATCAATGTGTTCCAGCAAAGTCAGGAAGTTCTAGAGTACTATAGGGCCAAATTTAAGTACATTCTAGTCGATGAGTATCAAGATACAAATATCGCACAGTATATGTGGTTGCGCTTGTTGTCTCCGCAAGGGAAAGGTCTTTGTTGCGTAGGAGATGACGACCAATCAATATATTCTTGGAGGGGCGCTGAAGTTGGAAATATTTTGCGTTTTGAAAGAGATTTTCAATCTGCATGTATTTTAAAGCTAGAACAAAATTACAGATCGACAGGGCATATTTTAGGCGCAGCAAATGGCTTGATTTCATCAAATACTGAAAGGCATGAAAAACAGCTTTGGACAGAATATGGGGATGGAGATAAAGTAGCAATAGTCGGATTACAAACAGGATATGATGAGGCTAGATATGTAGCCAATCAAATAGACCACCTAAAATCTAGGATTGGGTTTAACTACAAAGATATAGCGATTTTAGTTAGAGCGAGCTATCAAACACGTGAATTTGAAGATATATTTTTAGCTGCAGGAATTCCATATAAAGTAATTGGTGGGCCAAAATTCTACGAAAGGAAGGAAATTCGCGATATTTTGGCGTATATGAGGTTAGTCCATCAGCAACATGATGGTTTAGCTTTAGACAGAATTATAAATGTTCCCAAAAGAGGACTTGGTGAGTCTATAGTAAATAAAATTAAAGAGGTTGCATTACAAAGTTCATGTTCGATGTTTTCTGCAATAGAAATAATAATAGAAAATAAACTTGTTAGAGCAAGTGCTATTTCAGAACTTGAAAAATTAGTCGAAATGATAAGTAGATGGAAAGATGCGAATTATACTCCATCAACATTAGCTAGAGTTATCGTTTCTGAATCTGGTTATTTAGAGGCCTTAAAAAAGGAGAAGACAATAGAATCAGAAACGCGGCTAGAAAACATAAAGGAACTTATTTCCGCTCTAGAATCGTATAATGATTTATCTATATTTCTTGAGCACGTTAGTCTGGTAATAGATAAGAACGAAAATGCTGATGAAAATTTGGTTAGTGTAATGACATTACACAGTTCTAAAGGGCTTGAGTTTGACTTAGTGTTTTTATGCGGCTTAGAAGAGGGGCTTTTCCCTCATCAATTGAGTATTCGAGAAGGAAACATAGAGGAAGAAAGAAGACTAGCGTATGTTGGAATGACAAGAGCCAAAAAAATATTGTTTATGACATTCGCGCATAATAGGAAAGTTCATTCTCAATGGCAGTCAAACGAACCATCAAGATTTTTGTATGAATTACCTAAAGAACATATATTTACAGTTGGAATTTAATTGTAGATATTTTTTCCTGTTCGTTGTATTCTTGTGGGATATTTGGGGAATTTTAGCATGAGCAAAAATCCGTGGGATGAAGATAATCTAAATGATATAAAAAATGATATTTCAGAAAAAATAAAGAGTTTTTTGAATCAAGATAGTTTCAGTAATCGTAACGACAAAAAGTCGGGCAACAGTAATTCTAACCGTGAATTCAAAAACGTAAAGAGTATATTTTCTATCATTTTAGGAGCGATAATTTTAGTTTTTTTGAGCACAGGTTTCTTCAAAGTCGATTATGACCAAAAAGGAGTTATTTTGCGCTTCGGAAAATGGAATAGAACTGTTAGCTCTGGTTTGCAATATAAACTCCCTTATCCATTTGAACAAGTAATACTGTGCAAAGTTACGAAAGTAAACCAAATAGATATGGGTGTAAACAATGATGGGAAAAATGAGAATTTAGTTCTCACTGGAGATTCAAATCTAGCAAACTTTAGTTACAGTGTACTATGGAAAATTAAAGATGTAGAAGATTTTTTGTTTAATGCTAAGCGTCCGGAAACAACAATTGTCGCGGTTTCTGAAAGCGTTATGAGAGAAATTATTGGACAATCAAATTTCGCTTTTGTTCAGACTGATGGTAGGCCTGAAATTCAAAGAAAAGCTATGGAGAGCATTCAGGCAATTTTAGATGAGTACAAAATAGGCGTTGAGTTAGTAAAAGTTAGTTTGAAAAAAGTAGAGCCGCCAGTTTCAGTTATCGATTCATTTAGAGATGTGGAAAGAGCGCAAGCAGACCAACAAAGTGAATGTAACAGAGCCGAAGGATATTCAAGAGATACAAGAGCTAGGACACGTGGTATAGTTGCAGAAAAAATCAACATAGCAACTGCGAAAAAAGCGCAGCTTATAGCCAATGCACAAGGAGATGTATCTCGATTTAATTTAGCATATCAATCATATAAACTCGCTCCTGACATAATCGCTGAAAATATGTTGTTAGATAGTGCGAATAAATTGTATTCAAATGCTAAAAAACTGGTAATAGGAAAAGATGTGAAGTCTTTGCAACATATGTCGATTCCAAGAGATTATTTAGAAAATAAAACGGAGGTGAAATAATGAAAAAATATTTCTCAATATTTGCTATTGCTGGCTTAGTTATCGCATATGATTCAATATACGTAGTTAATCAAATAGAGCAGGTTGTAATTACAAGATTTGGCGAACCTGTGCGAGTTGTACAAGATCCTGGTTTATACGCTAAAATTCCATTTATAGAATTTATTGTCCCATTCGATAAAAGAATGATGAGCTTAGAATTATCTGCGTTGGAGGTTACGTTAGGTGATAAGAGGAGACTAATAGTAGATGCGTTTGGGCGATATGTAATAAATGATCCATTGAAATTTTATCAAACTGTATATAACGAACGAGGCGTTTTGCAGAGATTGAATCCTGTCTTTTTAGGTAGCCTTAGCGGAATTTTAGGTAATTTAAGTTTACCTGTTTTATTATCTGAAAAACGAGTAGATGTAATGAAGCAAATAAAAAATGACATCAATAAATCAGCAACAAGATTTGGAATAAATATAGTTGATGTTCGTATAACAAAAACAGATCTTCCTCCGCAGAATAGCGAAGCGATTTCTCAAAGAATGATTAGCGAGAGGCAAAGGGAAGCAAAAGAGTTAAGAGCTAAAGGAGTTGAAAAAGCTAAGGAAATTACATCTCAAGCAGACAGAGATAATGCTATAGCAATAGCTGAAGCAGACAAACAGGCTCAAATTCTAATAGGTGAAGGTGAAAATGAAGCTAATAGAATTTACGCTGAGAATTTCTCTAAATCTTCTCAATTCTTCAAGCTATATAAACGTGTAAATACGCTAAATAATTCTTTTAGAGGCGAAAATACAACTTATATTTTAAACAAAGGCGATGATTTATTAAGTGTTATAGAGAAATAATTGGTTATGAGTTTCTTAAGTAAAGTTAGCAGCATAATTTCAATTTTCAGTTTTACGATTTATTGTGATTCTCTTGCGAAAGAGTTAGGTGCCATAAAAACTACAGATTCTGAACACTATGAGCAAGAAGATTTTCTTGTAGAAAGGGTAAAAGATTGGCTCGAATGCGTAGTGAATATTATCGATATCGAGCAAAAAAATGATGCTATGCAAGAACAGCATAATTCACAAAAAGTCTCATCATTGGGGAGTGGTTTTGTTGTAAATGAAGATGGCGTAATAGTTACAAATAACCACGTAATTTGTGACGCAAGAATAGAAAATATTAGAGTTATATTCAATAATGGTGTAGAGCTAAAACCTATACTTTTAGGTTATGATGCTAGATATGATATTGCTGTGTTAAAGGTATCGCCTTTCAAAAGTATTCGATATTTGAAACTTGGAGATTCATCGCATGTAGATATAGGCCGTAGAGTTTTCGCTATAGGGCATCCATATGGATTTGGATTTAGCGTGACATCCGGAATTGTATCATTTTGCTCGAGGAACCTTAATAATACTATTGCAAAAATAGGGATTGGATCATTTGTAAACTACTTGCAAACAGATGCGGCGATAAATAATGGCAATTCCGGTGGCCCTTTAATTCTAGGGAAAACAGGTGAAGTTATTGGTATGAATACTTCAATTTTTTCAAATTCAGAATCGAATTCTGGGATAAATTTTGCTCTGCCGTCTAATATAATTAAATCTGTAGTTTCGCAAATAATAAAATTTGGAAAAGTTCGAAAGCCATGGTTTGGAATATCTTTTGAAAGAGTCCCACAGGATGCGTTAAACGCTTTACAAATTGCAGACTATAAAAATGCAGTTGCTATAACAAAGATTGATGAAAATTCACCAGCGAGTAAAAGTGAGTTACATGTTGGAGATATAATCCTAGAGATTAATGGTGTGAAATTAGAGAAAAATGTAAAGATTGTAGATATAGTTGATTCACTCATCTTAGAAAAGAAAGTAAATATAAAATATAGAAAGGGAAGTCAACAAAGTAGATCTCAAATTAAATTGCATTCAATTAATCTTGATGTTTGTTACAAAGATGTTGATGATTTTAAGTCAATTAAACATGATTTAGCGAATGATAAAGGAATATTGATAGATGAGTTAGGAATTTGTATATCAATTAGTAAGAATAAAAAAACAGGTGAAAATATAACAGCTAAAAACCAAGGTTTAATTGCTGTATCATCTGTAGAACTATCTGACAGTAGTAGTTTGCAACCTGGTGATATTTTACTCTCAGTTACTCATGAAATAGCTGGATCTAAGAACCTATCATCAGTAGATGAATTGTTGGAGTTTCTCGATAATATAAAACAAATTGTGAAAAGTGGCGAACATACGCAGTTGGCATTTTTCATAGAAAGAAATAATGTAACTTATTATAAGTCTGTTAAATTTATAAATAAGTCATATGGGAAGAAAGTATATAAATAATATTCTTATTTTTGTTGTAAGAATATATCAATCCGTATTTTCTCCGTATATAAGATCTAATTGTAGATTTTATCCGACATGTTCTGAGTATGCTATATTAGCACTAAAAAAGTATAATATTGTAAAGGCATGTTTTAAGATAGCGAAGCGCATAATATCATGCCATAATTTTTCCAAAAAACATCCAGTTGATATGCCATAATGTAGATCATTGTTTTTACTAGAAGTTGTTTAATATTTTATTGATGTATAAATAACATAATGCATTCTCATCTTGTTATTGTGATAGTACTTCTTTTACTTTGCCCGATAACTCTTTTAAATTAAATGGTTTCGCTAAGAAACATACATTAGAATCATTTTCTAAAGATTTGCGAAAATTATCTTCAGTATATCCTGATATAAAAATTACTTTTAAATCGAGAGCAAGTTCTTTTACATATTTCATTAGCGTTGGTCCATCCATTTTTGGCATGACAACATCTGTAATCATTAGATCGATTTCTTGCCCTTCTTTTTTAAGATAATCCAAAGCTGATTGACCATTATGCGCTTCTATAACTGTGTATCCTTTATCTCTTAGTGCTCTAGAGCTAAACATCCTTACTGCATCTTCATCTTCTACTAATAGAATTTTCCCGTGCCCAGTTAAGTCGCTATTTACTTTACCTGAATCTATATGGCTTTCGTATTTTGCTTGATTTGCGCAAGAATCACACATAGGAAAATATAATGAAAAGATAGTCCCATGTCCGACTTTGCTTTCTACATTTATAAAACCACCAGTTTGGTTGACTATCCCATATACAGTCGAAAGGCCAAGTCCTGTGCCAGCTCCTTTTTCCTTTGTTGAAAAGAATGGATCAAAAATTCGATTAATTACGTCGTCTGGAATTCCTGTCCCTGTGTCAGATATATGAATAACGACATAATTACCAGCAGGCATCGTCTCACCTCTTAAAAATTTTGGGGTATCGCTGTGTAAATTTTCTGTTTTTATAGTTAAATTTCCACCATTTGGCATTGCATCTCTAGCATTCACTACTAAATTGATAATAACTTGTTCAAATTGCATTTGATCAACTTTTATGCAGCCAATATATTTTCCATGATTTATTATTAGCTCTATATTTGCGCCAATAAGTCTGTTTAGCAAATTTGATAACTCAACAACTAAATCTGTTACGTTAAAAATTTTTGGCTGTAAAGTTTGTTGGCGAGAAAAAGCCAACAATTGTCTTACCAAGTTTGATGCTCTGTTTGCATTTTGTTTAATTTGCATAACATCTGCAAATGTTTGATCGATCGGAGTATACTTCCCAAGTAGAAGGTCACAATACCCAATAATAGCAGTTAGAAGGTTATTGAAGTCATGTGCGACTCCTCCAGCTAATTGACCTATCGCTTGCATTTTTTGAGATTGCACAAATTGATTTTGTAATTCTTTTCTATCTGATACATCTATAAAGTAAAGTACCAGACCTCTTTGCTTTGTTTTGTCTAATTTATATATTTCTAATTGATTTGCGTATATAACTACAGCCTTATTTTTATTCTTACCAGAAAGTTGGATTTCAAATGGAACTTCTTCTGAATATATAGCATTAACAAGCTCATGGAGCTTTTCTCTTACTGTATCTTTATAATCATCTGCTACTAGCGATAAAAATGATGTAGAGCTCATATCAGCATCAGAATATCCAGTTAGCTCCCTAAATGTTTTATTGCACGCAGTAAGAGTTTCTGCTCCTTCTGTTAAAGCAATCCCAACTGGTGCATCTTCGAAGATTTTTTCGAAATACAGTTTTGTCGTATCAAGCGCATCTGCGAGTTTAGCACTTTCATTTGTTTGTTTTGTAACAGAAAAAGCTCTTAAATTCCCATTTTTACTTATCCAAATTTGTTTCACTAGCGTGTTAACCTGAGTTCCTTTAGATGAGTTAAATACTATTTTCGATGGTATTGACTTTGTTAGTTTCCAGGATCCTTGAGCTGATGGTAGAGGCGAACTTGCATGTTTATTGATAATATCTAAAATATTGTATCCACTAATCGATTCTACTTTCATCTCAAGTAAATTTGCAAAACTTTTATTACAGAATCTAATATCTCCTTTGTGATCTATTGTGAAAACAATATCTTCTAATGAATTTAGCATATCTATAAGAAAATTAGAATTCGATTCTAAGATATCCATATTTTCGAACGATGGAGTTAAATCTGTAATACTCCAAACTGTATATCCGCTAAATCCTCTCACAGGTGAAGCGAAAATACGCCAATAAGCAGAAGTATCATTATCTAATATTATTGGAACATCTACATGAGAAACTGCCCCAGTTTCAACTATTTGCTTAATGTTTTTTATTGCAGGTAAAATTTTCTGATAATCAGAAAACATTCCAGTAAAATCATCAATATTCTTGATGTTATTATTTGGAAATAATTCTACAGCTAACTTATTATAAAAAATAAGCTTTCCGGTTTTTGAAAATACAAAAAAAGCGCTGGAACTAGCGTCATAACTATGCATTACTACATTCTTTTGGAATATTAATAAATCATTTTCATAGCAAAATTGTTTGAGTTCTTTAATAAGAAAAAATGCTAGTAACAAAATAAGTCCGAACGCGAGACACCCTAAGTACGCATTTTCTATAAAGCACACTAATATGCCTAAAATAGCAAAAAAAATAAATATTGATGAAAACAAGACGACATTTTTTGGGGTCGTCACTTTTTTTTCGAAAAAATGTTCAATTCCAGAAAATACGCTCATTTTATTGTACGTCCCTTTTGTAAAAACTTGACATTAAAAATGCTGCAAAAAATATTATAGAAAATAAACATAAAGAATGTAATGGCTGAATGTGAATAAAATTCGACAATAGCATTTTGCATCCGACAATAACCATAACTAAAGATACTGCATGTTTAAAATAATATAAACGATCTACAGTAATTGCAAAAAAGTGATACAAAGATCTTAGTCCGAGAATGGCTAATATATTCGATGTATAAGCGATTATCTCATCATTTGTTACAGAAAAAACAGCTGGTATAGAGTCAACAGCAAATAATATATCTGAGATTTCTATCGCAAATATCGCAAGTACGTATGTAGTTATTGTAATTGTGTATTTTCCATCTTTTTTGTTTATGCAAAAAAACTCCAAATTTGAATGTGGGTGTACTATAGAAATATTTTTAAATACATTCTTTATTTTATCGATCCATTTATTAATATTGTCGTTTTTTCTATCCTTGTTAAGAAATGTAGTTAGGCCACAATAAATTAGAAATAGTCCTAAAGGGTATATTACCCAAGCAAACTTAGAGATAATTGCGAATGTAGCATATATCATAATTAAGCGAAAAAATATTGCGCTAAATATACCTATAAATAGCAGCTTCGGTTGAGAATTTAAAGAAACATTGAAAAATGAAAATATGTAATAAAAAACAAATAGATTATCTAAACTAAGCGTTTTTTCTATAAAATACGCTGATAAATATTCGTAAGTTTTTTCGATGCCGAATATCCAGTATATTACTAAAGAAAAAGATAATCCGAAAAGCACCCAGAAAATAGATAATATACAAGATGCTGCGGATGATAGGTGAGTTCTTTGCATTATACAAAAGTCGGCAATACAAAGCATGACTACCAATATGTTAAATGCAAAGAACAACATGGATTTCTATGCGTAAAAACTATTAATATTATATTTATAAATTCTTAATAGTTAGTTAACACAAATTATTTTTAGCACTTTTGTATATAATATTAAAAAACAACCTTCTTATTATCACTTTCTTGTATATCAAGCTGAACGATTTCAAACACGACGTTGATCGTATTCAGAATTTGTGTATATATAATACAGTTGTTAAATGCTGCGTATTGAAAGAATGCTGTTATATACTTGCGCAATTCGATGAAGCATGAATCTCTGCTAAAAATTCCCTTCTTAACTCAAAATTTTCTTTTATAATTCCAGTAAAATACTTTGTTACAAATTTTGCTCCGTCTTTCTTTACACCGCGTTTTGAAATACAGAAATGTGTTCCACTGATGTATACAGCAACACCTTTACAATCTAATATTTCTTCTAAGAAGTTAGCTACATCGATAGCCATGCGTTCTTGTAATTGTAATCTATGAGCAAATAAGTCTACAATTCGTGCCAGTTTGCTAGCTCCAATTATTTTCCCATTTGGGATGTATCCTACTGCGGCAGTCCCTATAATAGGAACAATATGATGCTCACAAAACGACTCAAAACGAATGTCTTTTAAAATAACAATTTCATCCATAGTTGAATCATAAAAAGCATTTTTTATATGAGATATATCTTTATCATAACCATCAAAAAATTCTTTGTAAGCCTTTTCAGCTCTTGCTGGCGTTTCAGATATAATATCATCAGAAACATCTAGTTCTTTTAAAATTTCTAAGAAATGCTTTTTCATAACTTTTATTTTTTAACTTAATTCAATGTAGTTGTCAGTGTTTTCAAATGTCTTTCTCATTAATTCTGCAGTTATTGAATGTCCAGGACAATAGCCTATGAATTTTCCAATTATATTTCCACCACAAACTGAAGTATCTCCGATTACATCTAAAACTTTATGGCGAATAAACTCACGTTCTATTCTTAGTCCACCGTCATTTATTGGATTACCAGAATTATCAAAAATTACTGTGTTATCTAAAGATGCCCCTTTTGCTAAACCAAGCTCAAGAATTTTTTTCGCTTCATCTTCAAAACCAAATGTCCTGCAAAATGCTATTTCATTTATAAAATTTTCTTCTGACTCAATATATTTATAATTTGTTATCCCAAGATTTTTATTTGAAAAATCGCAAGTTACATCGATTTCAAATCCTTGTTCTAGCGGCTGGAATCTGACATTTTTTCCGTTTTCTTCCACAACAATTTCTTTTAATATCTTAAATGTCCTTATTCCTTTGGCTTGTTCGATTCTATTATTTTTTAAAGCTTCAACAAACTCTATCGCACTACCATCTAAAATTGGCATTTCATCTTCTGTGAGTTCTACTTGTAAATTATCTATTCTAAGCGACTTTACTGCTGCAAGGAAATGTTCGACCGTTCTAACTTGCGCTCCAGATGAATTCTTTAAAGTAGTGCACATAGGTGATTTGTCGAGATTACATACACAGACATCTATTGCCCCTAAAGGCGTTATAAACTGGAGTCCTGAATTTACTTTAGCCGGCTTAATAATTGCAAGCACTTCTTTGCCACTATGGACACCTATTCCTTTAATTTTGATTTCTTGTGATATTGTCTTTTGCATAGCAATTCCTACAAAAATCCCCTCCTAATCATTTATAAAAATAATTCATGGAGGGGAGGCTCGAATTAATAAATAATTATATTAATTTCCTAAACGATAACTTACACCTAAGCCGACAGTGTAGTTGTTCTTAATTTTCATAGGACCTTTTTTAACATTGAAGTCATATCTGCCGAAAGCTACTAAAGCAACATTTTCTGCGACAACATAAGATCCTTGAATTTTTACAGATGGAGTCAACTTGCTGCACTTAACCTTTTTCTTCCAGTCTATATCTTTATCAGAAATTATCTGCTCAGCTTTTACGTGCGCGGCACCAACACCCAACTCGACTAAAACATCTTTGTCGAACACAAAACCAGCGGTGAGATAAGCGGCAGGTTGGAAAGAACTTCTCTTTGTCTCAATTTCTGCTTTTGTCTCATCATAACGGACAACATGTGGATACAATATCTCGAACACAGGTTTCTTTTCTGCTGTTGCGGGCTCGAAATAACCAACCGCATCGCAATTCTTATCAGGAACAGGATCAGCAAAGTTCGCTGTTATTGCTTTGTGATACTCTTCATTCAATTTAGCATCCACCGAAACAGTCCCAGTAACATTATCTATAACCATTGCTTTTTCTTTTGAGGCATGTTTTGTCTTCTTGTTTTTAAATGAGAAACCGCCATTACCTTCAACACCGAACACCATACCTAAATCTGAGCAATCCCATTTATAAGCAACAGAAACACCTACACCGCCAACATTGCTTCTGCGAGAATATTTTGCGGACTTATGCTTAAAATTAGGCGTGCCCTCTTCTCCGGACTTTTTGTATAATATTTCGCCTTGAATAAGATCACCAGTAACATTGTTTACAGTTAATATACCCTCAGCAACTTTCCCATCTATAGCAGCCCTAAATATTTTTCCTATCTGTTCATTATAAACATTAACTTTGTTTCCAGCATCCTCTTTCAGATATAATAGGCATGGAGTATCAGCATCCTCCAACTTCTTGGCCCCCAATTCATTCCACATTTGGTGGACACCCAAATTGTTTTCAATTTTTTCGGATGAATAGTATCCGACAACACCTACAGAAAAACCATCGAACGCAGAATCGCTGCATTCACACTCATCGCTAGCAAACACACCAGCGATACAAAATGTGCAAATAGCACTACTTAAATATTTCATAACACGCATTACAAACACCTTTTTTCTTACATTATACCATATGTGAACAATAAAAGTAAATTCACTATGAATTGCGAATTAACTCATTGTATGTGATGCTATAATGACTATTTGGAGTTATGATTAATGAAGACTTGTAAGCATTATAGCAGCTAGAGGATAACGAAAATTGGGTTTAAAAGTGAAGCTTAGAAGTGCAGATGCAATGGATGTGAGAAATATTAAGGAGATGTATATCGTGTAGAAAAGGACACGTAGAAAGACAAGAAAGCGGCATTATTGTTGCCCCTTGAATGTGTCGGGTTTAGGCCCGCAGCTAGAATCCTGAGTAAATTATTTAATAAAAACTTTTGCTACAGACCAATTATGCAATGGGTAAAAAAGGCCGGGAAAGAGCTTGAATCTCAGAAAGGAACACTGAGAGAAGAGATAAAAATCCTAGAAATGGATGAGTTATATATATAAACAAAGACCAATAAAATAAGAGTCTGGACTGCTGTGAACATAAATAAATTGAAATTTGCTGACTTTGTTGTAGGTGGAGGAAGCAAAGATGTTTGCAAAGAACTGCTGAATAAACTTAAAGAATGCACTATAGATATAATTTGTACTGACGGAAATTATGCTTACGATGAATATATTCCAGAAAACATCACTCACTTTATAACTAAATCAGAAACATGTCTGGTAAAATCATACAATTCTGTTCTAAGAACAGGCCTAGCTCTGTCGCATAGAAGAACTAAATTCTATTCAAAATCAGCTGAAATACTCAGACTCTCCGTGCTACTGCTCGTCAATAAATTTAACTCAAGACCGATATGATTCGCAATTCCCAATAGATTGACTTCGTAAATCTATTTTGTTATACTTATCAAAAATGGGCAATTAGCTCAGTTGGTAGAGCGGCTGACTCTTAATCAGTAGGTCGCAGGTTCGAACCCTGCATTGCCCACCATCTGAAATTTCACACATAATGCATAAGTTTTTTATTAGGATCTGTTATTGCGTCCAATTGTAGGACATTTTTTAAAACAGCATATCCATTAAGAACTTAAATATATTTTTTTGTTTTGCTATAATTCTAATACGTTTAGTCGTGTGGAGAAATATGAGCAAAAAACTTTACAATGTAGCAGTTGTCGGAGCTACAGGTAGCACTGGAAGTACAACTTTAAACGTACTAAGTGAAAGACAATTTCCGATACAAAATATATATGCATTTGCTAGCGAAAGCTCTGTCGGGAAATATGTATCTTTTGGTGAAGAAAAAACAGTGGTTTTAAGTAGTATAAATGACTTTGATTTTTCTTCTATAGATATATGTTTTATGTGCGCTGGAAGCGCTATTTCTAAAAAATATGCGCAAAAAATAGCAAAATGCGGATGCACTGTAATCGACAAAACATCTCTATTCCGTATGAACGAATCTGTACCTCTTATAGTCCCAGAAGTAAACGGATCTCTTATAAATAATACAAAGAATTACATTATTTCAAATCCAAACTGTGTAGCTATTCCTTCTTCTATGATTCTAAAAGCTTTGAGTGATTTGTCAAACATAAAAAGAGTAGTAATTTCAACATATCAGTCGGTTTCAGGAGCTGGAAAAAATGGAATACGGAGTTTATATGAAGAAACAAGACAATCTTTGTTTGGAATGACATCTTCAAATGAAGATAGTCGAATCAACGTTTTCCCTAAGGTAATAGCTGGAAATGTTATACCAGTAATCGGTGAAATTTTAGAATCAGGAGAAAGTGACGAAGAGAATAAAATTGCATCAGAAATAAAAAAAATTCTCAGTAAAGATATGTTCATATCTGTTACATCTGTAAGAGTCCCTGTTTACATAGGTCATAGTATATCTATGCATTGTGAGTTCTTTTCAGATATTGAGTTATCTGATGTCAAGTCTGCTATTTCAAAGTCTCCAGGGATTACTCTACTACGCGATGATGCAATCGTTACTCCAGTTGATGCTCAAGGTGAAGATTCTGTTTTTGTTTGTAGAGTAAGACAAGATGATGGATGCAAAAATTGTATATCTTTATGGGCATCTTGTGACAACTTGAGAAAAGGAGCTGCTTTAAATGGCGTACAAATAGCTGAATCGATAATAAAGTCAAATATGGTTTAAGGTCATATATACAAGGAATGAGTATATGTTAAACGATAAAAATGTGGCTCTGCAACATAGCAGAAATAGAAAAATATTAAAATTATCGCAGATTCTAATTAATCAAATAGCAGCTGGAGAGGTAGTAGAAAGACCTGCGTCTGTACTTAAAGAGCTAGTTGAGAATTCTATAGATGCTGGAGCAAAAAATATAGAAATTTCTATAGCAGAAGGAGGAAAGGCTTTTCTGTGTGTAAAAGATGACGGATGCGGTATTCATAAAGACGAATTAAACTTAGCTTTAGAAAGGCATGCTACATCTAAGCTTGAATTGGGAAATTTATTTGATATTAATACATTTGGATTTAGAGGAGAGGCTTTAGCTTCAATTTCATCTATTGCTAGAGTTATTTTAAAAAGCTCTTATTTAGAAGATTGTGCTTATGCAATAGAATCTAATGAGAATGGGATTTCTGCTGTATTTCCTATAGGAGAAAATATTAGAGGGACTAAAATAGAGGTTTCTGATTTATTTTATGCTACACCAGCGCGTTTAAAATTCTTAAAAAGTACTGCTACAGAGGCAGATGCATGTTATGAAACTTTTATTAATTTTGCTTTGTGTTACCCAAATATTAGTTTTAAATACATAGATAATGGAAGATTAAAATCAGAATACAAAGCGACAAGCAGATTAGAAAGGATCAAGGATGTTTTAGGTGAAGAATTTATAGAGAATACGAGGCTAATTGAAAAAGACACAAATAAAATTAGCTTGAGTACGTATTTAGGTGTTCCAAATTTTAACAAATCCACATCATCTCATCAACGGATCTATATCAATGGAAGATTTGTAAAGGATAAATTTATTTCAAGTATTGTTCGCAGCGCTTATAAAGATGTAATACCATCAGGAAGATTCCCTGTATTTATTATGTTTTTGAGTATAGATAACGCATTAGTTGATGTTAATGTGCATCCAGCAAAAACAGAGGTACGTTTTAGAAATTTAGATGATCTCAAAACAATTATATTCTCTTCAATAAAACAAGCTATATATGAAGATATAGGAAATCATTCTGCGTTTTCATTAGATAAATTAGGTTTAAGTTCGATTTTGAAAAGAAGCACATCTATAAATCATGATGTTATAAATAGTAGCGATAATAAATCAACAAAACCATTTCAGTGTTCTCAGAATCCACAACAGTTTTTAGATAAACACTTCAATAATTTAGTTCCATTTAAAAAGATTAAACAAGCTGTACTTTGTAGCGATATAAAACAAATAAAATCAGACGAAAAAACGACATGTATTTGTGCTACAGAAAATTTAGAAAATAATGGAGAGATCAGTAAAAAGTCTGTAGACCTTGGAAACGCTATTGCACAGATAGATAACAAATATATTATTTCGAAAAATGAAAACGAAGAATTAATTATTGTTGATCAACATGCTGTTTGTGAGCGAATGTTATTAGAAAAATTGCTGAATAGAGAATCATTAGATAGTCAGCAGTTACTTCTCCCAGAAATAGTAGTACTAACCGCATCTAAAGTAGAATTGTTACAGTCTAATAAAGAAACTCTAAATAACCTTGGAGTATATTATGAAAAAATTAGTTTCGATACAATTTGCTTACGTGCAATTCCTAGTATATTCGATATTAATGAACCTAAAGAATTTATTTTAGATATTATAGATGAGTTGTGTCTGCGCGGAAATGTTGATGATTTTTCAGAGAAAATTAGGTATGTTTTTTCTACAATAGCATGTCATAATAGTATTAGAGCAGGAAAATCACTAACAAAAATAGAAATGGATTCAATTCTAAGGCAAGCTGAAAGTTCTAGAAATATTGCCCAATGCTGTCATGGAAGACCTAGTTATATTAAGTTATCTGGAAATTTACTAGATAAGCTTTTTGAGAGAGTTTAATTTACTACATACTATTACGTGCTATGTGTAATAGCACGTAAAAATTTGTATATTTTTATGAAATAGCCTTAGTAAAATTGTTGCTACAAAAATCCCAATTTAAACAATTTTTTATTAGATTGTTTAAATAACTTAATCTATCATTTCTATAATCGACGTAGTATGCATGCTCCCATAAATCAATAACGCAAATTGGTTCAATATTTGTATTCCCTATAGGTGACTCTGCATTTTGTGTGTTTTCAAAACACAAAGAATTACTGCTTTTTTCTACACAAACCCAGCTCCATCCACTTCCAAACATTTTATTTGCATGTTCTATATATAAATTTTTGAAATTTTCTATAGATTCAAATTGTTCCATAATTTTATCATACAGAGCTCCTTTATGTAACGCAGAGTTTGTTTTAAGGCTAGCCCAGTAAAAATTGTGGTTAAATAACTGACCAGCATTGTTAAAAATACTTTGATTAGTGTTTCTAGATTTAATAATAATATCATCTAATGACATACCTTCAAAATCTGAATCTTTTACCATATCATTCAACTTTTTTGCATACATTGCGTGATGTTTCTCAAAGTGAATTTGTACTGCTAATTCACTAAGATGAGGCATTAAATCAGAAAAAACGTAATTTATTTTATTTGAAAGATAAAACATAGATACCTCCAACGTATACTAGTATATTAAATTGTGGCTTAGTTGCGACTAAACCGAGTTTTTATGACATATTTTTAAGTGTCGTACATATGCCCCTACACTTTCCATTATACACCTGCTTTTTATCGTAGCAACATGAATTTTAATTATTAATTAGGTGTTTTGTATGCTCTGTTTAACCATCCAGTTAAAAAGACTTTTTGACTAATATTCGCTTGAGCTATAAGCCTATAATATGCTGCTGTCTCTGACTTTAATGCGACTATAATTTCACGGTATTCTGCTATATTAACTGCTGAAATTGTTTCGTCCCCGATCAATCCATCTTCTTTAACGTGATGCCCGACAGCTCGTAGAGCCCTTTGTAAAATAACAGTTGCTTGATGATTCCCGACGTTAACTGCAATATCTAACATTTTAGATGCGACAACAGCATTTTCAATTTTTTCCAGTTTTAGTGGGTTCCAAAAATCCTGAAAATATATTTCTTTTGCATCATTTAATTCTAATTTTTCTAAATCAATATTTGGATAACTCATTTGTGTAATGCCAAATTTTGTGAGTCCTCCTTTGTCATTAATATTGTTTGAAAATCCACCTTCATTTGTTATTAGAAATTCAAAAGCTTTTTCAAATTTTTTAGTATACATAAATTCCTCTAAATTAGTTTGTGCTAAAAATAAAAATTGGTAATCCTTACTTAATATATTAGTCGTATCTTTAAAAATATTTTTATTTGGAGTACGAATATCATGAAGAAATATCTATTAGCGTCATTAATTGTTTTTGGAGTCAACTATGCCTCAGCTATGCAAAATTATCCAGAAGTCCCTATGAGAATGCCTGAGCGTCAACCGCATATGCATCTTGTAAACAATTTCCAACAGCAAAAATGCTATGAACAAAATAAAAGCATGCAAGAAAGCAAAAAACAGATTGACAGAGAAAATAAGTCTATAAAATCATCAAATCAAAATTGGAATTCAGGCACATTTTATTCTCATAGAAAAGGCATGAAGTAAAATCATAATTTTACTAAGGAGATTATATTAATAGTCTTCTTAGTGTATTTTACTATCAAGTAAGACTATAAGATGTATTGCAATTTATATGTGAGTATGTGTTTTTTTGCAATTCTGTAATCCCCCACACTAACGCATCGACTCTGTCTGGAGACTGTTTCCCAGTTATAAATGATCCCATTTGCACCTCTAATTTTTGAAATTGTTTTATATGAAAAACTTTGCCTTTTTTGTACAAACCTGCAATTGGAATTGCTCTCATTTTTTTGTTTTCTCTTGCATATACATTTTTTATGTTAAGAGTTTTGTCTCGTCCCAATAAAGAATTTCGTATTAAATCTCCACCTTGATTTGCTTCTATTACGATGGATTCAGCTTTGTGTTCATGATATGCTTTGATTATATTTTCCTCCCAAATATTTGATGGTTCTTTGGAAGATAGATCATCTAAAATAAACATATTTCCTATTTCATCTTTCCCGCACACTATAATTCCTGTTTCATCACTATTTTTTTTGCTTGACACAGCTGGATCTACTGCTATTACTATTTTTTCAATAGAACACTGAGGCGTTTTATAGTACAAATGCATATCATCTAAATTCCATAATTCATCAGAATTGTCACTGATGATTTCTCCGTATATTTCTTGCGCCTCTAAGGCTGTCCCTTTAAGATACTCTAATTGTTCTATAAAATTTGTAGATAAATTTTGCAAATTTTCAAAAGAGCTACCACGCGTTACATGTGTATATTTTTTAGCCATAATATCATGTAAAATTTTTATAGGCCTTGGAGTAGTTGTTATTATCGTCCTAGGATTCCTTCCCAATCTTAATGCGAAATTTAATTGATCAAACGTATTTTTTGCATATCGAAATTTTGCAAATTCATCTATCCAAGCGAAATCAAACTGTGGACCTCTTAATTTATCGTATTCATCTGCGCCATACAGAAATGCGCATGCTCCATTCCCCCAAACTAATTTTTTCTTGCTACGTACATATTTTATTCCATCCTCTTTGCGAGATATTTCCAAAAGCCCGCTTTCTCCTTCGACCATCACTTTTTCTGCTTCTACGATAGTATTGCCTATCAATGCAACACGTTTACATGACTTATCTAACACAAGTTTTCTAACGGATTCAGCGGCTGTTCTTGTTTTTCCGAATCCGCGACCTGCTAGAATTAACCAAATTTTCCAATCTCCATTCGGAATTTTTTGGTTTTCTCTAGCAATATCATCCCAATTTAATTGCTTAATTTTTCCAAACATAAAATTCCTATTTAATAATGATATACGCGTTAAACAACGCTAAGAAATAAGATTGCAATTATTGAAAATAAGACACTTACTTACAATGATACTATAGTTAACATAAAAATGTCAATGTATAGCCGATTAAGAGAAATTCACTTTAGCAATGCGTTATAGTAATAATGATCTAAATTGTTTGAATGAGGAAAATGAGACATGAGGCTAAGGTGTTTGAAAGTGTATGCGAAGAAGCATATAAGTACGGCCACATAAAGTGGCGCTAGAGATGTAGACAAAAAAATTGCGGGGACCAATTTATCAAAACACCCACGCGAGGCAAGCCGAAAAAGGACAAAATTTTGGAGTTGATATTGCATTTGTCTGGACTGTTGATGAGCGCCACATGGAGAATTCTAGGCATCACAAGTTCCTGTGTATCCAAACTGAGCTAAAATCTCATTTCCGCATTTTGCTGCGACTATAGATGGTCGTGCAAATTTGCGTACAGACACTTCTCTTATAATTTTTTTGCCTCTGGGTGCGTGCGCATGTTCTCTGTATAAATACGTATCAACGCCTGTTTCGTAAATGTGAAGGAGATTCTATTTTGCTTCATTTTTTATTCTTTACAATAAATACAGCCCTCGCTGATTCGTCTCTTTCCTTATAGATTTTTTTGTTTTTTTATAGGTGTATCCTAGCTTGCGCAAAGCTTTAAACACAGCATTGATTCCGCAATTGAAATGTCTTGCAACCTCTGCTAATGTGCTATCTGGATGTTCATCTATGTACTCTTAACTCATTATAACATACATAAATACCCTTTCATAGAGAAATAACTATACAAAGAATTCTTTTCTTCAAAAAATCTAACACAATCAAAACGTTACACTCCTCCAATAGAACGTAATAATGGACAACAGAGACACTGACTTGCTGTCTTTAAAAGACAATCAATTGTTGTAACAAGATCACTTGAAAATCTAGAAAAACCATGGCACTCTTCGTTAGACTTCTTGTTAACGGCTCTATCGATGAATTGCTTGAATTGCTAAAGTGAAACTCCTAATAATGTATACGATAAAATCGTTGATGGACACAGCTTCATCTACGCGAAAGTTGAGAGAAAACGATCGCAAAAATAATACTTTAGGTAGTACGACTTGCTTTGTGCTGTATATTGCTAAATTTCTAATATAAAAAAGCCTATATTTTCTGCAAATAATTTTACCCTTTCCATAAACAAAGAAGCATCTCTGATATCAGCTATCCTGTTATCAAACGATAGAGATACATACATCATCGGCTTAACAATAATTTTATCATTTTCAACTACAGCACGTTTTGTCACTTTATGCATCGAAAAAGAAGCAATATTAGGCGTTATAACCATATTTGAACACAGCAAAGATCCGTATAATCCAGCATTTATTAGAGCGAATGATCCGCCTGACGACTCCTCAAGTGTTAATTCATTTCTTTCCCGTAATTCGCTCAATACGATCATTTCTCTCTCAAGTTCTGCGATTGATTTTTTATCTGCATTCCTTATTACAGGAAATACGCATGCATCTGTCCCTCCAGTCGAAATAGCAATATCAAAATTTTTACGCAAAATCACATCATCATGCTGTATAAATGAGTTAAATACAGGAAATTCATTCAAAGCATGAGTAACGGCTTTTATTATAAATGGAGTATACCCCAACCGAATATTATGTTTTTCTTCAAATTCTTTCCCAAATTTTTCCGATAGCGCAATGATGTTACTCATGTCTATCTCATTAATCGCAGTTGAAATAATTGCACCATGTGCTGTCTCTAGACGCTGGTTAATTATTTTAGATCGCAATGTATCGACTTTTGATATATTATCTTCAGGAGTAAAAATCGCTTCAACCTTATTCCAATTCTCTGCATCTGTCTCAGGTCTTTCAACAACTATCGTTTCTGATAATTTTTGTACAGTAGGAATTTCATCTAATATCTTTTCCTCTATTATTTTTTTTTCTTCTCCTTCTATATCAATAGAATCATTCTCATTAGTATTTTCAACAATTGCTTCAAAACTAACGGTTATGTCTTTATCTTTTTGTGATTCTAGCTCTTTAAGATCTAACTCTTCCGACGTGTCAAAAGTACCTTCTATTTTTACTTTCTCTTTACGCTCGAGTTCAGCCCTTAATTCTTGCCTTATTTCTTCTTTCAATTTCTCTTTAAGTGACTCATCTTCATTTTGTTGCGATTGATCACTATTTATTTTAATCATCCCTATGCATGATCCTATTTTTGTAGTTTTACCTTCTTGTATGTATATCGCTTCAATCACCCCGCTTTCTTTAGCAAGAATATCGCAAGACCTTGTGGCGGTTTCCACATCAGCAAGTATTTCTCCCTTTTGAACTTTATCTCCGATTCTTTTGTACCATTGTATTATCTCTACTGGTTCACCATCCTTATCAAAATGTGGTACTATAATGTTATGGACCATTATTTTCTCCTGCATCATAAAGCTTACGTATATTATATATAGAGTTTATTAAAATATCATTGCCAAACGCAGCGTTAGAGCAGCAGTTTCATAAAGTTCGTGGAATAGAAAGGAATTGGAGTGCGCTAAAAAACCTGAATATTTCTGCTAATAGCCAAACATGCAAACTTAATAGCATATAAAAAACGATCGTTAGTTCTAACCTTAAATCCTGAACTCAATATAGAACTCAGTTCATATATTAATTTACATAATTAAGCAAAAAAGAAATGTCAAAAACAAAAAAGGCATAAGTAACCGTACTTATCTTACTGTTGTATATTTATTAAACGTATTATTCGCTTACATTTATCCTATTAACTACTTCATAAAAATAATACGCTGTAAGTATAATAAAAATTACAAAGATAGAATTGCAAATGAAGATAAAGCTTACATACAATCACTTATTTGCTAATAATATATTTTGCTTTGGTTAATTTAATGGCCATATTATCAACGCAAACCACTATTATCGGCAATATTGCAAACTGAATGCATGAGAAATATGCATGAGAAAACGCTAGATACTTAAATACACAGTATATGCCATATATTAAAACAGAAGCTACAACTAATGTAATAACATTAACAAAGAAAGATGTTTTTATTTGTTGTGTAGCTAATAACGCTATTTCTGTCCCAAGTAAACCGTAAAATGCCAACCAAACATGATACTGTATACAATGTATGACATTCAGGAAAATCATTATTAAAATAGCCAAAAACAATGTAAGAAGTCCGACTGTCTTCGCAGAGAATTTACTGGACAGTGCATGGTATACAGCAAATTCAATGCATGCGAATCCGATTGCACCTAAAACATGAGAACAATCATGAAAATTGCAGTGAACTAAACTCCACCCCAATAATGACAGTATTGTCACAATCAAACTGCTTACATATTTATTTTTGCTTTCATACAAAATATATCCGTAAAATGCGGCAGCAGCGTGCATATGGCCGCTAGGAAAAGCATAACCATTTCCAAGGTGTGGAAATAATGGCACTTTAAAAATCTGCTTAAGAAGTGTATTTAAAATCATCACGAACAATAAAAAACACGCAGCTTTTGCATACAATTCCCTTTTGTGAAAAATCATACCGACTACAACGCAAGGCATGATAACAGTAATATGCCCGAATTTTAGAATCCAACGAGCCAAAATATCTAAACTAAAAAAATCATTCATTTAAAGCCCCTATATTTTTAATAATCTCCGCAGCATCAAATTCTACATTTATCTTAACAGTTTTTATCCCGCTTGACATCCAAACGGGTATTCTCATTTTATCTTTTTCTGTCGTGACAATGTCTATGTCTTCGTTAATTTCAATCTGCATCTTTTTGGTAAAATTTTTTATATCTTTAATATCGTTTGACGAATACGGATAGTGATCTGGAAAAGAAAAAGTTTTTATGACATTAAAATCAGAAAATCTATCAAAAAATTTTTGGTTACATCCTAACCCAGAAAACAACACAACATTTTTCTTGACGTTGCTTAAGTCAACCTTAGTGCTAGCTCTTATTATTTTACATGGATCTGTACACGCTTTTATCAAATCAAGTATGCCGTACTTATCTTCGTTTAAAAATACAATTAAATCTGCATTATTAACTGCATAATTTATCTGCATCCGTAATGGGCCAATTGGCACTAATAGTTGATTCCCTAAATTTTGCAACCCATCAACGACTAAAACCTTTAAGTTAGGTCGCAATACTCTCTGCGATAACCCATCGTCTAATAAGATTATATTAAATGAATTTTTTTTCGCGATTCTTATAAGATCGCTCCTATCATGAGCGACTGCTACATTTGTGTATTTTGATGCCAATAATGCTTCATCTCCGACTTCATGATATGAGCTAATTTTATTGTCAACTAAAGTTGCATTTTTACTACGTCGACCATATCCTTTTAATCCGATCAATGGATTAAACCCGCTCTGCTTTAGTTTATACGCTAATTCTATCGCAAGCGGCGTTTTCCCAGCTCCCCCAGCTGTTATACCACCTATCGCAATAGTGAAAACGTCAGACTTATGTTTGTACTTTCTGGACAATACATATTTATATACAATGCTCAACGGCGTATTCAAATATAATAAAAATTTATTTGCCGGCCTATCCCAAAACTTCGGCTTATCTAACAACAACATACGTATAAAAAAATGACAACAAATGAAATATAATTATATACAAAAGTCAAGTAATATAAAAATATATTCTAACAAAATAACCTATAGGTAACCAACGATAAGAATTATTGTATTCCCAATTTTCTTAATCATTGGCATTTAGAATAGTTTATAATAAGCTATATTAGCATTAATGACACACAAGCCAGGCGACATTGGCTGTTACAAGTGTTTCGCTATAACGTCATATAGTGTCTTTGCTGTCTTTGCATTTTTACCTTGATAAAGATCTCCAGAGAGGATCTTTGTCTTTAGATTCGCCAATAAATTTGAAACCTCTTGCTTAAAATTGCTATCGGCTACAAGTTTCTGAAAACATGAGCTAAATATCGACGCCCCCACTAAGTTGTACAGCCCAAGGAATAGGCTAAATATTGCATTTTCATCTGTATCGTTGCGAAATTCAGCTAATCTTTTGTTAAGACTATTAAGTTGTTTATTCTTTCTTTTGCTAGAACTGATTGAGTTAACCATTACCTGTGCAATTTTATCAAACGAAATATCTCCTTCTTCTATTCTCTCTGTTTCAGCTTCTTCCTGCTTTTCTATAGCATCACCAAAAAGATCTTTTTTATCTTTAATCTTCTGTTGTGCTTCATTTTGTTCATCAGGTTCTTTATCTAACTGTTCAGTTTTTGAGCTATTTCGTATGGCCAAATCAGATTTATCGCCTGATCCTGTATCATTTTGTTTATCAGCTGTTTTTCTCTCACCTTTTTTACTTTTTTTATTTCTTGATTCCGTTTTATTTTTTGCATCTTTTCGACCGTTCCGCCACTTATCGGAGTCACCCGAAACATCATCATTAGATGTATTCCCAAAGTCAACATTATCCAGTAGCTCTGCCTCAGCTTCTTCCTGTTTTTCTATTGCTTTTCCAAAAAGATCTGAAGCGAACGTTTTGTTATATGCGCATACACACGAAACACACAAATACATAATCAGAAAACTGCGCATTGTAACCTTACTAGAAAGACTTTACACCACTGATTGCTAGTCTACCAAAGAACATTTCAAGTCTTCTGAAATTAGATAAAATACTATTTGCATCAATCTTTTCACTTTTTATTGTATTAATATGGGTTGAAAAAACCTTTTTTAGAGAGTTGCAAAAATCTAAACCTTTCTCTGTTAGCTCAACAATTGATGATCTCTTATCATAATCTGCTTCTGTTTGTTTTATATACCCTGATTTAATTAACTTTTTGAGATTATATGAAATATTTGTACCTAGATAATAACCTCTGGAAGATATTTCTCCTATTGGCATTGTTTGATTTCCGATTTTGTACAACAAAAGCGCCTGAATAGCTGACACCTCGTCCAACCCCATTTTGCCTAATTCTGTATCGATAGAATCAAGAACCAATTTGTTTAATCTTTCTATGCTACACATTAAATCAAAATATGCTTTATCCATGATCATCTCCTTTTTCTGTTTTTATTATACACATTGTACCTAAAAATTAATAATAAAGCGTTTATATTTGTGGATTCCATACGTAAAATCAGCGATGATTACTTTGACTAGGGTTGTTACAATGACAAAAAATTGCCTTTTACACCTTGATTCTTGTATAATTATTATATAGACAAAAGGTTATTTACATGAATAAATTGGCATTTACATTCCTGAGTTGTTCGTTATTAAATTGTGCATTTGCCTTAGATATAACAAAAGCAAAAAATTCATTTGCATGGCATAATAATGCTATCACTCAGAAAATATCGTGCATTGAAAGGTCTGAATTAAAGACTAAATTTAACAGCGACAAGAACAGCGCTCCTATTGCTCGTTTGATAGCTTTAACAAGATTAGGACTTCCACAAAATGCCACATTGCAATCACTTGGCATCAGTGGACTAAACGATAAATACATTGAATTAATGCAAGTAAATAATATCGGCAATTTAGCAAATATAATCGGAAAAGATAAAATTCAAAGCTGGAGCATTAATAACGAAAACGAGGCTAAAAAATTGAATACATTTTTGGGATTCGCTTGTGCGATAAATGCGAGAACACAAAACAAAACATTCTCTAAAACAGATATTGATGAGACAGTAGATCAAACTATTTCTAAACTTAATTTAAGTAAGTTTAACTCATATAGAAACACTATAAAGCGCAACCTTTGGAATGCATTTAATTCATGGGAAATTCATGCACTAGATCATGTATTAAGAGAAGAGAAAAACGGAGTACAAAATTCTAGAGCATTAACTAACGCAGGAAATTCATGTTTTTTCAACGCATCTATGCAAGCTGTTTATGCGTGTAAACCACTTAGAGAATTTATAATAAATGACTTGAAAGATAACAAAGATTCTTTCGTCGCTGATTTGAGAACATTTTTAGATAAGATGAGTTCCGGAACTGGCGCAGTGGAGACAGGTAGTAGAGGCAGCAATGGAAAGGGCTTAGCTTATAATGTACTTAAGCATATAGCAAAGTTAGCAGGAGACACTCCTTGGAGTAACACAACAAACCAAGAAGATTCATCAGAATTTTTAACTCATATGATAGACAAAATTCATGATGCTGTACAAAATAATAAAGAATTAAAAGAAAAATTCGAAAAGTTAATTTATTCTAATGTACATTCGGCACTAGAGGCTAAATGCGCTAAAAAGCACACATCAAAAAAAACAGATCAAACAAATAAAATAGAAATACAAATACAAGATGGTAGGGACATTCAAACATTATTTAAGCGAACATTAAAAGAACAAGAAGATATCGATGACTATAAGTGCGAAAACTGCGGAACAAGAAACGGATGCAAAAAAACTACTTATCTTACAAATCCAGCAAAAATCATTCCAATTTCATTAAAAAGATTTACTCAGAATTTGTATGGTAATATATCAAAAGACAACGCAGCAATTACACCTAACCAAATTTTGCACGTATACGACTATATAAACAAAAAATCGTATAAATACATTTTAAACTCAGTTAGTGTGCATTCAGGTGGACTAGATGGAGGGCATTACTACGCATACCAGAGAGTCGGCAATACTTGGCAGGAGAAGAATGACCGAACAGCAAGGACATTAGACAATAATATTCCAGACGATGCTAAAAATGGATATGTTTTCTTCTATGAACGATTAGACGAAGCTACATTCTAATTAACAAATATAGACAATCCATATATATAAGCGCACACCAAATTATGTGCGCTTATAGATTTTGTACGGACATATGATTTAAAAGTGGCTGATCACAATTATATCGTAAAATTTTCACATACAAGCATATACACTTTGATAAAAAAGCACACCCCAAAGTATAGAACATGGATTAATACACTGAACAGAACGATTTAGAAATAGCAAATTTAAATGAAACAAAAGTTGCTTTTGCTGTATTTTTTAATGTATACTATTGTGGTAGTTTAGATAGGTGAAAAATGCGATATGTATATAATTGCGTTAAACTTGTTTTATTAATAGCATGCTTAGGGTTTGCAGGACAAACATCTGCAGCAAAACCTATTGAGCTTGGCGGCTTATTGTTTGACATGAGCAGAGGTCAGTTACAAGTGTCGGCAACAGATGGATGCAAGAAATTTATAAAGGAATCGGTTATAACAAAGCCGACGAATGGTGCTTTTGTCAACATTTGCGACTTTTTTTCGATTTACTTTGAAAGTGGTTTCGCTTTAGATCAAGTCAAACCCGCTGAAAATGGAAAAACGTATAGCAAGGTTTGTAAACCAAAAGATGGTCTCTTGAAAGATCTGCTGATTTGGTCGGCAGATTGCAATAAAGGCTCTGTCCATGAGATATACGATGACATTGAAGACGCGTACAAAATTGTTGAAGTGCAGTTCACGCATCACCGGATTAGCAATGCAATTTCGAAGTTGTTCACTGCTGGGCGTGATAATAGTTCTGTAAAATTTAATATCAAGTTCACTAAAAGTGAGAAGGATGGCGTCATGGTTTTTGTTAACAAAACCCAACAGATGAAGTTAGCGAATTGGATTGAAACAGCTTTATCTGATAGCAAGGCACGGGGGAAGTGTTTGTGTAGACATGAATATGATGACATTGATGATGCATATACTAAATTGCCTGTGTTTGTTGATTTGTCCAAGTTAACTAATGTGCTGGCGCCTGTTGTAGATGCGTTGCAAAACGCTACCAACAATGACGGAGAACAAAAACATGAAGAAGACACTGGAGAAGATTTTGGTGGTTTCGGGGATTTGTTTTAACTAACATATGTTTCTCAATAAGGTTGTTATACTGTATGTTTAGTTTTTATTTTTAGGTTTTAGATTTATGAAAAAAAAGATATTATTAAATTTAAGTTGTTTATGTGTATTGTTTGGCGGTAGTAGTATAACTGAGTGTGGAGCGATGAAAAGTAACAAAACTGCAGATTTATCTACACTCAGATCGCTAAAGCGCATGGAACTCCCAACTATTTTGAAAGTTTGTAATTTCAATGCAGACAGTGGCTCTTTTGATCTAAAAGAAGATTTTAGAAAAAAAGGAGATGTCTTTACAAACGCTGTCTTATTAATTCAGAGCGAATACAAAAACAATCCACAGTTTAGGGAATCGTTTGATGATGCGATTAAAAAAAAGAATAAAGATACTCAATATGGCGAGACTGGATTTGAGGCAATTAAAGATACAATAAAGATAAATGACACCGAAGTTGCAATATCAAAACTTGAGTCTGAAAAATACTCCGAAGCTGAGTTCAAAGACCAAGCTGAACTGCAAGCTGCGCAAGAAGTTATCAATAAATTGATTAAGGAAACAAATACTTACACCAAAGCTTGTATTGATACATTGGAAAAATGTAAAAACAACTTGCCTGGTGTGGAAAAGAAGGAAGATGAAAAGAAATATGGCACTACTGAATTTGAGGCAATTAAAGATACAATAAAGATAAATGACACCGAAGTTGCAATATCAAAACTTGAGTCTGAAAAATACTCCGAAGCTGAGTTCAAAGACCAAGCTGAACTGCAAGCTGCGCAAGAAGTTATCAATGGTTTGATTGCTAAAACAAACATTTACTCCAAAGAATGTATTGATACATTGCAAAAATGTAAAAACAACTTGCCTGAGGTGAAAAAGAAGGAAGAGGAAAAGAAAGATGCGATTATTGATGTAGAAAAGATCATTAAAAGCTATAACATCCAAGTTGAAGAACAAAACCTAAACGCCTATGATACACAAGCTACTCAGCAGGCTGCTGCGTATTTATTAAAGGAGAGATATAAGAAGAAATCTTCGATTCGAAAAGAAGACGAAGATCTTGTAATTTTGCTTACTGCGATTGCAAAAGAAAAGGAATCATTATACGTACTGAACAAAGACAACACGAAGCACATGACAAAAAACCAGCTTGTTAATATGATTTATGGAGCAAAAGAAGAAAAAGCATTCGGCATTGAAGATGCAAAGTTATCTATGGATACTAATATACAGATCCAAGATAGCAATACTCTCTTCCCAGAGGCTGTAATGAAGCAGCTCAATATAGAAGGTAAAAGCAATGAAGTATGTGACCATATGCTTAAAATTTACAAAGAGAAACACCTAGCACTCTTTGGATTGACTGATGCAGCCAAAAAAGCGATAGAAAACGCAAAAACTCTAGAGGAAAAACTTAAAGCGCTCGGTTTATCTGATGAAGCAAGCGAATAGTTTTTTAGTTTATTTTGTCTTAACAAAAAAAGTGCCGTGTTTGCGGCGCTTTTTTTATTTTTAACATTATTATCATATACAATATGTTTTTATGTAGAGATAAAGTTAATTTTATATCTACTCCTATTTCTCTATGTAAATGTGAAAGGAAACAATTTTCAAAATCACGAATAAATAGTCTTAAAATAATATATCAAGTATATCCTATCAATCTATTCTTCCAGCAATCACTCAGTTCGAATTCTACTTTTAATCTGCAGTTTAAGAAATTACATCAAAATTTAAATTACAATACTCATAATATTAGGCTTCTTGCAAAAGTAATTTTAGACGCTCCCGTCGTCCTGATAATCAGTATCTAAAAACACATAGTTTCGACTTTCGCAATAACACTAATGTGTATAATAAAATCGTGGATGGACACAGCTTCATCTACGTGAAAGTTGAGAAAAAACGATCCCAAAAATAACACTTAAATGGTCCTACTCCCGGGGCTCAGTTCACTGCGGCAGTTTCTTTTCTGGCAGCCCATCCCCAGCATGCACAATATACTGATCGAATGACAAGATTTACGGCATTTTCAATTGCTTAAGTCGATTTACACGCTCATCTACAGTTTTCATAAATTCTTCTTCAGAAAGTGACGGATCTCTCGTGTTTAGAATAAGTTCACACGGTAATTTTTTGCATTCACCGCATGAAAGAAAACCGTTTTTTATTCTGCAACAGGAATATATACCGCACTCTTTCCCTTCAGGTGCGTGAAATACTTTGCCGCATACTGCATTACATCATTGGCAAGTATTTCCATAACATGAACACTTACCACAATCCATTCCACAACAACTGATCAAATCATTTGTATTATCAATTTTCTAATATCTCCTTTTGCTTCTTCTTACTGATACTCTCAAGCACTATTTGATACGCATGATCCAATAAGACCTTCAGAACATCATCATCTACTTTTCCATTAATTTTTATAAAATTCCAATGAATTTTATTCATATAATAACCTGGAATTATATCCTTATATTGCTTACGTAAACGCTCACCTTCTGCAGGTTCTAGTTTTAATGTAATATAATATGGTTGATTATTATCATCCATACATATCGCAGCAAACATTTTCCCGTCTATTTTGAAACGAATCCAGTTCCAATCTTTTTTCCAGTCCTTTATCACTCCAGACTTCTGCAACAGATACTCTTCAACCCACGAATAATTCATTTTTCTCACCGGGAACTTTCTTATCCACCTTATAAATCCGCATCAGTTGCTCTTTTTATCGACACTTTGACTATACCACATTTCCCCTGTAAGACTATATTTGCTCTATCTGCAGTTGTTGTAGGCAAAAACGATTCTTTTATTTGGAAAGACCCACATTTAATCAATGGACAAAAACCTGTAAATCCATCGGACAGAAATGCTGTAAAATCTAACATTCCAGACGCGCATTCTAACACGACCTTTTTGTCGGTTTTTATATTCGTAGCAAAGTATCTAAGCATGCAATTTCCGCTTTCTATATTTACATGCCCTTGCATTTCTTTCAACAATACTTCAACATTCCCTCCTGAAATCTTCAACTGATTCAAATTAGTCCCATCGATAATTAAGCGCCCTTTCCCCGTACTAACTTTTAAATCTGTAATGGGTGCGGGGATATTTATTATAAACTTACATGTCGGAGAGAATAAACTAAAAAAGAAATTTTTTCTTGGACTTTCAACAAGCAATCTATTACCATCCGTAATAATTTTCGCTTGTTTATCACACGATATGACAGTTTTATTGTTAAGAGATTTTTGAATAATAACGTCTATGCTGTTTCCGCTTATTTCTAATGAGTCTATACCTGTAAATTCTTGTTGATTTTTAAAAAGCTCTTGCTGAGTATGCAATTCTTTTGCCCAAGTATTTTCATAATGTATTAACAAGAAGATTCCTAAAATATATCTTAATAGCATATGTACAATTCTCCAATCGTAATATAGCGATACTATCACTTATCCATTATCACCTGCAAAAGATTTTCGCATTTTGAACATTGCGTTATATCCAATCTGCCATAATTTTTCCGCTTCGATAAATATACTGAGCCCCGGATTTAAGGCCACGGTTATCGATCGTTTTTTGTGTGATATTATTGAGTTGATTAGAGGTTTAAGTATAGGGAAAACGTATAACGGTGAATTTAAGCCTGATGTAGCTTTGGTAGCTTTGATTGGTGAACTTACGTTTGCAGAGATATCCAGAAGGTACAATGTACATGAAAGCGTTGTCAGGCGCTGGAGGCGAGAAGGTCTTGAGCACATGGAGAATAGTTTTAATGCTAAATAAAGATTATGAAAGACAATAAAACATCAGCAATACTTCCAATAAAAAAGAAAAATGTATTTAAAAAGCCAAAATATAAGATGCCATTTTTGTTGAAAAATGAGAATATATACAAGCCGAATCAGGTTTGGTCTACAGATATTTCTTATATAAAAATGAATTGTGGATTTGTGTATTTAGCATCAATTATAGATGTTTTTAGCAGAAAAATTCTTGGTTATCAAATATCAAGTGTTGTAGACTCAGAGTTGTGCGTAAATGCTTTAGAAAGTCACGAAAAGCCTGAAATACTAAACACAGACCAAGGTCCACAGTACACCTCAAAGTTGTAACGAGAGGCTATAGAAGAATTGCAACTCACGGTTAGCATAGACGGCAAAGGTAAGTGGGCAGACAATGTTTACATTGAAAGATTTTGGAGAACTATTAAGTACGAAACTGCTCTGCTCGAGAGGTTGAAGCATATAAATGATGTGAAAAAACATATACAACAGTTTGTTTATTTTTATAATTTTAAGAGATTACATCAAAATTTAAATTACAATACCCCTAATAATGTGTATAATAAAATCGTTGATGAACACAGCTTAATCTACGCAGAAGTTGAGAAAAAACGATCGCAAAAATAATACGTAAATGCTCCTACTTCCGGGGCTCAGTTCAGTAATTGCAAAGCAAAAATTTTTGTGATATTCTTAAACAGGTTGTGGCGGGTGTAGCTCAGTCGGTAGAGCGCCAGGTTGTGGCTCTGGATGTCGTCAGTTCGATCCTGATCACTCGCCCCATTTCTTCAATAGGTGTAGACCATGAGCGTTTTTTGTTACGAAGATATGGTCCAAAGCGCTCTTTTAGACGTTGTACGGAATTCTTTATTATACGTCGAAAAGAATGGCTTTCATGGTGATCATCATTTTTATATAAGCTATTTAACTAATTATCCTGGCGTTGTTATGCCTCAGTACTTAAAAGAAAAGCATCCTCACGAAATAATGATAGTACTGCAGTACCAGTATGAACGTTTACGTGTTGCAAGCGATTCTTTTTCTGTAACTTTAAGCTTCAATGGCAAACCAGAAACTCTTGTTGTCCCTTTTGCGTCAATAATTGCGTTCGTTGATCCTTCTGTAAAGTTTGGTTTACAATTTACGCCTAAAGAATCTCATCCAGAAGATGGACATGATGTTAATACAAATCATACGCAAACTAATGTTGGCGACGAATGTAACATAATAAATTTCGAGAATTTTAGGAAGAAATAAAATGGATGTTTGGCACGGAACTACAATTCTTTCTGTTAGAAAAGGAAATTGCGTTGTTGTTGCTGGAGACGGCCAAGTTACAATGGGGTCTGTAGTTGTTAAGTCTAATGCAAAAAAAGTCCGTGTTTTAAATGGAGGAAAAGTAATAGTTGGTTTTGCAGGAGCTACTGCAGATGCTTTTTCTTTGTTTGAACGGCTTGAGCAAAAGTTGGATGCATATCAGGGACAACTACAAAGATCTTGCGTAGAACTTGCAAAAGAGTGGCGCACAGACAAAATACTTAGAAAGCTAGAAGCTATTATGGCAGTTGTAGACAAAAATAGTTCATTTATAATGACCGGGAACGGAGATGTCCTAGAACCTCAGGACGGAATAATTGGCATAGGTTCTGGCGGGAATTATGCATTAGCTGCAGCAAGAGCGTTGTACGACACAAATATGACAGCAGAAGAGATAGCGCAAAAATCTATGAAAGTTGCAGGAGATTTATGCGTATATACTAATTCATCTGTCACATTGGAAAAAATATCTTTTTAGAATAGAGTCTATTATGAAAAATTTAACGCCTAACAATATAGTTAGAGAACTGGACAGATTTATTGTAGGACAAGATAAAGCAAAAAGAGCAGTAGCTATAGCGCTTAGAAATCGTTGGCGTCGACAACAAGTTGCTGAGCCATTAAGAGATGAAATTATTCCTAAAAATATATTGATGATAGGTGCTACTGGAGTTGGTAAGACTGAGATAGCTAGAAGATTATCTAAGCTAGTAGGAGCACCATTTATAAAAGTTGAAGCTACAAAGTTTACAGAAGTCGGGTATGTAGGTAGGGATGTAGATCAAATTATAAGAGATTTAGTAGATATCGCTATATCAAATCTAAAAGAACGACATAGAGCAGAAACAAAAAAGCAAGCCACAGTAGCAGCAGAAAAACGTATATTAGAAGCTTTAATAGGCAAAGACGCTGGAGAAGAAACTCGTAGTAAATTCGAGAAAATGCTTAGGGATGGTCTATTAGAAGAAAAAGAAATCGAAATCTCTATTCAAGACAATTCATCAAATTCGTCATCATTTGATATCCCAGGAATGCCAGGCTCTCAAATAGGTATGTTTGACTTATCTGAAGTTATGAACAAAGCATTGGGTGTAAACAAAACAAAAACCGTAAAAATGATAGTATCAGATGCAAGAAAAGTTCTAACTGGAGAAGAGAACGATAAATTAATAGATCATGATAAAGTGATTAGAGATGCTATATCAAATGTAGAACAAAATGGAATTGTTTTCATAGATGAAATCGATAAAGTTTGCGGAAAATCTGCATCGAGATCTGGCCATGATGTTAGCAGAGAAGGAGTACAAAGAGACCTTCTCCCTCTTGTAGAAGGATGCTCTGTTTCAACAAAATATGGAACAGTAAAAACAACGCATATACTATTTATAGCATCTGGAGCTTTTCACGTAGCTAGTCCATCAGATCTACTTCCAGAATTACAAGGTCGTTTACCAATCAGGGTTGAAATGGATTCTTTATCTCAACGAGATTTTGTCCGGATCCTTACTGAAACAGATAACAGTTTGATTTTGCAGTATAAAGAACTAATGAAAACAGAAGGAATAATACTAGAATTTACTGAAGATGGAGTTGAAAAAATAGCAGAAGTTGCGTATCTGGTAAACCAAAACATAGAAAACATTGGAGCAAGAAGGCTGCATACTGTCATTGAAAGATTATTAGATGAAATCAGTTTTAAAGCAAATTGTGATCCACTAGAATCACACAAAATAGATGGTAATTATGTAGAAGAAAAAGTCGGTAATTTAGTAGAAAAAGTAGATCTTTCAAAATTCATACTCTAATGGGATTTGTAGTTAATACTGGAACGTTGTGTATGTGTTCTTTTGGTAGTTGTCCAACGCCTTTTAGCGCAACTCCATCTTGTAATTTTTGTTGCAAAACACCAGTCGGCACAATCTTTGATATGATTCCTGGCATGAACATAGTGCCATTTGGTGTTTGCGCCGTGCTTAGCGGTGGTCCTTGTGTAGTTGCGCCTCTAGGTCCATGGATACAAACAAAACCTAATCTTATCTTTTCAACAAAAAAACCAATTTTAACATTAGATTGCCAATTACAATGCTCTCTAGGTGGAATAATTAAGCTGATACCGACCAGTAATTTTACAAATAATGTAAAGTAATTTTTAAGGCGACTGATTTTTCCTTTAAGCAAGAAAAACTAACGATCTATTAATTGTGATGATTTTTTTATATACTTCTATAAATTTTTAAGTTTAAATTACAAACGATTTGGAGTTCTTAGATATGAATTACATCGATTATATTGATAGTTGTTGGGAATCTACAGACAGAAAAGCAGATTTAAATATATTAGTAGAAGTTTTGAAAATGTTAGACTCTGGAGCTATTTCTGTTGTTGAAATAAATGAAAATTGTATTACAGTTAATCAGTGGATAAAAAAAGCGATCTTATTGTTTTTTAAGAATTCAGAATCAAGCGTTACTTCGTGTGGATGTTATGATAAAGTTCCACTAAAAACCATAAACTGGAATGAAGACGATTTCAAAAAAAACAACATCAGAATAGTCCCAGGATCTATTGTTCGTTTTTCTGCTCACATTGCAGAAGGCGTAATTGTAATGCCTAGTTTTATTAACGTAGGAGCACATATAGAAAGCAATACTATGATCGATACGCACGCGACAGTTGGCAGCTGTGCATATGTTGGAAAAAATTGTCATATTTCTGACGGTGTTACAATTGGAGGAGTACTAGAGCCATTGCAAAATGCACCAGTAGTAGTAATGGATAATTGTTTCATAGGAGCTAGGAGCACACTTACAGAAGGCATAATAGTAGAAAAAGGAGCTGTATTAGCACCAGGTGTAATGTTAACACAATCGACACCAATCGTAGATAAGAGTACAGGATCAGTTTCTTATGGAAGAATACCAGCATATTCTGTTGTAATCCCTGGAGCAAGAAAAATAACAAATGACATTTTTGGACAATGTGCAGTAATCGTAAAAACTGTAGACGAACAAACTAGAAGTAAAACATCAATAAATGAGCTTCTTCGATAATTGTATTATGTATATTTCATGATAGAATGTTCAAGTTTATATAGATAAAAACAATGAAAGTAATTATAGAAAAATGCAAAAAATGCATGCAGTGTACAGAAATATGTCCAGTTCAAGCATGTAAATTAAATAGCGATGGAAATATCGAAATAGACAATGATATCTGTTTATCATGCGGCTGTTGCGCTGCTGCATGCCCAAACAATGCAATAGAATTTGAATAAATCAGCAAATTTTTGCATGCGCTATTTTCTTGTGTAGTATTATAATTGCTATGGAAAGTAGCGCTAACTAAAAAATCGTATACCGATTACATTTTAGAAAAGCAAAAACTTTCCATATTAATTTATTTATTGACTACTGACACTTTAGTTATTTTTTGAAGCAGTGTTTTTTCTTCAGGATAAAGTTTTTTTGTATCATCACCATGAGATAAAATCGTTTTTCCAACAAAGAATCTTCCTAAATCATCAAAATGGCAAAGAGACGCTACATTATGAAAAAAAACAGGACGATTATTCTTATCAGCTCCTACATAAAGCATGATATGGCCAGGCATATATACTATTGACTGGAATGGAGTGCATAGTTTATTAATTTCTGCTTCTTTATCAACAGCATTTGTAACATCTACAACATCAGGTTGAGATTCTATTTGATCAAAGCTATGTCTTGGTAAATATCTCCCAAATACACACATAAAATCTTTAACAGTTAAAGAACAGTCTCTCCCCCCATAAATGTTACCACCCCATGCATAATGTGTTCCTAACAATTTGTTCATTATACAGTGAGCATTATGTTGGTTAAATTTATATGGGAAATCAACAAAAACATTAGCATTAAAATTATCTTCCGACAATATCAAAGATGCGAAATTATTTGACATTTTTGTTGGAATCAATGTTTGCTCTCCGATTTTAGGCAATAGCATGCCAATATTTGATGATTCATGAAATGAATTCTTTGACTTTATAGGAATACCATCCTCAATAAATACACCTAATCTTAACTTAGTATACTTTTCAATAAAATTATTATCTACATATGCGATATCTGCAAATTTTACCCATCCTGAACAGACCCCACTATACACTAAAGCCCATTCTTTATTATCAGAGAGATGTGATATAAAAATAGGAAAACCGATACGCAGTACAGATCTGCGGTTCTCATCAAAAGGATAGCTTCCTCCTGGGGTATATATATCTTCAAAAAACTGTGCATCAGTCGGCATACCTTTACATTGTGTATTTCGAATAACTATCCCAGCCTTTCCAATGTTTCCTATATCACTAACTTGCATACTATTTTGTATCTTTCTAAGTTTATTAATTGACCAACGTTGCATATTATCTGAATACATTTTTGTAAATTTTTTAATATTAGTGTCAAAATAATCTACGTAATATTCTGCGTTCTGTTTAAAAATAAATATTTTCTGCACATCCTCATTCCAAGCAGAAAAAAAATTTTTAATAACCTCTTGTGGATTTAATGTAAAACTTGAATTTGCTATCTTATAATCTGCCGCATTCTGCTTTAGATATGTAAGACCTTCTATATCATCACATAAATCAATGTAATTCCTGTAACTTTTTGTATAAGATACAATATGAAGACACATGACAATCCAACTTATAAGACAGAATTTCATTTGTTTTACCTCTCATCTAATATTGTTTATCAATAAAAATATAGATAGAACAAATTAATATTAAATTTACAAGAATACTGTAGAATTTATTTACAGTTTTGGAAGTCTATCATGTTAGGAGTTTCTATTTTTATTTTATCCCTTGCTCTCTTTTCTATAATAGCAGTAAACGATCTACTGTTTTTTAGAATAGAAGATTCTGTGGTAGTCTCTTCTATCATTCTTTACTGTATTTTTTGCATTTCTGGCATAACAAATTGGTCACTGTACGCTTTGTCTATCGGAAGTATATTTTTTATATCATCTGCTATTTTAAATCGTCTAAATATGCTTGGAGGAGGTGACGTTAAACTATTGTTTGGAATAGGGTTGCTTGTATCTGATCATATGCTTGAATTCTTTCTAGTGCTGTCATTAGCAAGCATTATCGCTGTTTCTATATACATATTTTTTTGGCGCACAATTGAAAAATATAGAGTTTATTATGCAATAAAAATTTTCAGAAAACAAAATAGTATATTAAAACGTATATTTTTCCCTTCTGCTTGCAAAATAGAAAAAAATGAATTGTTCAGAGATATAGAAAAGCACAAAAATTCTGCATGTACATTTAAGCAAGAAATACCATATGGAGTTATTCTCTCTATAAGTACATTAATATCTATTACTGATATGCTATATAAGTGAGGATCCAATGAAATTTGATACAAACAAATATATTCCATTTTTCCTTTCAATAATCGTTGCATTATGTGTAACGATGTTTGTTAGAATTCTAATTCCAAACTCTGATATTACTTTATCACAATCAGAAGAATTAGCTCTTCCGGATATTCCATTCGTTGACAAAGACTCACGAAATATTGATGAGTACTTCGTTTTAGTTACCACAAGAAAAATTGAGCAATGGGAAAAGATAGGATCATCTACTGTCATGTGGAAAAAGTGGCCAAAAGAAGCAATAACAGCAAATTTCATTGCAAAAGATAAAAATGATAATGCATTAAATGACGCTGGGAGCTACTCTTCTGTAATAAATATGTATGCAAAGTTTCCAATCGAAAAAGGAGTACCAATTACAATGTCTTCTTTATCAAGAAAAATGGAAGAAGTCAAGAAACGAGCAAAAAACGATGAAATTTCTGCTGAAGATTTAGCAAAAATTCGCGCATCTATTACAAAAGAAATTACTGAAAAATTTCAAAGAAGAGAAAGAGAAGCACTAATTGCCAAAGAAGAAGAAGAACGAAAGCTTAAAATAGCATCGCTTGAAAATAGAATAAAAAAGGGAGAAGGCATAGCAAATGTCAGTATAGATCAAAAAACAGCTCCTCCATGTTATTTTCTAAAAATAGGAGATTTAATTGATTTACGCTTTAATGATAGAGGTAGACCAATAGTATTTGAAAACCTTAGCGTTTTAGCAATAAATGGATCTAGAGAAAATACATCTAATAATTTTACAAACAACATACTCAACAATCAAAACGTTAACACATTACTAGTAGCGGGGGATAAGAATGTAATAAATGACTTATTGCTCGCCATACAGTCATATCCAAACCCAATATTAAAACTCAAAAATCAAGAAGAAGCAATTATTCAGGAAGCTAAAAAAGAAAAACTTGAAGAAAAAAATGTCAAAGATACAGCGCTGAATAATGAAATTCTAAAAGAAATAAAAATCACTCAAAACAATAACAACTCTACTCAAAGTAAAAATATTAATGAACCAGAGTCAAATAAAGATAAAATTATCGATATAAATTCGTTATTTCACTTAAACACTAAACTCTCAGATAACAGCAATGAAAAAAATAGAATTTTAAATATAAATAATTTCGATTACAAAAAAAACGATGAACAAATCGAAGAGGATAGATTTTCAAAAATCTTACAAAAAAATATTTTTAGTGATTTGAACGATCAAAGCGAACAATCGAAAACTATTGTTGATGCATCCGATAACTCTATAAAAATTTTGAAAAAAACAACTATTTCTACAGTAAATTTTGATGAAGATGGAGAGGTAATAGATGGAAATAATAGAATTAACTCAACAGGAGAACAAACCACACAAAATCAATCAAATATTTACAATAGTATGCCACAATCATCATCAATGGGGGCAGGATTATGAAAGTTTTTTTCTATCTAAGTTTAGTATTATGTCCTATAGCTGAATTATGCTACGCAGCTAATATTTCTCCACAAAATAAATCATTTGAAATTAAAAATGATTTAGAACTAGTAGATAATGAAGATGATATCTACGAACATGATTTTGTAGAAGTTGAAATGCATAAATCGAAAACGTTTAAAATTCCTAAAGGCACGAAAAATATTTTAGTTACAGAACCTACAATAGCTGATGTGAATGTTCAGAATGAAGATTTTTTCGATATTCTAGGTGTAAAAACTGGTGAAACAAACATCAAAATAACAACTGTTGACAAAGACGGAAACAGAAATCTAATAAGCAAGAAAGTGCTTGTATCACACAATTTAAGCATGATCAGACGGGAACTAAAAAAACGCTTTTCTTCATCAAAAATATCTATTGATAATTTAGGTACTTCAGTTGTACTTTCTGGAACAGTGGCAAACCCTAAAATTGCAGCTGATATTATGGAATTAGTTGGGAAGCTAACACAGAATGAAAAAAACATCGTTAATAACATGTCTATAGGCGTTCCAACTCAGGTTATGTTAAAAGTAAAGGTCGCCAAATTAGACAGAAATGTTAGTAAAAGTTTAGGTATAAATTGGCGCTCATTTAGTCTTGGTAGTGCATTTAACATCGCAGGTACAGGTGGAAGTGCTGGAGGAGCATTACCACTTATTTTAACATCTACATCTGCTATTTCTGCTGGTATTGCAAATACTGGGATCAAATCTTCATTACCAGAAGGAATAGAAGATACATCTGCAACAGCAGGAAATTTTACAGATAATCCTGATACATCGGCTCAAGTTCCTGGAAATGGCGCTAGATTCGTAATGAATTATACAGATCGGCATGGAAATAGCATAGGAGCTGTAATTGATGCTTTAGCAGAAGAATCGTTAGCGACTGTACTTGCTGAACCTACTTTGGTAGCTTTATCTGGAGAAAAAGCAGAATTTCAATCTGGTGGAGAACAACCCTACAGGTCTGCGTCAACATCCGGAACGGCTGTATCTACAACAGAGTTTAAAGATTGGGGAATAATACTAAAGTTTACACCAAATGTGATATCAGAAAACCGTATTAGTATTAACCTAGATTCTGAAATAAGCGCAGTAGAATCAACGGAAGGAGCCACTTCTGAACCGCCTTTAACAAAACAAAATGTTAAAACGACAGTCGAACTAGGCAGTGGCCAAAGTCTTGCAATAGCCGGTTTATTAAAGAAGGAAGCGTCTAAAAAAGCTGTTGAAATGCCAGGTTTAGCGAGTCTTCCGTTAATTGGAGGATTATTCAGGTCATCTTCTAATACTTTAAAAGAAAGCGAATTAGTTATTATTATTACACCGTACATAGTAAAACCATCATCAAAACCTTTGGCTAATCCTGTTGAAAGAGCTCCTAAGTTAATTTCTCCGGCACGGAGTAACTTCATGAGAAGGTTTACAGAGCAAGGCAATGAAGCAACAAATAATGCAGGATTTACTGTATCGTAATGGAGGTTAGAATGTTGAAAAAAATAGCAGTTATATCATCACTCTTAATGTTAGTCTCATGTTCTAGCCCTAATAACAAAAATCTGTATTCACACGAAGAGATATTAAGATCTACAGCAAAAATCACGAAGGAGAGATTACATAAATTGACTTTTGAAAAAGGAATATCTAAACAAGATTTACATGCACTTGCAGAGTTAGGAAAAGAGTTTACAGCAACATCTGTCAGAAAGGTATCTATCTTACCTATAGCAAGAAACAAAGATAGTTTACTGATATCTATTAATGCAGCTAAAAATGCAAAAGAAGCCTTGATCGAAAGCGGAATGAGTAAAAATATAATAGAAATTGGAAAAATAGATATAGACGCAAAATCTACAAACAATTATATGTTAATAAAATCATATCTCTATGATGTAGTATTACCAACTGCAGATAAATGGAAATATGACATAGGAGATATAGATACCACAAAAGAAACACCAAATTTCGGTGTCGCTACTTCATATAATTTAGGACTGATGATAGCGAACCCAAGAGATTTGATAGACCCAGCAGAAATGAGCGAAACTGATGCAAAATCTGCAGTTAAGAATGTTAGAAAAGTGTTAGGTGGCACGACTTCTGGAGGCACTGTTTCTGGAGGCACTACTGGCGGTGGAGCAGTTGCAAGTAAGTAATTTTGGAGAAAATAAATGGCTGGAGAAAAAAGCTCTTCACAACTCAACTTAGTTTCATTTGTAATTGATGAGAACTCAAAGTTAGTAATAGATGAAGCGGTAAAAGAACTAAATTTACCTTATACAGAAAGTTATATAGGAGGAATAATTCAAGCACGCGATTACCTAAAAACAATAAACACTCCTAAAATTATACTTATTGATATATCTGAATCAGAATTGCCATTAACAGATTTAACAACAATTACAGAAGTATGTGCTCCTGATGTAAGAATTATCGTTATAGGTTCTCAAAACAGCGTTAGTATTTTTAGAGAACTATTAAGATTCGGGTGCTATGATTATTTGCATAAAACACTCACTGTTGATGTAGTTAAAAAATCTATAAATAATACCAATACAGGAACAGATCAGTATGATGTATCTGATGCCAGAACTGGTAAATTTATAACATTCCTTGGTACAAACGGAGGAGTTGGCACGACAACGCTTGCTACAAATTGTGCTTGGTTATTAGCAAACAAGTATTTTAAAAAAACTTTAATTGTCGACACAGACTTTCAGTTTGGTGACGCCAACATGTTTTTAGATTTACAAACTGAAACATCTTATTTAGATTATTTAGAATCTCCAGAAAAAGTTGATGACTATTTTATAGAAACAACATTGCAATCTTATAGTCAGAAATTATCTTACTTAGGTGGATTAACTGATATCCTCAGACGATCTGAAAATGATTCTATCTCATTTTCAGTTGTTTTAGATGTTATCAAAAGGCAGTTTAATTATATTATATGTGACACCCCTAAACATTTTGATGATTTAACTAAAATCGTTTTACACAAAACAAATTGTTTTGTGCTAGTCGTTGAATTTTCTATGCCATCTGCACAACATGCATCACGAATCATAGAGCTTATTAAACAGGAAGCTAGAGACAGTAAAATAATAGTCGTTGCCAATAATGTAGGTAAATACGATTATGGATCCATCTCTCGTAGTGACTTCGAAAAAATTATTAATATAAATATAAAACATATGATTCCGTTTGATTCATCCTCATATTTAGCTGCTGTAAATGTTGGAAGGCCTGTTGTAGCTACATGGGAAAAAAGTGTATCACATTATGAAGATATTTTAGATGATATATTTGGTGGAATATCAATTCAAACAGAGAACTTACGCGCAAACGACAGATCATCACATCTGGAAAAAGTTATAAAATTATTTACAAATTTTATAAAAAAACATAACAAGGAGAATTAACCTATGCGAATTATAAACGAACAAAAAACAGTAACAAATGACTCACAAAAGTTCGCCAACGTAGATTTTGCAGAAGAGTCTCCTACAGTAGCATTATTTAAAAAAGAAGCACATGAAGCTATGTTAAGTCGTATTAATATGACTAACGCTTTTAAATTAAGCAGAGATGAATTGTTACAAGAAATTGAAAATTTCGTTGTTGAATTTGCACACGAAAGACGCGCTCAAGTTACTAAAAAAGAGCAAAAATTAGTCGCTAGAGATCTTATTGACGATATGATAGGTTTGGGACCGCTAGAAAATATACTATCTGACGATACAATCTCTGATATTGTTGTAAATGGGCATGCACAAATATATGCAGAACGTCGTGGTATAATGCATTTGCTTCCAATAAAATTCAGAGACGAAGATCATGTATTGCAAATTGCTCAAAGAATAGCACATAGAGTTGGAAGAAGAGTAGATACATCAAGTCCACTGTGCGATGCACGTTTACAAGATGGAAGCCGTGTTAATATAGTTGTACCTCCTATAGCTTTAGATGGAACATCTATATCAATTCGTAAATTTTCTAAAAAAACTTATGATTTACATGATTTAGCGAATTTCGGAGCATTAAGTTATGCTATGGAGAATGTGTTAAAAATAGCGACACAGTGCACATTAAATATCATTGTATCAGGAGGAACTGGATCAGGAAAAACAACTATGTTAAATGCTTTGTCACAACTCATTAGTGACAAAGATCGTATAGTTACATGTGAAGATGCAGCAGAATTAAAATTACAGCAACCACATGTCGTTAGACTAGAAACTAGACCTCCAAACATAGAAGGAAAGGGAGAAATAACAATCAGAGACTTAGTAAAAAACTGTTTGCGTATGCGTCCGGATAGAATTGTTATTGGAGAGGTTCGTGGTAGTGAATGTATAGACATGTTGCAAGCAATGAACACTGGTCATGATGGCTCTATGTCAACAATTCACGCTAACACTGCTAGAGAGACTTTTGTTCGTTTAGAAAACATGGTAGCTATGTCTGGATTTGCTTTGCCAACAGATGTTGTAAGAGCTCAAATTGCAGGCGCAATTAACTTAGTAGTTCAAACAGCAAGATTACATGACGGATCTAGAAAAATTATAGAAATTGTTGAAGTACTAGGTGTTTCTGATAATTATGAAATAGAATATCAACATTTATTTAAGTTTGAACCTTTAGGTGAAGATGAAAATCACAAAATTATTGGAAAATTTGTTGCTTGCACAGAAAAACCTGCGTTTTTGAAAAAGGCTATAGTACACGGACTCGAGAATGAACTATTAAAAATTATGAAGGATGCATATGTGGAATCTAATTAATATATTCTCATGTTTTATTATATGTTTTGTTGTTTTTTATATTGGCTTCAAAATATTTAAACAATTTGTGTTCGAGAAAGATTACGATGATCATATTGCTAAGAAAGTAGAAACATTTGTTGAAAGTAGAAGTTCTTTAGGTGTAGTAGTAACAAGACGAGTAGGCTCTGCTTTTATTGATAAAGAAAAAGAAAAATTTGAAGAATTATTATCATCAAATAATAGTTTCGCAGAAAAAGTAAAACTGAAACTAAAAGAAGATGGTATACGAATATCGTTTGGAAAATTTGCTGTTCTATGCATTGTTGTGGGATGTGTTGTTGTTTATTTGTTGATATACACCAAAGCATTTGAAATGCCATTAAATTCAATTCTCGTTGGTATGCCAATTGGGTCATTTATTGTATATTCATTTTTATCACGTCAAGCCGATAAGGAAAGAGCATTATTCCTTCAACAATTTCCTGATGTTTTAGATATGATGATACGTGGTGTAAAAGCGGGATTTAACTTAACTAGACTTATTAGATTAGTAGCAGCAGAAGCTAAAGATCCAATAGCTAGCACATTTAAATCAATGATGCAAAAATTAGAATTAGGCGTTCCAGCTGATAGAGTGTTTGTTGAAACCGCAAACGATGTAAATATAGAAGAATTCAGATTCTTAAGCGTCGCATTTATCTTACAAATAGAAAACGGCGGTATGTTGGTAGAAATATTAAGCAACTTATCATCTATAGTCAGAAAGCGTCTAGAATTACAACTAAAAATAAGAGCGTTATCTTCTGAATCTAGGACATCTGCTTACGTATTATGCGCACTTCCTTTTGCTTTTGCTTTAATCATGATGTTCTTAAATCCAAATCATTTAATGGGATTTTTAAAACCTGGGCTTGGCCAAACGTTACTTAAAGTTGGATGCGCATTATTTACAGTGGGAGTTATAGTTATGGTAAAGATGACAAAACTAAAGGTGTAAATATGTATACTTTTATTGACATTGTACAAATTATTATATTATTTATAATCGCAGCTTTTTGTTCATTTTATACATACAAAAAAACAGAGAAAATATACAAATTTAAAGGAGAAGAAAATCGCATAAAGAAAAGAGTTTTGACTGCAATAGAAAATGTATCTGTAGGAAAATTTTTAGACAGCAGTGAAACAGTTGATATAGGTCTGGGCAGCAAAAATAGCTTTACTGATAGCGAGTTTTTCAAGAAGATTATAAGCATAAACAAAGAAAAATACGAAAAAATAAGAATTGATCTACAAAAGGCAGGATTACGTTCAGATAACAGCTTTGAGCGTTTTTTAATAGTTGATATCTGTTGCTTTGGGATGTTAATTGGTATCGGCGTATTCTACTTATTAAAAACAAATTTTAATATTAATATGCCATTTATTATAGAAGTACCAACATCTGTCATTATAGGATTAATTTTGGCTTTTTTTATAGCTGAAAGTAACTTGCACGAAAAAGCAATAAAGAGACAAGAAATCATCGATATGGGTGTGCCAGATTTGATAGACTTGTTAGTTATTTGCACTGACTCTGGTTTAGACTTACATAGATCAATCATGCGTGTATCTAGAGAGTTACACAACTCAAATGTTGAACTATCGGATGAATTCATGATTACCGCAGTTGAAATGGAGATGATTCCTGATTTTAGACAAGTATTTAAAAACTTAGAAAACAGAACTGATTCACAGCAAGTTAAATCGTTATCAAAAACATTAAGTCAATCTATAGAATACGGCTCTTCTCTTGCTGATATGTTGCGAGATCTAGCACAAGAAGCAAGACAAAGAAAGATGTTATTAGCGGAAGAAAAAGCAGCTCGAATTCCTACATTATTAACACTACCTCTAATGCTGTTTATTTTACCTTGTTTGTTTATTGTAATGCTTGGTCCTGTTGTAGCTGATGTTATAAAGTCATTTAATTAAGGTGTATTGTGAAATTTCGTAATAATTCAAAATTGATTTTACAAGCTTCTATACTCTCAATTGTGTATTTTTGTATAGTATTTGAGAGAGTTTATGCAAAAAATTCGACTCAAAACAATATAATGAGAATACTCGAAACATATGGTGTTTCAAAATCCGATTTATCGGCAATAGAAACCGAATTTCAACAACAAAGCAAACAAATTACAAAGACAGAAAATAATAAAAATATTATAAAAGATACGCATCAATTTGATGACAATGACTACGCAGTTGGTGTTGCAACAATTACAGAAACAAAATGGAAAGATACATTGGTAAATTACGAGATCGAAGATACAGATATATTATCAAATCAAGATACAGAAACAAAAAAATCATCTATTACAGAAGAGAAAGGAAAAAGATCACTAGTAAATTATGAGATCGAAGATACAGATATATTATCAAATCAAGATACAGAAACAAAAAAATCATCTATTACAGAAAAGAAAGGAAAAAGATCACTAGTAAATTATGAGATAGAAGATAACAATAATGGTATTGATGATAACCAAACTAATAAAGACGTTGGAATCGAAGACACATTTACTCCAGAAAATAATAAATTTGCCACACAAGAATTAGAAGATAGAAGAGAAGCTGATCATGAAGATGAAATAGATGAAGATAAAGATGAAGAACAAGACGACGACACAAATGGAAACAATATTAAACAGAAGAATAGAAGCCGACTAGATATAACAGATGAGCAAGGTGATTTTAATGACGAAGAAGATAGAGAAAGACGCGAACAAGAATTAGAAGATAGAAGAGAAGCTGAAGCCGCTATGCGCGAGGAACAAAAAGAATTGCAAGAGGAAGAACGTGAAAGACGTAGACAAGAATTAGAAGATAGAAGAGAAGCTGAAGCCGCTATGCGCGAGGAACAAAAA
>CAYPOM010000001.1:51103-160120 GCA_964412505.1 uncultured Alphaproteobacteria bacterium
GAGGAACAAAAAGAATTGCAAGAGGAAGAACGTGAAAGACGTAGACAAAAATTAGAAGATGATGGTCCCGAAGACAGTGAAGATGACGACAATATTAAACAACGAAATAGAAAATATGATCAAGATAATTTTGATGACGAAGACGAAGATCGTGTAATTACAAAAAACCGTAGAATAGTAAAAAATACTGTACTAGAAAATAATGTAACAAATAAAGATAATTACGTAGATGAATCTGGAGATGACGGAGACGATTCAGGTAAAGTAATTAATAAAAATAGAACAAGAAATGATAATATTGATTATAATAGTAATTCTCCAATGCGTAAAAATAGAAACACAAAATATGACGATGATCCGAACGACGACAGCGATCCTGACGATTTTTATGATAACGAAGATAGCGGACCAAGACGTAAAAACAGAAATGAAGATATGGAAGATGATTACGATCCAGATGATTTTTACGATTACTATGATCCAGAAGATGACATGCCAAACTTAAGAAGTCGCGAAAATATAGGCGTGCCGCCATATCAAGATGGTTATTATGGTAATATGCCATTTGGAAATTTCCCTGGAATACCTGTTCAAGGTTATCAGAACGGCTATTGGACACACAATCCATACAGCCGAGGAGAATATCCACAAAGATGGAATAATGAGCGTTATCCTGATAAGTCTAGACAAAATAACAATGGTACTGGAGCAGATAAATCTACAAATCCAAATGACGATACTAAAATAAAGAAAACGGAAGGACCTTCCAATAACAAAAAAAAGAACAAAGAGAATCAAAATATAAAAAAAACACAACCACAAAAAAACACTACGCAGGTTAAAGGTCCTGTCATCTATTGGCCTTATATGTATTATGGATGTAACTTACCGAAAGGTTGTACAAATTTATTTTACTATCCTGCTTATTACATGACTCAACCTTGCATAAGGCCGCAGCCCCAATGTCCAATTACAAAAATAAACACTAATTGTTGTGGCACTAAACGTTCAGAAAATAAATGCTTAGATGAAGCAACTAAAAGACGGTTAGAATTTGAAGCTGAGCCATTTGTACGAAATAGATGTAAAAGATAATATTAGAGGTTACGATGTATTGTATATATTTTGTTGTAAGTCTTTTTTTCTGTTCCCAATTAATAGCAATAGAAAATGCTAATGGAGATCATTTATATAAAAATGCAGTAGATGACATAATTAGCATTATGAATGATTTAGCTCCAAATTCGCAAACTGCAAAAGGAATATTAGATTTATTAAACAATTCAAAATTAGAACTTAATAAACAGTTTGGAAATAACAATGATAGATCAGCAAACCTAAAAAAAATTGTATATTCTTGTAAACGTTCAGCAAATAAAATAAAACAACTATGTAATAATGCAGTTAAACAAAATACAAAAAAAATAACAACTTTAACAATTCAAGAAATAAACGATATGTTTTCAAAAATTTAGCTATATGTTAAATACTGATATATTGAATGCATAACAGGATTTTATATCATACATATAGCAAAACACTATCTTCTTTACTTTTGCTCTAATTTAGAAAAATCTCCTATACTTGAGTATAATTCTATAAAATTAGCAACTAATCTCATCCGATTTTTTCTTAATGCAATATTCTCTGTGTTTATCATTACGTTATCAAAAAAGTTACCAGCAATATTAGCAATAGAAGAAAGTAAATTTAATTTTTCATCAATGTTTTTAGCTCTACCTAGAAGCAATACAGCATCTGAAATAGCTAAATGCATATCACGTTCTTCATCTAGTTCAAATAATGATAAATCTATATTTTCTGCTTCATTTTTATCTGCAATTGAATACCCCCTTTTAAAAACTTGCAACGTTTTTTCCCCAATTTCAGTCTTTAAAAAATTATTCAAAATTTTTGAATTATTCAACATATCAGAAATATTATTATTTGCAAACACAGATAATATATTTTCTTGTATATCTAATTCCTTTGCTATAACTTTTAATCTATCAATTAAGAATTTTAATACTTTCGACGGAGTGTCACCAATTAATTTTGTAGATGGAAATGCATCTTTATATAACTTAAATATAAAATCTAAAATTCCTTCAAGATTATCTATTTTTATGTTATGCAAATCCATTATACGTATTATACTAATAGCAGCACGCCTCAAAGCAAACGGATCTTTTGAACCAGTAGGGGCTTTATCTATAGCAAAAAGTCCAACTAATGAATCAAGTTTATCACAAATAGAAAGTAAGCAACCTCCCTCTGTTGTTGGCATTCTGTCACCAAGAGGGAAATATTGTTCATATATTGCTTTCCATACATAAGGATTTTCTCCAGCGTATTTTGCATAATGTCCACCTATAATTCCTTGCAATTCTGGGAACTCACCAACAGCCATACTTTTTAAATCGCACTTACATAAAAGAGCTGCACGTTTTAAGTCTTTAATATTACTACATACACTTTCTAATTTTTCTGCTATTTTAACTATACGTTGAGTTTTATCGAAAATATTACCTATACCATCTTGATAACTCAGTAATTTAAGCTCACATAAGTAATCTTCTAATTTTTTCTTACAATCTGTATCTATAAAAAATCTAGCATCAGATAATCTAGCGTTTAAAACCTTTTGATTACCTCGTATAATAGTTTCCCCATTATCTACCCCAGGAATATTTGCAATAATCATAAAAAATTTAGATAAACTATTATCAAGATTTCTAGATATAAAATATCGCTGGTTAGTTCTCATCGTTAGTTCTAGTACTTCCTCAGGAACATTCATAAATTCATCTGGAATTTCACCAATCAATACCGTTGGATTTTCTGTCAATCCTACAACTTCATCTAAAAGCCCTTTGTGAACTTCTATTTTAATATTTTTTGATTTCTCTATCTCAGAGAACTGCTTTAATATCGAAGTTTCCCTATCTTGTCTATTTAAGATAACTCCATTATTTTTTAGAATATCAAAATAATTGGAAATACACGTTACATCAAACCAATGATCTGATCCAATAAATCTATGACCTGTTGTTTTTGTATTTGTAATCAAATTTAATCCATCTATCCGAAACGATAGACATTCACCACCAAATAAACAAAGTACGTTCCTAATTGGTCTAGCCCACGAAAAACTAAAATTCGACCAACGCATTGACTTAGGCCATTTAAATTGTTGTAATATTTCTACAAAGATATTAGGAAATTCATCCTCGAATCTTTTAGCTATTTCCTCTTTTTCAAAATAAAGATACTCTTGCCCATTAATCTCTTTTTTTACACACTCATCTAATGTGACATTATTACTATTTAAAAAACCATGTACTGCTTGTTGTGGAGCATTAACAAGAGGTCCTCTTTTTTCTATCTTTTTCACAGATGACATACAACTAATAGAACCAACGAAACATAATCTACGCGGAGTTGAATAAACATCTATGTCTGAACAAACAAAATTAGCATCTAATAACTTTGTTTCAAATAAACTTTTCAACTGTGTTTCTGCATTTTTCTGAAACCCAGATGGTATTTCTTCCGATAAAATTTCCAATAAAAATTCTTTCTGTTCTTTCATTTTTACTTCTACATCAATTTCGTACTTGCGCATATTCTTCACAACATTTTTTTGCTAAAGCTCTAATTCGAGAGATCCTATTTGCTCTTTCGGTAACACTAATAGCCCCTCTTGAATCAAGCAAATTAAATATATGACTAGCCTTTACACACTGTTCATAAGCTGGCAAAGATAACCCCTGTTCTATTAGATTAGAACACTCTTTTTCAGCATCTAGAAAATGCCGTTCTAAAACTTCTACATTTGCTGCTTCAAAACAGTATTTTGAAAATTCAACCTCTTGCCTATAATGAACATCTTTATACGTTATTTTATCTAATCCACTTTTGCCGTTCCAATTTATCTCATAAATATTGTCTACATTTTGCAAAAACATTGTTAGCCGCTCTAATCCGTAAGTTAATTCTACAAGTACTGGGCAACAAGAAATTCCTCCGACTTGCTGAAAATACGTAAATTGCGTAATTTCCATACCATCACACCAAACTTCCCAACCTAGTCCTGCTGCGCCTAATGTAGGGCTTTCCCAATCGTCCTCAACAAATCTTATATCATGCAAAGATGTATCAATCCCTATACACCTCAAACTATCCAAATACATATCCTGAATATTGTCTGGAGATGGCGTCATGACAACTTGAAACTGATGATGTTTGTGAACACGATTTGGATTTTCTCCATACCTCCCATCACATGGTCTTCTAGACGGCTGAACGTAAGCAGCTCTCCAAAACTCATCATCAAGAGCACGCATCAAAGTTGCAGGATTAAATGTTCCAGCTCCAACTTCCAAGTCATATCCAGGCAAAATTGCACATCCGTTTTCTCCCCAAAAATCTTGCAATTTCGAAATAACTTGCTGAAAACCAAGCATAACAGATACCTCTTAAACAAATAAAAAAACGTACGGCCCATAGAAGATCCGCACGTTTGTAAAAAACAAAAGAAACTGTACTAACAAATCACAGATACTTCACTTCTTCCGTTATATCCTTTTTTAAACTGAACATGACCATCAGTCAATGCAAAAAGCGTATGATCTTTCCCAACACCAACATTGGAACCAGCACGCATCTTTGTACCTCTTTGTCTAACAATGATGTTACCAGCCATCACAAATTCGCCGCCAAATCTTTTTACACCAAGACGCTTACTCTCTGAATCGCGGCCATTTTTAGTACTACCACCAGCCTTTTTTGTTGCCATTTAACTTCTCCATTACCTAGAAATAGACTTAACCTGAACTAGAGTAACTCTCTGCCTATGCCCAGTCTTTCTTCTAGAGTTCTTTCTACGTCTCTTTTTGAAAATTATAACCTTTTTGTTCCTCTTTTGTTCAAGAACAACCATTTTTACGACAGCACCCACGACAAAAGGAGTCCCGACGAAAGTTTCTTTGCCGTCATTCAAAACTAAGACGTCTTTTGTATCGAATTCAGCTCCGGCATCTAGCTCGATTTTCTCTAGAACAACTTTACTTCCTTCTTGGACTTTGTACTGCTTGCCACCGTTTTGTATAACTGCAAACATAAAAAACCTTAAAAATAATTGTCGATAGTATACACTTTTAGCTCTGTGAATTCAAGTTACACAAACTCAAACAAAAAAAACATACTGTTAGCTAACAGCAAAACATACAAATTACAATGTTATTTGCTATTTTATATGCATCAATTGACTTTCTAGCCAAGTTAAATCATCTGGAATTGGCGCAACAAACTCAAGAATACACTTATTCCTAGGATGTTCAAATTTTAGATAATATGCATGCAACGCTTGTCTGTTAAATTCAAAAACACATTCTTTATTTTCTATAGGTAATTTTTTTCTTTTTCCATAGACTTGATCACCTATTAAACTTGCACCTAGACTAGCCATATGCACTCTAATTTGATGAGTTCTACCTGTTTTTAATTCACACATAATCTTAGACGCAAACGGGACACCAGATTTAGAAAAAATTTGCTCAATATTAAACAACGTTATCGCTGTCTTTCCTCTATCTTGCAATACTTTCATTTTTTTTCTGTTTACAGGATCTCTTCCAAATTTCGTCTCATATCTAAAAAGTCCATTTTCATTTACACATAAATTTATATTCGGTTTTCCATATGTATAACATATATATCTTCTAGTTATAGAATGCTCAGCAAATTGTTCTGCCAATTTAGCGTGTATAAAATCATTTTTTGCTATAACCAAACTACCACTCGTATCTTTGTCTATTCTATGCACTATACCAGGCCTAAAATCACATGTCCCAGATGACAAATCAGAATACGCTAATAACCCATTTACTAAAGTACCAGACCAGTTACCATTACCGGGATGAACAACTATTCCTGAAGGTTTATTTAACACTATTAAATCATCATCTTCATATAAAATAGAAAAATCCACTTTCTCTGGTTTTAATTCTATTTGTTCATTCACAATGTATGTTTGATCAAAATTTACTAGCTGCTCTGCTTTTAGTTTTTTTGAACAATCAGTTATTTTCTGTCCATCAACAGAAACCGCTCCATTTAAAATGGCATCCTGAATCTTCACCCTAGATATATCTTTTATATAGATAGATAAAAATTTATCTATACGCATGTCGTTTTCAGATATTTTTACAACAAAATCTAACACTACTAATCTTCTACAACAAATGCTCCAGAAAACATAGATAGTGCATCTTCTGTAAGTGTTTTTTTTACTACAGCTTGAGTTACATCAGCTTTTCTACTCACATCTTGTTTAACAGATTCTGTTAATGTATCTAAATCAGATATTCTCTGATTTATGTTTTTTAGAGTGTTTGAGCAACAAAGACGAATAACAAGCAACTCAATTGCTATATTTTCTAAATCTTCATCGTATGAAATTTCATTTTCTTTGGAAAGAATCTGCCATACAGTTGTAAGCTGCATCATATCTACGTTGCTAAAATTTGTGTTTAAATCTAATTCTTCGTCATGAGATAAATGACAATTTCCAAAATAATTTGCACCTATTTTCATGCATGTAATTTTGTGAACTAATTCCAAAAATGTTCGAATTATCGACCTATAACTAGTACCAGAAATAATGCTTTTCCTTATTTCCATGATTGCTTTTTTGTAATCAGATTGAAATATTAATTTCAAAACATTCAATGCATCTGTATAAGAAAAATCACATAACATTTTTCTAACATGTTCTTCTGTAATTTTTTCATCGCTAGAAATATTTATAGCTTGATCAAGTATTGATAATCCATCGCGTACAGACCCACTTGCAGCTCTAGCTATTGCGAACAAAGCAGACTCATCAAATTGAACATTCTCTTTTAAACATATTCCAGACAAATACTGAGCTAACAAATTAACATCAACCTTCTTTAAGTTAAATAACAAACACCTCGATACAACTGTATCTGGAACTTTGTATAGTTCAGTTGTTGCAAAAATAAATTTTACGTGAGCAGGAGGTTCTTCTAATGTTTTCAACAAAGCATTAAAAGCACTTTTCGACAGCATGTGAACTTCATCAATGATGTAAATTTTCCACTTTCCTGTTGTTGGTGCATATTTACACGATTCTATAATTTCCCTGATATCATCAACACCTGTATGACTAGCGGCATCCATTTCTATTACATCAATTGCATTCTTTTCAAAGTTTAAGCAACTTTCACAAACACCACATGCATCTATCTTTCCTTCATTATTTTCGCATCTAAATACTCTTGCTAAAATTCTTGCTAATGTAGTTTTTCCTGTGCCTCGTATTCCTGTAAATAAAACAGCAGAAGTAATTCTGTTTTTTAAAATCCCTTGAGACAATATACTAACAGTTACATCTTGCCCAATAACATCTGAAAATTTTTTTGGTCTATATTTTCTAGATAATGGTAAAAATTGGCACATATCACACCACAGACAAAAAAGTGTAATTCGACCCAAGCAGAATTCACTGTGGCTGCTGTTTTTCAACCCTGACCAAGTCCATGACCTTACTTGTCCGAATTACTTTGGTAATTTAACATTCAATTTATACGAATTCAACTGTTTTTATTTACAGTATCTTAGTAAAAGAAAGCTAATCAAAATATAAACCTACTAATATTAAATTTAATCTATAAATTTCACTAAAAATCGTCTCTTCTTTCCAACACAAACCTTTAAAACATCCTTCGATTTTGGGCTATATTCCTCAGTAATTGTCTCATCATTAACAACAACTCCTCCACCTCTGATTAAGCGCCTAGCTTCGCTTTTAGATGAAGAAATCTTACTTTCAACTAGAACATTTACAATAGAAAAATCTTCAAAAGCACAAGATACGCTAGGAGCATTATTTTCATCAAAAACGTTTGCATCAAACATACTTGAAACTTGCTTTAAAACACAACTTAATTCATCTTCACCATGAATAATTTTTGTAATTTCGTTTGCTAAAATCTTTTTAGCTTCATTTATTTCCTTGTCTTTTAAATCTTCTAATCGTTTAATTTCTGATAAATCTAAATCTGTAAATAATCTCAAACACTTTCCTACATCAGCATCGTCGATATTTCTCCAATACTGCCAAAAATCATAAGGGCTCATCATTTCTTTTGATATCCAAACAGCTCCATTTGCTGTTTTTCCCATTTTTGTTCCATCTTTTTTCAATAACAATGGAACAGTATACCCAAAAGCTTCTTGTTCTATTTTTTTTCTAATAAGTTCAACGCCACAAACAATATTCCCCCACTGATCTTGTCCACCGAATTGAATGCGACAATCTTTTTCAGTAAAAAGATGATAAAAATCATAAGCTTGAATTATCATATAATTAAATTCAAGAAAACTTAAACTATTATTCTCAGATAGTTTAGTTTTTACAGAATCAAATCCAATCATTCTGTTTACCGAAAAATACCTACCTACATTTCTCAGCATGTCTATATAATTCAAAGAATCTAACCAATGAGCATTATTTACAATTTCTATTTTTTCGTTTTCATTTTTATTTCCAAGTATAAAATCTAATCCTTTTTTTATACTCTCCAAATTCTCCGCAATCTGATCATCCGAAAGCATTGGTCTAGCAGAATTTCTAAAGGATGGATCTCCAATTTTTGTAGTACCACCCCCAACCAACAAAATTGGCTTATGCCCGTGTTTTTTAAACAAACGCAATAAAAAAATTGGGATCAAATGACCAACATGCAAACTCTTTGCAGTTAAATCTGTGCCAACGTACCCATATCTACTTCCAGCACTTAAATATTCATCAAGTCCTTCAATATTTGTTGACTGATAAAAAAAACCACGCTCAATTGCTTCGATTAAAAAACTAGATTTTAATTTCATGAAAATACCAAAACGAAGTTACCTGAATAATACAATATTATTTAAATAAAGACGATATCTTTTTTTGATCTTTTTTTAGAAACAATTCAAAATTACTAAAAACCAACGCAGCGTTCCTTTCTATTATCTGTAATTCGTCTAAAGAAAAATCACTTAAAACATATGATGCAACATTATCACTGTTACTTGGACGTCCAACTCCAAATCTAAAACGCCAATACTGATTTGAAAGAAATTTATCTATATCCTTCAATCCGTTATGACCACCATTACTACCTGCAAATTTAAATTTACATCTAGCAAACTCTAAGTCTATATCATCATGAAACACTATGATATTTTCTGTATTAATTTTATAAAAACTTTTTACAAATCCTACAGCCTTTCCAGAAAGATTCATATATGTTTGAGGTTTCAAAAGAAACACCATTGAATCATTGCACTGAAATTTACAAAAGCTCAAAAAATCCTTTGATTGAAAAGTAACATTAAATTTTTCGGCTAATTTATCAAGAAAAAGGAAGCCAGTATTATGTCTAGAAAAAGCATACTGACTTCCTGGATTACCTAAACCAACTATTAAAAATTGATTTATCATAAAAAATTACTTTACTTCCTCTTCAGCAGAATCGGTACCTTCATCTTTTATTATAGTTGGAGCGACAACTGTAGCTATTGTTACATCCTTTGAATTATGAGGTAACTCAACCCCAACAGGAAGCTCCAATGAATGCAACTTTACTGTATGATGAAAACCTGCTCCATCTAAACTAATTTTAATAGATTCAGGAATATTATCAGGATCGCACATTAACAAGATTTCGTGAGCAACAATATTTAAAACACCTCCACGTTTTAAACCTGGGGATTTATTTTGATCGACAAACTCAACGCAAACATTAATTGCTACTTTTGAGCCTTTTGCAACCCTCATAAAATCTACATGCAAAGGAATATCTGTAACTGGATGATACTGAACCTCTTTTACAACGTATTTTGTTTTTTTATCATCAATGCCTTCCAACTCAAATACACTTGAAAAGAAATTTCTCAACTTATAACCTTTATAGAAGTCTTCGTATTTGACAGCTATATGTTCTGCTTTTTTATTATCCCCGTATACAACACATGGCAAATACCCATCTCTTCTTAATTGTGTAGAAGAATTTCCACCAATTTTTTCTCTTTTTATTACAGTGTAATTTATTGTACTCATATTTCACCTAAAAATTTATAACATACCATCTATAAAATCTCTCAAAAAAGGAAATAAAGACAATCTCCTTATTTTTGGAGAATCTGGCGTAAGCCTACATATACTATCTGTTACAACAAGTTCTTTAACACATGAATCGTCAATTCTTAAATCAACATCTTGAGATAGAACTCCATGAACACAATAAGCACTCACAGATCGAGCGTTATGCTTATTTAGTATGTCTGCAGTGTAACATACGGTACCTCCTGAATCAATCATATCATCTATGATAACACAATCCTTACCTGAGCATTCATCAAAATTACCTGAAAAAGATATAGTATTACTTTCTTTATATTTTGAACAAAAAACTAAATCACATCCAATTTCATTGGAAACGTCTATAGCTAATTCTATAGCTCCTTTATCTGGAGCTATGATTAATATATCTTTTTTTTTGAAATTTTTTTCTATATCGCTAGCAAATAATTTAGCAGCTGATATTGGAAAATTTTTGCATGAAAAAAAATTGCTATGTATATTCAATGGGTATATTGCGGTTATGTTTTCAAACTCTATAGACTTTTGGATAACTTCAGCACCAAATGATTGAAATGATATACTTTGATCTTGTCTAGCGTAAAACATATACAAAAGAAATATTTTTACTGATTTGTAATCTCTTAATGTATTTAACAAAAGTAATAGTTCAACATAATCATTTGCATTTGCAACTGACGTAATAACAGCGCACTCTTTGTGTTTTCTTCTATCTATTTTGGCTGTCTTTAGTTCTAATTCTAGAGAATCAAATATTTCTATTGATACATTTTGAAAATTTTCAAACTTATGAGCTATCGTTATAGCTGAAGTTGTCGCGTATATTTTCATATTAAATCTCAAATGGTCGGGGCGAGAGGATTCGAACCTCCGACCCTCTGTTCCCAAAACAGATGCGCTAACCGGACTGCGCTACACCCCGAAAAGTTAATCAATGATACAACATAGTTATATTATTATCAAGTTTTTTGTTGTAGTTATTTGTATATCATTTTTTGTGAATTATTTTTTTTATAACAGGTTTTCCACATACTTTTGTTGTATATTTTGTCTCATATTTGAATAAATACTTTTATGTTGTTTATAAATCATTTTTTGTTTATTGAACAGTGGAGAAGTCTTTGAGTATTTCTGGTTATTTTTTTATATCGATAGTTTTCCACAGATATTTACATAAGAGATTTAATGTATGAGTTCTTCGGATTTATATATTTAGTGATTTAGATGGAAATATAATACTATGAGTTATGTAATAAAACTTTTTTACTTTGACTTTTTTTGCAAAGTAAACTATATATAGAGATGAGAGGTAATTAGCTTAGTTTCAGATAAGGAGATACGAGTTATGTCAAAAGTAGTTTTAAGTGGACCAGATGGTAAGATTGAGGCTGTATATCATCATAGTCCAAAAAAAGACACGCCTATTGCGATTTGTTTGCACCCAAATCCTATGCAGGGTGGAAGTATGAATAATAAGGTAACACATGCATTGTATCAATCTTTTGTTGAAATGGGATATCCTACTGTAAAGTTTAATTTTCGTGGTGTAGGGTTATCTGAAGGAGTTTATTCTGATGGTATTGGAGAATTAGCTGATACTATGTTTGTATCTGATTGGATGCAATCTTTTAATGGTGTATCTAGACCTATCATCGTCGCTGGATATTCCTTTGGAAGTTGGATTGGTATGCAGCTATTGATGAGACGACCAGAAATTAGTGGATTTATTTCTGTTAATCCGCCTGCTAATATTTATGATTTTTCTTTTCTTGCTCCTTGTCCTGTTCCAGGTATTATTTTTGCAGCGGAAAATGATACTATTTGTCCAAAGGAATCTGTTGATAAATTAGTTGAAAAATTAAATTCGCAAAAAGGTGTTGCTGTTGATTATAAAGTAGTAGAAGATTGTGATCATGTTTATACAAATAAACTCGATGTTTTAAAAGGATTAGTAAAGTCTTATATTTTGAATAAATCTGAATTAGTAAAAGCTGTGTAGATATGGATATTTATTTGGATACAGTATCATTAGATAAAATAAAAAAATATATTTATTTCATTGATGGTATTACGACGAATCCTTCTCTTGTTTCTAGAGAGGGTTCAGATATGTTTGCAACTCTTGAATCTATATCTTCAGTTTTTGATAAACCTGTTCATATTGAGGTTATGTCGACAGAGGCTGATGATATGTTTATCGAAGGAATGTCGTATTTTTCTGTATCACAAAATGTGATTATAAAATTACCTGCAACAATGGATGGATTTGTAGCATGTAAGAAATTGTCTGATTCAGGTGTACCTACAAACATCACTTTGTGTTTTTCTTGTGGTCAGGCAATTTTAGCTGCAAAATGCAACGCAACATACGTTTCTCCTTTTGTTGGTAGATTAGATGATTCTGGAGTAAATGGAATTGAAAGAATTTCAAATATCGTTGAAATTTACAAAAAACAAGAATTTCAAACTTCAATTTTAGCTGCATCTATTAGATCGATTGATCATGTAGTAGAATGTGCAAAGGTTGGAGTTGATGCAATAACATTACCTCCGAAAATATTAGAAGAAATGATGAAACATGATTTAACTAGCAAAGGACTAGAATGCTTTCAAAGAGATTATTTGCAAAAACGAGGATGAATGCAAAATAAATTAGTTTGTACTAAAAATAGAAAATTACATTGGTTATTTATGTTACCATGTCTAATATGTTTGTGCATTAGCACTGGTTGGCCAGTTTTAAGAACGCTATATTTTAGTTTTACAGACGCAAGTTTAGAATGCTTAGAGTGTCATACTTTTATTGGTTTAGAAAATTTTACAAATTTGCTTACAGATCCAGAATGGTGGAAAGTTATTCAAAATACAGCAATTATTACATTTGTTTCTGTTTTTTTTGAGACAATAATTGGAATGATGCTTGCTTTGGTGTTACATAAAAACTTTAAAGGTAGAGGTTTTTTGCGTGTAGCTGTATTAATTCCATGGGTTATTCCTACAATAGTTTCTGCTCAAATGTGGTCTTGGATGTTAAATGACATTTATGGTGTTGTTAATCATATGTTGATTTCTTGCAATTTAATAGAATCACCAGTTCCATGGATTGCATCAAATTTTATGAGTATAATTTCTATAATTATTGTTGATGTTTGGAAAACTATACCATATATGGCTCTTTTGTTATTGGCTGGGTTACAGTCATTACCTCAAGAATGTTTTGAAGCTGCAGATGTAGACGGAATCCCTCCAATCAAGAAATTTACACGTATTACACTTCCATTAATGTATAAAACAATTGCTGTTGCTGTTTTATTTAGAACTTTAGATGCTGTGCGAATTTTTGATTTAGTGTATATGATGACTAGCGGTAATAGTGCGTCATCGACTATGTCTGTTTTTGTTCGAAGGCATCTATTTGATTACGCTGATATAGGTTATGGGTCTACTGCAGCAACATTTCTTTTATTTGTTGTGGCATTGATTGGTATTTTCTACATATCTCTTAAAAGTGGGAAAAAGGAAGAATTTTCTAAAACGGAGTACGTTTAGGTAACAATGAAAATTAATAGAATTACAAGATGGAAAATAAAAAAAAACTTACTTAAATCTATGTTTGTGTTTATGTATGTTTTAATTTGTGTTTGGTGCTTGTTTCCATTTTACTGGACAGTTGTGTCTTCTTTGAAAAGTCCTATAGAGATATTTTCAACAAATTTAATACCAAATTATATAACTTTCCAAAATTATATTGATGTGTGTAGAGATTCCTCTTTTTGTTACTCGTTATTTAATTCTGTAATTGTGGCGAGTGTGACATCTGGAATAGCATTAATAGTTGCTTTACTTGCAGCTTATCCGATAGCTAGAGAGAAGTTTAAGGGTAGACGTGTAGCTTTACTAGCTATGTTAGGGTGTACGACCTTACCGCATGTCGCTGTATTGTCAGGGATGTTTGAGGTTATTAGTGTTTTTAATTTATACAATACTAGAACTGCTCTTATAATATCTTATATGATGATAAGTGTTCCATTTTCTGTATGGGTGTTAACAAGTTTTATGAAAAATATTCCTACAGAAATTGAGGAAGCTGCAGTAATAGATGGAGCAGGAAAGTTGAAAATACTTTTTAAAATTTTTATGCCTATAATTTCTCCATCAATGGTTACAACTGGTTTATTGGCTTTTATCGCAGCTTGGAATGAGTTTCTTTTTGCGTTGACTTTTACTATGACAAATAGAGCTAGAACAATTCCTGTGGCAATGGCTCTTTTTAGTGGAGCATCTCAACATGAACTACCTTGGGGGATAATTATGGCCGCAAGTGTGTTTGTTACTTTGCCTCTAATTACTTTGGTTATAATTTTTCAAAAAAAGATTATATCAGGATTAATAGCTGGTGCTGTAAAAGGTTAGCATAGTGTTTGTTTTAATAATAAAAATTTGTAATTTTATTATGCCCTGTTTTCTATCATTATTTGAATAACTTTTTCAAGTTCTTTTTTGCATTTTTTTAGTCTTGCTAACTCTTTAGAATCATCTGAGTCTTGAATTAAAAAAGAACTAATTCTTACGTCTAGTAAATCTATTAACATTTCTATAGATTTTTTTGTCAACGCCATTTTTGTCTCCTGATAAAATTCTCTTTACTCTTATGATAATCCAGTTATAATTAAAAAAATGATAAAGTTGAGATTGTTTTTTTATGAAAGATAATATTGACAAAATAATTCAGTGCTATCAAAAAGATCGCATTTTATGTTTAGATGTTGGGGATAAAACTATTGGAATTAGTGTATCTGATATGACTTGGTTAATAGCTAATCCAGTCACTGTGATTAAAAGAACATCAATCAAGCGTGATATAGATGAATTAAAGAAAATAGTCGATTATTATAAGCCGTGTTTAATTATTTATGGATGGCCTTTAGAAACAAACGGTAGAACTGGTAAACAATGTGAGAAAGTGTCTATTTTTATTGAAGCAATTAAAGATTTATTTAGTATATTATTAGTAAAATGGGATGAAAGGTTTTCGACGAAAATAGCAAATAGCGTACTAATAGAGGCGGATTTGTCTAGGTCTAAAAGATCAAAAATAATAGACAAGATGGCTTCTACTTACATATTACAAGGAGCTCTTGACTTTTTGAACTCTCAGAGAAACCTAAAAAATACGATTAGTGATGTGTAAAAATGCACGAAACAAATATAGTACATAACATATATGAAGCGATTCCGTTTTTAGGTATTATTTTGTCTATATCATTTTGGCCGCTTATAAATGGAAATTTTTGGCATAAAAATTCTAGAAGAATTTTATTCGCTTGGAGTATTATTTATGTATTCATGCAAGTGTTATGTAATGGTGTAACAGTAGCGAGTTTTTCTGTTTGTGAATCTTTGTTGAAACATTATATTCCTTTTATATTATTAATAGCGTCTCTATTTATTGTAACAGGAGGTATTTTTGTTGATTTTCCAAAAATCAGACATGGAGCTCTTACTAATTCATTATTTCTATTTTTGGGATCTGTTCTAGCTGGTTGGATAGGTACAACTGGTGCTGCGTCATTGTTGATACGACCTATGTTAAGACTTAACGAGCATAGAAAATATAGAACGCATGTTATAATGTTTTTTATATTACTTATTGCAAATATAGGTGGTGTAGCTTCTCCGATAGGAGATCCTCCTTTGTATATAGGTTACCTTGAAGGAATGGATTTTTTTTGGCCAATTAAAAATTTATGGCATTATCTGTTTTTGATACTTATTTCTCTGTGTTGTGTTTTCTTTATTATAGATAAATATTTATGGAACAAAGAGGATTCGACTAAAGAAGGCGAACTTAGGCATGGGCCTGGTTCTATCGTTACTTTGCATGGAAAACGAAATATTATTCTCTTAATTGCAATTTTGGCTAGCTTGGTATTTTGTAGATCAAATGAAAATTTTGAAATACTAGGGATTTCTCTAAATAAAGGAGCTGTTATAAGAGATTCAATTCTTCTTGGAATATGTATTTTAGGTGGAAAGTTTTATTCTAAAATTGCACATCAAAAGAATGAATTTTCGTATGCTCCGTTAATTGAAGTAGTTGAGATATTTTTAGCTATTTTTATTACAGTGGCTCCTCTTCTAGATATGCTTGCATTAGGGATTGATGGTCCATTTTCATATATTTTTAAGTTTATAGCTCCACATGGAGAAATGAGTACACTGAAAGCTTTTTGGGGATGTGGACTTTTGTCATCGTTATTAGATAATTCTCCTACATTTCTAATTTTCTTTTATATGGCTGGTGGAGACGCTATAAAGCTGATGGGAGAGCATGCAAATATTTTAAAGGCAATAGTGATGTCATCTGTCTTTATGGGTGGATTAACTTACATTGGAAACGCTCCTAATTTCGTAGTAAAATCAATAGCTGTAAGTAATGGTGTTTGTATGCCTGGATTTTTAAAGTATATATTAATTTCCAGTTGCATATTATTACCAGTTTTCGTTGTTATTTCATTGTTATTATAAAGTTTATATGTGCGGAAAAATTACGTCACTTTGTCTGAAAAATTTCAGATCATATAGGTTTTTAGACATAAATGTAGATTCAAATTTTGTAATTTTCATTGGACAAAATGGAGCAGGAAAAACGAACGTTCTTGAAGCTATATCTATGTTATCTAATACTAAAGGAATTAGAAAAGCTTCATTAGATGAACTAAAAAATTTAGACGCAAATAGTGGTTTTAGGATTGAAGCAGCTCTTAGAAATTGTGATTGTAACTCAATTTTATCAACTTATTTTATTAAGGATAAAAGGCAAGGTGAAATCGATTATTCTCAAATAAAAACATTAGATGAATTCGAAAAGATGGTCTGGTTTTTGTGGGTTACTCCACAGATGAGTGAATTTATAACAGGACAATCTTCTTTAAGAAGAGGATTTTTTGATCACTTAGTAAGTGGAATTGATCCTAAGCATCATTTTAGAATACAGTATACAAAAAAATTACAAAAAGAACGTATGCACATAATGTTGAATAATTATGATAATAATTGGCTAAGTTCAATAGAGTTAAAATTAGCAGAACTTTTTATAAAAATTGATTCAAAACGACGAGAGTTTTTAGAAATATTACATAAAACACTTTTAGCAAATTGTTCCGACTTATTAAGACCTAATATTACATTAAATGGAAATTTAGAAAGCATTATATATAATGCTCAAGATGACGAAAAAATGATGAATATAATTGATGTTCTAGCTAAAAGTAGATTAAGTGATAAAGATAGAGGTATTACAAATTATAGTGTAATGAGAACAAATTGGGAAATAAAGAAAAATGACAGGATAAATGCTCAAAACTGTTCTTCTGGAGAACAGAAATCCATGCTTATCTCATTAATACTTGCTGCTATTAGGATTTATAAGACGTTTAGAAGCGGTGTGCCTATTTTGCTTTTAGATGATATCATGGTGCAATTAGATAATAATAAAAGGCGATATCTAGCTGAAGAATTGACGGAGCTTAATACTCAAACGTTCCTTACAGGAACAGATGAGTATCTTTTTTCCGATTTTCAAAGTAAGTTTAGAATTTTTTCTATACATAATTCGATATGTTCTCAAAAGTAAAGTGTATATTTATTGATATACCTAATTAATCTCTAGATAAATAGATATCAGATAGATCATCAACTTTCATAAGATCATCAAATGATAATTTCTGACTCGTTTCTCCATTGTTCAATATGAAATATGCAGAAAAACCTTCATCAAACAAAAAACGAATTAATGACTCAGCCTTTCCGTATCGATTTAACATTTTTGTAGAGAATTCCATTATGATTTTTATGTCTTTAGAAGATCTAAGTATATTTTGTGCTCCTTCAAGTGCTAAGATTTCAGCTCCCTCTATATCCATTCTTATCCAATTAATTTTATTGTGTAAATCAGTATTTATATCATCATCTAACTTAATTGTTTTTACAGATTTAGTATGGAAGTTATGGTCAAGATCTTTATCGTTATGAAAAGATAAACAAGAAGCTCCAATGTTGCTTAATTCGTTATAATGTGTTCCTTTGTCGAAACAATTAAAATTTGTGTATCCATTGTTATTTGATACACACAAATTTTTTAAAGTTACAATATCAGTCATGTCGTTTATTTTAACAGCAGTATCAGCAAACCAAAAAACTTCGTCATTTGCTTCATAACTGTAGATATGTCCATTTTTCCCAACAATTTTTCCAAGTAAAGTTGTGTAATATCCGATGTGAGCTCCGCATTCTATAACTTTATCGCCTGGTTTAACATGTTTTGTAATGAAGTTTGTAACATGTCCTTCCCAAAATGAATCATTTCGTATAGATGTAGAAACTAAGTCATTAGGAATTAGCGGTAGAATTAATCCATTATTTGTCTTTTTTAAAACTATATTTTTAGATTCGTTTTCAAAATTTTTAATAATCTGGTTAGAGTAAGATTTATTTTCAGTAATTAATAAAAGACAAAAGCAACATAACAAAATCCCTATATAGCATATTGTATTTTTATCAGTAAAAACAACAATACTTGAAAACATTTTTTTTATTTTTCCCATAACAAAAGCTATAAATAATTAATATCTAATTATAATAGTGCTTTTATAAAAAAAAATTAATTACCCAATAAAATATTTTCAATTAATTCTTTTGTAGATGGAATATTGCAATTTTTATATAAAGGATCATCAGCAAATCTATAGCCTGAATGGCCGCAAAACAAAAGATTATCTTCAACGTTTCCGTTGTGTGATATATCTTGCAATGTTTTTTGAATACAAAAACTTCTTGGATCAGGAATTATTCCTGTTGTTCCATTTTTTTGACTCCAACTACTAAATCTACAAGCGCTTAAGCAGCCTACACAATCTCTTTGATCTTTTCTGATTTTTTCAGATTGCTCTTTTGTTACAAAAACTACAGAATTATCTGGAGTTATCATTAATTCAGAAAAACCATCATTTATGTATTTCTTCGCTTTTTCCGCATCTGTTGCTGAAATTTTGAAAACCCTTCCATTACATACCAATTCTTCTGTTCCTTCTTCTGAATGGTAAATTTGTCTGTTATTTAATTCTATTAAATCTGTTAAAAACTTATTTTTTACAGCTGATGAGAAAAACCCGGTAGGGCTTAACTGATTTAGTAGAATATCTCCTTTTTTTAATGATAACAGTTTTTCTTGGCATTTTTCTGCAATTGGGTTTTCTTTAACTAACAAACTTCTTGTTCCAAATTGAAATGCTATATTTCCAATTTCTTCGTTGTTTATATAATCTTTAAACTCTGAAAGATTCCAAACACCACCGGCTAAAATGATTGGAATATTATCTAACGCAAACTCTCTTAAAAGTTCCCTCAATTTTACTAATCGTTCATAAGGTCTTTCTGGCTTATTAGGATCTTCTGTGTTCGAAATCCCGTTATGTCCACCAGCAAGCCAAGGGTCTTCGTAAACGACGCCACCAAGAAATTCAACGAATTTCTTATATGATCTTTTAAACAAAGCACTAAAAGCTCTAGCAGATGATACTATTGGATAGTAATACACACTATGATTTGCTGCAATCTCAGCAAGTTTATACGGCATACCTGCGCCGCATGTAACGCCGTGGATTAAACCTTTCGTCTTCTCTAAAACTCCAGTTAAAATCTCTTCACATCCACCCATTTCCCACAAAACATTGAAGTGAATTCTTCCTTTTCCACACGACATATCATGTGCAATTTTTGCTTGATCAATACCGCCTTTTATTGCCGCTTCAATAAGTTCTCGTTGTCTTTCCGCTCTTGTTTTTCCATTATAAATGCAATTTTGCAAAATTCCGTCTTCATTAAAAAAATCAGGGTTTACACCAGAAATCGTTCCTACACAATCTTCTTTAGCAAAAGCTCCTGCTGTGACTCCTGTAGAAACACAAATTCCTCTACCGCCTTCAAATATAGGCCAAACAGTTTTTCCAGAAATTTCTAACTTATTTAATAACATAAAAAAACCACTTATTTATTTTTCTTTTTACGTAGAGCTTTCAAACTTAGCTTTGATTTTCCACGTTCAACTCCCATAAACATAAATTCAATGGTTTGTCCTTCTTTGACATAATCAGATACAGATTCTACACGTTTATCATCAAATTCACTTACATGTATCAATCCATCCCTTCCAAAAAAGTTTACAAAAGCACCAAAGTCAGTTATTTTCACGACTTTTCCGCTGTAAATTTCACCAACTTCAGGTTCTCCTGCTATGTAGTTGATTTTTTGTAATGCTAGATTCAAAGAATCAAGGCATGGAGATGCAACAACAACTTTTCCTGAGTCCTCTATATCTATCTTTGCCCCGGTTTCTTCTATTATGTCTTTAATAACCTTTCCACCTGGACCAATAACGTCTCTTATTTTATTTTTATCTATGTATATAACTTGTATACGAGGAGCATTTTTACTTAATTTTGGTCTTGATTCAGAAATTGTTTTATTCATTTCTCCTAATATGTATTCTTTTCCATCTTTAGCTTGTTGTAATGCTTTTTCTAAAATTTCAAAAGAAATACCTGAAATTTTTATATCCATCTGGAGAGCGGTGATTCCATCTTTTGTGCCAGCAACTTTGAAATCCATGTCACCAAGATGATCTTCGTCTCCCATAATATCACTCAAAATAACATCACGGTCATCTGTGTGAATCAATCCCATAGCAATTCCTGCTATAGCTTTTTTTATCGGAACACCTGCGGCCATCAATGCCATAGATGTTGCGCAAACTGTCCCCATTGAAGAAGATCCATTACACGAAAGCACTTCTGTTACACTTCTAATAGTGTAAGGAAAATCTACTTGATTTGGAATAATAGGATGAATAGCTCTCCATGCAAGTTTGCCATGCCCTATTTCTCTTCGTCCAGGTGCACCTAAGCGCCCAATTTCTCCAACAGAAAACGGTGGAAAATTATAATGCAATGAAAACTTTTCATTATACTCACCGCATAATCCATCTACTATTTGTTCATCCGCAACTGTACCAAGTGTACAAATGCCTAAAACCTGAGTTTCTCCTCTGCAGAAAATAGAAGATCCATGGGCTTTAGGTAAAATATCTAGTTCACATGATATAGGACGAATTTCATTGTGTTTTCGTCCATCAATTCTTACTCCATCATTTAGAATTTTTGATCTTACATAATCGCTACAAACATCATGGAAAAAAGATGCTATTATATTTTCAGAAATAGTGTTGTTTTGTTTTTTGAAAAATTCAATTGTATCTTTTAAAATTTTATCAAGAGCTGCGTATCTCTTTTTTTTCTCTTTTAGCGAGTAAGCTAAGCAGATTTCTTCCTGTATACATGACTGATTAAAATAATCATTTAATTCATTTATTGGTTTCTTTTCTTCAATATTCCAGCGTTCAACATTGTATTCAGATACTAGATTATTTATCAATTCTATCACTGGCTGTATTGCTTCATGTCCGAATTTTAATGCATCAAGCATTTGTTTTTCTGATAATTCTTTTGCTTCTGACTCCACCATCAGTATGCCATTTTTAGTTCCAGCTATAACTAAATCCAAATCTTCTACAAGATTATCCGATGGTTCGCTATTTGTTTTTATGAAAAATTTTCCATCTCGCAAACCTACTCTTACAGCAGCAACAATATCTGTAAAAGGTAAACCAGAGATAGCTAAAGCTGCAGATGCACCAATAATTGACGCAATATCAGAATTGCATTCTTTATCAAAACTCAGAACTGTACAAATTATCTGAGTTTCATTTTTGAAATCAGGGTGAAACAATGGACGTAACGGCCTGTCAATTAACCTAGAAATTAAGGTTTCTCTTTCGGAAGGTTTCCCTTCTCTTTTGTTAAAACCTCCTGGTATTTTCCCGACAGAATAAGCTTTTTCTATATAATTTACAGTTAAAGGGAAAAAACTTTGATCTTCACCTACTTCGTTTGATGCTACAACTGTACATAAAACAACTGTATCACCATAACTAACTAAAGCAGATCCAGTCGCTTGTTTTGCGAGTTTCCCTGTGCTTATAGATAAAACTTTTCCGCCCCAGATTATTTCTTTCCTGATTTCCATTTAAATTTCCTAAAATTATCTTCTCAATCCTAAAGTTTTTACGATATTAAAGTATCTTTGTTTGTCTTTTCTTTTTAGATAATCTAATAATGATCTACGCTTACTTACCATTCCAAGTAACCCTCTTCTTGAATGAAAATCCTTTAAGTGTTCTTTCAAATGTAAGCTTAATAGATTTATTTTTGCTGTTAATATAGCAATCTGAACTTCAGGTGATCCTGTATCTCCGTCGTGTGTTGCAAATCTAGAAATGATTTCTTTTTTTTGTTCTAAAGTTATCGACATCTTTTTTCTCCAAATAATTAAACTATCATACGCAAAGGGACTAATATTTTTCCGTCGCTATCTGTTTCACAAACGCCATAAAAAACATTGCTATGCTTTCCAAGAATCTTAAATTTTGATCCATCCGTAGATGTTTCTAGTGATTCTAAGAAAACACGTTGTCCTTTTTGCAGTCTTGAGACAACCTGCTCATCCAAAGTTAAAGCCGGGATGTCGTCCAGCGCGCTTTCACAAGGAAGAATAAATTGCTCAATTTTCCCATTATATTCAACGCTACTGAGTTTGTCAAATGACAGAGGATTAGATAAATCTATAAAATTTACAAAAGTGCGTCTCAAATATACAACATGCGAGCAAGTATTTAGATGGTTTGCTATATCTCTCGCTAGGCTCCTAATATATGTGCCTTTTGAGCACATACATCTTAGTGTAACAGTATTCTCTTGTATGAGATTGTCTTGTAGAATCTCTAGTTCGAAAACATTAACATTCCGGCTTTTTATTTCTATATTTTCTTTGCCTTTTCTTGCGAGCTTGTAAGCTCTAACTCCATTTACCTTAACAGCTGAGAAAATTGGAGGTGTTTGCTCAATCTCTCCAAGAAATAGCTTTAAAACATTAGATATTTCTTCTATTCTTGGAATATTGTCGCTATACTGAACAACGATTCCAGTTCTATCGAGCGTGTTTGTTTCTTCTCCAAATTTTATAGAAAAGATATATTCTTTTTTTGCATCATTAACAAATTGAATGAATTTGCATGCGTCACCAATTGCTATAGGTAAAACTCCTTGTGCAAATGGATCAAGCGTCCCGACATATCCGGTCTTTTGTTTTAAAATAGACCGGAGTTTGCACATGCATTTATTTGATGAGATGTTTTCTGGTTTTTCTAAAACTATCCATCCAGATTTTTTTTGACTAATCATGTCTGATTTATTGTTCTTGTTGTTTTGGTGATAATAAAAATTTTCCTATTAGCGATTCTAAATTTTGCCCACCTCTTGTTTGAACAATTTCATCTTTATCATTTAATAAAGCTTCATCATTTCCAACGGTTAATGATATGTATTTCCCACCGAGAATTCCTTCAGAAGAAACAACAGCTTCTGAATCTATTGGTAACTTTACGGAGTTGTCTATATTCATTGATATCTTCGCTAAATAAGATTGCTCATCAATTCGTATATCTGTAACAACTCCTACTTTTACACCACTTACTTTTACAATACTTCCTTTGGAAATACCATCCACGTTGTCAAATCTTGCTACCAGTGTGTACCCAGATGTATCATGCCAGTTTGATCTATTATAAGAAAAAATAAAAAACCAGACTGAACAACATAACACAGCAAAGCCTACAAAAGTCTCAAAGATTCTATCTTTCATAAAAAAACACCAAAATTATAAATATTGTCCTCCATTAATATTAAGCGTAGCGCCTGTAATGAAAGACGATTTTTCATTTAATAAGAATAACACAGTATTTGCTATTTCTTCAACATATCCAAATCTACCAACAGGAATAGTTTTTGTTATAGATTCTCTGATTTCTTGTTTTATACATGTTGTCATTTCTGTATCTATGTAACCAGGTGCGATTGCATTTACTGTAATTCCCTTGCTTGCAACTTCTTGTGCTAATGCTTTTGTGAATCCGATAATCCCTGCCTTTGCTGCTGAGTAATTTACTTGTCCAATTTGTCCTTTGATTCCATTTACAGAGCTCATATTTATTATTCGTCCAAAGCAATTTTCACGCATATCTTCTATTACGGCTCTAGTCATATTAAAGACCGAATTTAGGTTTGTTGAAATAACATCATGCCATTCTGATGTGCTCATTTTGTGAAACATGCGATCTCGTGTAATTCCAGCATTATTTATAAGAACTGAAACGTACTGTCCACACTGTTTTTTTATGTCACATATAACTTGTTCACACTGTTGATAGTCAGAAACATCACATGATATGACGTTTATTCCAAATTGATCTTTTAGTTGTTTTGCTGCCTCATGGTTATTTGCATAAATAGCAAATACTTGATATCCATTGTTTACTAATTCTATAGAGATAGCTTTACCTATTCCTCTTGTTCCACCAGTTACAACTGCGATTTTTTTCATACACAAATCTCCGATTTTTTTTTATAATATTTCACGATTGATTAATAAATGGTTAGTATTAACAATGGGAACAGATTGTATAGTCGGGCATATAAAACAGATTCAAGATATATGCAATATCCTTAAAAATCAAAAAACTAATCGTACTTTTCTTTTTAGTGGAAAATCTGGAATAGGAAAGAAAAAAATTGCGATGGAAATGTCTAAATTTATATTAGGCGAACAGGTTCTTCAAGAGTATATTCTTTGTTATGAAAGAGATATTGTGTCTGATATGATGAATAAGGGAATGCATCCAGATTTTGTTTTCATATCTACATATGATGAAGATATATCGATAAATACATATAGAGATTTTGTTATAAAGATTTTCAAAAAACCAATAATTAAGAAAAAAAAAGTTCTATTAATTGATGGAATAGAGAGACTAAATAAAAATGTATTTAACGCTATGCTTAAGACGTTCGAAGAACCTCCAATTGATACTACTATAATTTTAATATCTAGTGATATTTCAAATATTCCTGGTACACTAATATCGAGGTGTACCCATTTACATTTTCAGCCTTTGGATTCTACAGAAATTCAGGCTGTAATCAAAAATTTTAAATATCAATATAAAGATATAGATATAGATAAAATAATAGAAATTTCAGATGGATCAATTGATATTATCGAGTATATAGTTCAAAATGATTTTGTTGACGTGTATCGTGAATTTGAAGATATATTTAATCTCGTTCAAAAAAAACAAAAAGAACAAGCTTTACAAAAGTTTCTAAAAATGTATGAATCACGCAAACTAAAAGATCATACAAAAATTGTAAGATTATTTTTTATTAAATTTATACAAAGATTATTGCAAACAAGCAATCCTTCAAATATTCACAGAATAGTTACTACTTTATCGTATGCAGAAAATTTACAGTTAGATATGAAAACTATAGTGAGTTCAGCGATAGAATCTCTAGCGAATTGTTGAATTTTCTACGTATAGAAAGCGTTTTTTATATACTGGATGCTTGTTTGAGAGAAAAGTATTGCATCGAATCTAAAATCGCAATTTTTTGATGTATTTTCATTTTCTTGAATAAATATTTCAGCAGTTTGAATTATACGTTGCTTTTGTCTTTCTGTAATTGCATATGCTGCATATTCAACGTTTTTTCTAAACTTTACTTCAATAAAAGTAATTAAGTTTTTGTTTTTTGCAATAACGTCTATTTCTCCGCAACTTCTCTTAAATCTCTTTGCTAAAATTATGTACCCAAGAGATTTAAGATATTTACACGCAATTTCTTCGAATATTATTCCCTTCGAAAAATTTTTCATTTATTTGTTTTGTGTAATAGGAAAATCTTCGTTCATTTGTTGTGTTTTTTTTTCTATCGAAACGCCAAGTTTATTAATAGTGCTCATCGATACTACAACAATAAGCGCTATTAGTAAACTGTATTCCAACAATGCTACACCAGAGTTTTTAAAGTTTGATGTATGCATATTCGTATATCGCAATTTTTATGATTATTAAACACTTGTTCCAGCACTTGACAACGTAGAGGCAACAGCGGAAAACTTGCTTTGTACTGACGAACCGATATTATTCATTGCGGTTATAGCTACAACTGCTATTAATCCTGCAATTAATGCGTATTCAATTATTGTTGCACCTTTATTTGCGTTTTGTTTTTTTTTATTCATAATTTAAGCTCCAAAGAATAAAGCGATAATTATGCTTATTATACTTTTTTGTTATTGATAAACAGTTAATATTGGCTTGGTTTTAAAAATATATACCTTACACAAATCTCACTTTAGCAAAATATCGGCACATTAAGGCGATAAACCGAATGATTTTCTTCAGAAATAGTTGATTTGGAGCGATTTAAATGTGCTGCAATCCTCGAAATAGACATCCCCATAATCAAAAACGTATCTATCATGCTTCGTTATTCCATTGATAAATGACTGTACTTTTTGGCCTTTTTAATTTATTCTTTTATAGTTGTGTTATTCTTTAAAAAAATAAAATTAAATTATATGTCAATAATTTCCGATCTTTCGACTCTCCTAGCAATCACTCCGTTCGGATCCTACTTTTAATCTGCGATGTGCTTGAACTTATACATGCAAGACTTGCATGTATCGAATTTGTAATATATAATTCCAGTAAGATTTGTTGAATTTATCGATATTGTAATTCTTCATTGATTTTTCACATATTGGGGAATAGTTTAGCGGTAGAACTCCCGGCTCTGGACCGGGCAACCCTGGTTCGAATCCAGGTCCCCCAGCCATCGTTGTTTTATAATTCGAAAAAAGCTAAGTAGTCATTTTGATCGTTGTTTTTTACGTATTTTCCGCATATTTCAACCAATATATAGCCATAAGTTTTAGGTTGTTTTATATTCGCAGAAACAAACACTATTCTTGGTTCAAAAAGTTTTATTCGTTCCTCTATATATGATTCTAGCTGTAATTTTATTTCTTCCCCAAAAGTAGTTTGGCCTGAAATATCTTTTATTCCAAAGTTAAATGGTAATTGTTCTAATCCAATGGTAGCTTTATTTTGGAGTATATCCTTAATATTGTTTGTTATCGATTTTTCTAGATAGTTTGATACACTTCCATCTTCATAATCGTAGCAAAAACTATCAAATAAATTTAATCTATTCACGTTGCTTGATTATTATTTTACAGATTTTAAATTTAAATCTAATGTAACCCCTTTTGATCCTGTGAGTTTATTTGTAGCCAAATCACCAACACCATGCTCAATTGTAAGTTTTTGATAAAAAAAGTCGAAAACTGTTATAGATTGCGGTTCTATTTTGTAACTTACGACACTACCAATTGTACAACTTTCATATGTATCAACAATTATAGGAGTGACTGTACCTTCATAATATCCTGTTCTCGCGATTGTAATTTGTTTTATTAATGTACCGTTAAATGCACATTTATTCAATGTTACGTCTGCATCTGTTGATGGTAATGCTACAACCACTGTATTTGTGCTTATTGCGCCTGCCGTAAGTTTCCCAGAACTTACATAATCGTCACGCTTATGCGCAAGTGTGCGTTTTGTGAACAGTATAACTTGCATATTTTGGTAATTCTTATCAGATATCGTCTGAGTGAACATCTTTCCTATATCTCCATCTCCAGTAGCTCCAATAAACAAAGCCGGGGAAGTTGATGGTTTTATTGACATAACCATATTGAATTCATGCGGTAATAGCAACGACATTTTTAACAACCTCTTTTATCTTTATAAATTACCTAAAAATAGATATAATCATATTTGACTATATAATTGTAAAGAAAGTGTAAATAAGAACTGATGTAGATTTATCATTCAGGTATTATTTCTGCAAGTAGCCATTTATTGCCTTTGTCTTTAAGTTTCTTCTCAAAAACCCAAGTCTCACTTATGTTGTCTACAAAATTAGGATCTCCTTCTATTATATTTCCGAACGCATCTTTTGTAATATTTGTTTGCTCACTAACAAATTTTACATATATAGACACTTTATCTTCGATAATCTTAATATCAGAAATTTCAGGAGTGTTTAAGCTTTCTATTTTTCCATCAACTACATGTTGATTTTTGTTTCTATCTTTTATTGCTAAATCAAAAGCTTTATACATCGATTGTGTCACTAATCCTTCAATTTCATCTGCTCTGCCTTGTGCGTAAGCATTAAAAACTATTTCAAAAACCATTTTAGATTTTCGTTTAAAGTCAGAATCAGAAAAATTTGGCATTATTGCCATAAGAAGTGTTATTTTTTCATCAACAGATTCACAATCTGATATATTCTTGTCAAGATTTACTACTGAGAAAACAGCATTGATCGCTGTCTTTTCATCATCGCTTGTTTGATGGCCAATACGAGTTCCAATGACACTATTTAACTTTATGAGAAGAAATACCGTTAAAAAAAGGAAAACTAATGTTACAAACACACGACTCTCGTATAAGGAAATGGTGCGCCAGGCAGGAGTCGAACCCACAGCCTTTAGATCCGTAGTCTAACGCTCTATCCAATTGAGCTACTGGCGCAAAAAACTTATACAATTATATTGAAGATATTATCTAAAATCAACTAAATTCTTGAGTGGCAGATTAAAGCGACAATCTGAACGATTTGGTAATGGACTGAGTAGAGAGTCCCAGTTTAGGAGTTTCATCGGTCTATGATTAATCTTATTCTGGATGGCACAGATTTGCTCATTTGAAATCAAGTCGAAATTAGTTCCTTTCCCCAGGAACTGTTTAAGTATTTTGTTTCTATTTTCGATAGATCCTTTGTCTTGGTTACAGTATGGTATACAGAAGAAGATTTTAAATAAGGGCACGAACTTATAACGCATATTGCAATATGTAAAAAGAAAATGTATAATAAAAATATCTTTGTCAGGGCATATAGCTCAGAGGTAGAGCACTACGTTGACATCGTAGTGGTCGCAGGTTCGATCCCTGCTGTGCCCACCATATTTGTTTCTTATAAATAACATGTCGTTCATGGAAGTATATATACTTTCATGAAACTAATTGTTTTTTTAATTTATATAAAAATTCCAAAGCGTCTTTAGGTGTCATTTCGTCTGGATTAATTTCAGATATTATTTTTTGGTAATAGCTTTCTATACGATTTTCTTCCCTTTCTTCAGTATCAAAAATTGACAATTGCTTGTTTTTTACAGAGAAAGCTGAATCGCTTTCAAACTTCTTTTGTAAATCTTTTGCTCTGCAAATTACATTTCTAGGTAAACCTGCTAATTTCGCGACATGAATTCCATATGATTTATCTGCAATACCATCAATTATAGAATGATGGAAAATTACATCTCCAGCCCATTCTTGAACTTTCAATGTTTGACACTTTAATGAAGGAATTTCTTTCATTATATTCGTAAGCTCCATATAATGTGTAGCAAAAATAACTCTAGATTTATTGTAGTTATTTAAATGATCAACAACTGCCCATGCAATCGCTAAACCATCGTATGTAGATGTTCCCCTGCCTACCTCGTCTAATATTATAAAAGATTTTTCTGTAGCCTGGTTTAAAATGGTAGCTGTTTCTATCATCTCGACCATAAATGTTGATCTGCCCTTTGCAATATCATCAGATGCCCCTATTCTGCTAAACAACCTATCTGTAATACCTATATTTGCTCTCTCCGCTGGAACAAAAAAACCTATTTGAGCTATGAGAATTATCAAAGCATTTTGTCTTAGATATGTACTTTTTCCAGCCATATTAGGTCCTGTTAATAAGCTTAATTTTGATTCCGCTGATAATGTACAATCATTAGGTACATATGCATCTACTACTAAATCTAGTACAGGATGACGACCTTTATGAACTTCTAATAAGGGTTCTTCAACAAGATGAGGACGCACATAATTTCTTTCTTTACTTAATTTCGCGCAAGATATCGCAATGTCTAAAATTGATAAAAATTCTATTAGTTGATGTATATATTCACTAATTGAAATGACATCATTTATAAGACATAAAATTATTTCATTTTCTATCCTAGCTAATTCTGCATCAGATTGATTTAGTTTCAACTGCAAATCTATTAGCTCATCAGTAACATATCTCACGCAGTTTACCAGAGTTTGTCTATGTATAAATTCGTTAGATATTTTACTTTTCTGAGAAAGTGGAATTTCTATATACCAACCTAAAATATTATTGTTTTTGATTTTTAAATTTGATATTCCAGAATTAGTAGAATATTTGAGCTGTAGAGACGCAATCAAATTATGACTATTATTCCTAATTTCTCGAATTTCATCTAATTTATTCGAAAAACCATTTTTTACTACCTTCCCTATACTGTTTGTTACTGGAATTTCTTCTTCCAAACTATTGTGAAGTTTTTCCAAAATATCAGAAAAATCAAACAAACAAGACAATGAAATTTTATTATCAAATTTAATGTGTTTATATGATGAAAAAATATTTTTAATTTCGTACCATCGACGAAGCCCTTCTCTTATACACCACAAGTCTCTAGCTGAAACCTTGCCAAATTTCAACCTAACCAAAGCTCTTTCAATATCTGGACATTTCTTGAGTATTTCGCTAATGCGACTAGCTACATCAAAGTTTTCTATAAAAAAATCTACAGAATTCAATCTAGCGTTTATAGCGTCTATATTTGTTAAAGGAGACACTAGTCTTGATGCAAACATTCTACCACCAAAAGCTGTAACAGTATCGTCCAGTACCTGTAGTAAAGACTTTCCTGTAGGAGAATTTGGATAAACTATTTCTAAATTTCTCATGGTTGATGCATCTACAATCATAAACTCAGAAAACTTTATTTTTTTAGGAAATGAAAGCTGCGGAACGTTACCGCATTGCGTAATTTGAACATACTCAACAATCGAACCGCATACGCTAATTTCATTTTGATTTACAATGCCAAGACTGTCTAAAGTAGAAACACTAAAATACTTCTCTAAACGTTTTTTTTCATTGATATAATTGAATTTTGAGTCAGACAAAATTGTAATACTAGCATCAGTATTAAGTTTTATTTGCTTAAACCATGAAGTTTCACAAAATTTATCAGAAATCAAAATTTCTTTAGGAGAAAACATACATAACGAATTTAAAAAATCGTCTACATCAACTGTATTCACATAAAATTCATCAGTAGAAATATCAATTACAGCAAAGCTAATATCGGTTTTTCCTTTCTTTGAATTTAAATTAGGAAATATAGACATCAAAAAATTATTGTTTTTTGCTCCGAGTAAAGGCTCATCGGTAATTGTGCCTGGAGTAACAATTTTTATAACATCACGCTTTACTACAGCTTTATATCCACCTCTTTTTTTTGCCTCTTCTGGAGTTTCTAATTGATCACAAACAACGACTTTGAAGCCTTCTTTTATAAGTTTTGATAAATAATAATCTACAGAAGAAACAGGTACTCCACACATAGGAACATCCTCATCATTATGTTTATTCCTAGTTGTAAGAGCAATATTTAATACAGATGCAGCGATTTTTGCATCTTCAAAAAATAGTTCAAAAAAATCGCCCATACGGAAAAAAAGCAATTCATCTGGATGACGTCTTTTTACATCAAAATACTGACGCATCATCGGCGTAGTTTCATATGTGTTTTTTTCGAATACTATATCTGTTTCAATAATATCAATCATATCAATTTTTATCCTCTGTATTGTTGATCAATCGTCATGTTTTTTATTGGTGCAAATGATTTTCTATGATGTTTTGTATATCCATATTTTTTTAATGCTTCTAGATGTTGTTTAGTACCATATCCTACATTTTTCTCAAACCCATATTCAGGGAATTGTGCTCCTATTTTGCGCATAATGTCATCTCTATACTCTTTAGCGATAATAGATGCGATAGAAATAGCCAAAATTTTGTCATCACCAGAGACTACAGGTGTAACTCTCTTATTAGTACACAGTCCAGGAGCTATATTTCCATCTACATAAATAACATCATAATTCGACTCTGGAACAACTTGTTTTATACTTTCAAATGCCGTTTTCATTCCAAATAAAGTTGCCTCAAGGATATTCATTTCATCGATTTTTTCAACACTTATTTCCGCTATCGAATAATGAAAAATATCTTCGTTTGAAATTCCATTAGCCCAATCTACAACCTTCTTCCTTTGCAATGGTGTCATTTTTTTCGAATCACGAATAATCATTTTTTCTGGTATTTTTATCTGATCATTAATGTATACGCAACATACTACTACTGGTCCAGCTAATGGGCCACGACCTACTTCGTCAATTCCAATTATTCCATTACTTTCCATTATAGTTTTTTTTAAAAAATTGTATCTCTTTAGCATAACCAATTTCATCATTCGGGGTTTCTAGGATAAATGGTGTACCATATAATGCTTTGTTATTTACAAAATTTACAAGCGCGTCACTACCTATTTCACCACAACCTATACAAGCATGCCTATCTTTCTTTGAACCAAATGGCATCATGCTATCATTTAAATGAATCGCGTATAATTTCTCTAACCCAACGATTTTATCAAACTTTTCTAAAACTGTATCTAAATTATTTACTATATCGTATCCAGCTGCGAATATATGGCATGTGTCTAAGCAAACTCCAATTTTATCGGGCTCAGATACACCTCTTATAATTTCTGAAATCTCTTCGAACTTAGATCCGATTTCTGAACCTTTTCCTGACATTGTTTCCAATAAAATTTTTGTATTTTTTGTTTCTTTTAAAATATCATGCAATGCAGATATAATCATATCCATTCCTTTTTTTACACCAGCGCCAACGTGGAAGCCTGGATGGAAGTTGTAATAATTACCTGGAATCTTATCTACAATTCTTATATCTTCGATCATAGCTTTTTTTGTAAAATCTACGATTTTTTGATCTTTAGCACACAAGTTAAGTGTATAAGGCGCATGTACAACAAACTTTGCAAAGTTATTTTCTATTGCAATTTGTTTAAATACTTCTATTTCATTTTTAGAAAAGTCTCTTACACCACCACCTCTTGGATTTCTAACAAAAAACTGGAATGTATTTGCTCCAATTTTTAATGCATTTTTTGCTAAATTAACAAGTCCAGAAGAAATAGAAAGATGGCATCCAATATTCAACATAAACAACCTCTTTAATTAATTTTAGAATACTCTAAAATGCTATATTTTGCACTATCAAAGACTATCTTCTTTTCAAATTTTGCTAAATATTTTTGATCCAAGAAAATATCAGCTGCATAGTCATGTTTTACAAATGTAATTAAAGCATAATCTATTTGATCTAAAGCTAGAAATTCATTGTAAATTTTTGCTCCACCTATTACCCAGAAATCATCATATGCATTTAAAAAGTCGTTTATTGACTTAAATACTTTGCAATTTTTCGCGGAACTAAGCTTTGATGAAATTACACAATTCTCTCTATTATCGAGAAAACCATTTGGCAAAGAAAGCATAGTTTTTGTACCCATCACTACAGTTTGATTTATTGTCTTCTCTCTAAAAAACTTCAAATCGTCCTTAAAAGCCCAAGGAATTTGATCATTTTTAGCAATTCCAAACTTAGAATCTACGCATGCAATTAATTTACGCATTTTGAATAAACTGCTCTTTTTTTCGAAAATAATCAACACCAGAAATTACAGTAGAAATAATGACTATTATTTCTTTAAAAAAGCTATATTCTGCATGATTGTTCACCACTAAACTCAATGTTAGAGTCCCTATAAAAATTAGCTGGATAGTTGTATTTATCTTGCTAGAATAGAGCGGAGCGAATTTTAACTTTACTTTTTTTATTCGCATATATCCTACAAACAGTAATATCCCTAAATCGCGAGCTAATACAACAAATAACGTTAAAAAATGCATTGATCCTACTGAATAAAATATTATGAAAGAGAAAGCGATCAATGATTTGTCAGCTAAAGGATCTAGTATAGCCCCCGAACGAGATGTAATAGAAAATTTCCTAGCTATATATCCATCCAAAAAATCAGAAATTGCTGCAGTTAAAAAACACAATACAAAATGCCAATTTAATCCATTATGAATAAAGTAATATAACAAAACTGGAGAAAACAGCCGAAATAATGATAACGCGTTTGGAATATGCCTAATCACTTTCATTTTCTCTGAAAAAATGATACTTAGATTCTTGTAAAAATTTCAGAATTTCATCTGTCTCGTACAACTTAATTTCATTGTGAGAAATTGAGTACAACATATGATCGATTCCATTGTGATCTAATTTATCTAAAAATGTATTTAGTGCCGTTTTCGTATTATTTACATTCACAACAATTATTCCACCATCAGTGCCAATTATTTTTTTTAACTTATCAAATTTCATTTCATCGTTTGAGATTACTGACTTGGTATAATAAGACTTGTTTTTCAGCTTATTAATATCTACATTGTACACTAGATGAGCTTCATAAGTATTATCTATGAATCTTTCGAATTTTATTTCATAGCTATCTATACAGTTGTTAGCTTGTTTTGCATATTGAGAGTTTGGGTCAACTAATTGTAAAAGATAAGATATGGCTTTTTCTTTCCCGTTCTCTATTGCCTTTAACTTTGACTTTTCTAAATTTTCTTCAGTCACATTTTCGACAATATCATCGACTGAAATTATACGTTCTCCAGATGCTATTTTTTTTAAATATTTTTCATCCCGTAATTTAGATTCATCTACATTCTGTTCATCATGACCAGTATTCTCTTCATTGTCGTCATTTTTTTCATTTATATTTTCAGTTTCTAGAGCACTATTGCCATCTTCACCTGTATCACTATACGTATTATTGTCAGTAGTGATTTCTTCCAGATTACCTACAGCAGAAACTGACGAAAATAATTGTAAAACAATATATACCAAAAAAGGCTTATAAGTAATTTTCATATCATGTAACCAAATGCATATTTTTAAAACATACCTTCACCAAAATACATAGAAATAGCTTTTTTGTCTTTTTTAATTTCCTCTGTCGTTCCTTCAGCTATAACATTACCAGAATGTATTATGTAAGAATAATCAGATATATCTAGAACATCTCGTACATTATGTTCAGTTATAACTACACCAATACCAATTGACTTCAACTGATTTATCATATTTTTCATATCAGCAATTGAAATTGGGTCAATACCGGCTAAAGGCTCATCTAAAAGCAAGAATTTCGGAGAATTCGCTATCGCCCTAGCAATTTCTAATCTACGTCTCTCACCGCCAGATAAAACAACTGCGTTTTCATTTTTTAAGTGAGTAATTGAAAAAATACTCATTACTCTTTCTAATTCTTCTTCCTGTATTCTTTTATCTTTATATTTATATTCCAAAACAGTGCGTATATTTTCCTCAACGGTTAGTCCACGAAATATTGAAGATTCTTGAGGTAAATACCCTATTCCAAGACGCGCTCTTTTATACATTGGTAGATCAGTTATATCACGATCATTTAACAAAACAACTCCACTTGTAGGTTTTATTAATCCACATAATATAGAAAAACACGTTGTTTTTCCTGCTCCATTAGGACCTAACAATGAAATAACTTTTCCTGCGCTAGCTGTAATTGTAACTCCATTCAGAATTTTTTTCCCATTTATAGTTTTTTCTAACGCGACGCCTTTAAACGTATTTGTCATATTCGACTCCATTTTTTAGACTGAAAAAATACGCCAGAAGTAGTGAAGATTTTTGCCTTTTTCGTTCGTAAATCGTATTCTCCAGAATCACCAGTTATCTCTCCATTTTTTGAAATAACTTGCAATTTATTTCTTATAATAATTTTATCACCTATTAAGACACCATTTGCTCCTTTGATAATATTATCTTTTGTACTAAAAACAAATGAATTTTTGCATAATATTTTTGAAATTTTTTTATTTTTATCAAGATTAACTAACATATCAGTCGTATCTAACTTGAAATTATCAGTTTTGTATTTCGATTCTACTGTAGTCTTACCTGTCGTATATACTCTATCTTTTAATATAGTCATCTTATCAGTTGCACGAATATTGTATCCATGTAGATTTGCGATAATATTCTTTTTTAAAACAGCACTATCTAAATTATATTTTTTTGAAGTGTCTAGAGACAAATGAACTAAAGCATTATCGCAAATGCAAGTAGAGTCATTAATATGCATTTTTACATTTTTGCAAAAGAAAACATCATTACTACTCCAATCAATCTTACATTTTCCACTTATTATAGAGTATTCTTGAGCGTTCAATGTGACAGGAACATCTATATATATTTTTTTTTCGTTTAACACTGCCTTAGCCTTGCTCATAGAAACTGTTGTTTCCTCATCAAAAATGACGCGTACATCTCCTGAAAATAAAACTACATCAGCTTCTTTGATTGCAGATTTTGCATTTATTATGAGATTCCCACTTTCTTTCGAAATCTTGAAATGCATATCTTCTGCCTTTATCATATCAGCGTTCTTTGTAACTTTTATAGCTTCTATAGTAGAAATGTTTTTTTGCTTATCTAAATACTTAATTTCTGCAGATGAAATTTCTATTTCTGAACTATCTTCATACGTATCATGTTTTTGATTATTATCATTTTTTGCCATATAAAAAATAAGCAATGCTAAAACAGATATACCAAAACAAAAAGAGATATTTGCAATAGTTTTAACATTCATCTCAGCATAAACCTGCTCGCAAGCAATCATGTATATGTAGTATCCCAACAGGAACTTTGTCGTCGTTGCTAGTAACTAATAAACTTGTTATTTTATTTTCATTCATAAATTTAGTGGCTTCAACAGCAAAATCACGATGATCTACAATTTTAGGAGAACGGTTCATCACATCTTTAGCTGTTTTATTTAAGATGTTATCTAGCATATGACGTCTCAAATCTCCATCAGTAATTATTCCAGAGATTTCACCATTTGAATTCAAAACACAAGCACAACCTAAAGACATAGCTGTAATTTGAATTATTACATCTTTCATAGATGTATTTTCATATACAGTTGGAATATTTGTACGCATTAAATCAGAAACTTTCAAAAGCTGCTTACCTAATGCACCACCTGGATGTAACTGTTTAAAATCATCTTTTTGAAAATTTTTAAGTGTTAATAAACAAACAGCAATTGCATCACCTATTGCTAACATCGCTGTAGACGAAGTTGTAGGAGCTAGGTTTGACGGTGTAGCCTCATTCAACTTTGGCATTAATATTAATACGTCCGCTGTTTCCGCTAAAATACTAGTATCTCCAGCTGTGACTCCAACTATCCTAATGCCGAATCTTTTTGCATATTCTAAAAGTGGAATCAGTTCAGACGTATTTCCGGAAAATGAAAAAACTAGAAGAGTATCTTCTGTAGATAACATACCCAAGTCACCATGACTTGCTTCAGCAGGATGTAAAAAAAATGACTGACTCCCAGTCGATGACAATGTAGCTGATATTTTTTGGGCTATGTGTCCTGGTTTCCCCATACCTGTTAGCACTATATGCCCACGAGTATTTTGTAAAATTTCGACAGCTTTAACAAATGAATTATTTAATGCTTTTTCTGTTAATTCCAGCCCATCTTTTTCTGCAACAATAACAGACTTTCCTATCTCTAAAATATTGAAACTACTTTGCACTTAAACTCTCCAGACTGGATCAAAAATTACTTCTACAATTATAAACAAACGGGCAAATGTCTTTCAAGATGCAATTCTCGCAATCAGGTTTTATTGCCTTACATACATATCTTCCATGCAACAAAATTTGATAACCTATGTTAATCTTATATCTATCTGGAATAATATTCATTAAATCTTGCTCGACTTTTTCTGGATTTTGACCAGAAGACAGGGCTAGACGTCTACTAACTCGAAATACATGAGTATCTACTGCAATTGTCGGTTGATGAAAAATATGATTCAAAACAACATTCGCTGTTTTCCTCCCAACACCAGGCAATGATAGTAAATCTTCTATATTGTTTGGTACTGTGCCATTAAAATCTGAAATAAGCTTATTGCTAAGTTCTATAATGTATTTTGCTTTATTCTTATATAAACCTATAGAGTTTATATATTTACATAATTTCTCATATCCTAGTTTCAACATTTTATCGGGAGTATCAGCTATTTTAAATAACTTGGAAGTGACTATATTAACTCTTTTATCTGTAGCCTGAGCAGACAAAACGACAGCAATTAAACATGTATAACTATTGCAAAAATTTAACTCAATTTTATTGTTAGCAAAATGCTTTGCAAATCTTTCGCAAATTTCAACTACATTCTCATGACTGATACATGACATAGCACCTCCGTAATGCGGATATTCTTAATATACATCATTAGATCATGGAGCTCAAAGTTAATTTGGAACAAACATATATCAAATTGACAAAACAATTTCCTTAAATCGATGCTGTGTTGACAAACTGATAAAAATTAACAATAATAGAATTATACGAAACATATTGATATCTAATAAATATGAGAAAAACTCTTACGATTTTATTCATGTATCTGTTCAGTATCGGGCACGCAAGCGTAGAAAACAACGACAATGACAGTTTTACTACTGAAAATGAAATTTTAGAAGATATAGTAGTTCCTTGTGGCGTAAAAAACATAGGTCTAGATCTTTTCTCTGGACCGACGAAAATGAAACGTATAGTTATTCCAAATAGCGTATTGAACATAAATTATGGTGGGGTAATGAAAGGCGGTCTGCATATAAATGCAACAATTTATACTGATAATTTACATATAAAAAGATTGCTCTCTAGAGTTGCGCATGTGAAAAATTTAGATAATGCTCCAGATAATATGTTCCAAAACAAAAAACATGAATATATATCTACTAACAATAGCATTCCGCATGCTATCTCAGCTGCTTATGTAGATGCTAAATTACAAGGATGTATAGATATTAGCGCCTTTTCTGGAGAACCTATAGTTGCTAGCTTTGGGTTCTTGGATGAACACGGAATAACCTCTATAATCTTACCTAAGAACACAACGGAAATTTGTGACGGCGCTTTTATGTATTGTAAGAACCTAGCAAATATCAATATTCCTGGCACAGTGTCAAGAATCGGCAGGTCTGCATTTGCTTGTTGCCGAAACCTGTCAACTATTTCGATTGAAAATGGAGTTATTAGAATCGATCCATATGCATTTGAAATGTGTAGCAAGTTATACTCGATTCAAATTCCTAGCAGCGTTAAGTATATCGGCAGTTGTGCTTTTACTCAAAGCGGATTGAAAAGCGTACAAATAGGAAGTGAACTCACATGCATTAAAAGCGGAACGTTCTCGCATTGTTTCAATCTAGAGTCAATCGATATCCCTAATAATGTTATGAGCATTGATGGACATGCATTTTATCGTTGTATAAATTTAAAAAATGCAAGATTAGGTAAAGTTAAACTTATAGGAGAATGTGCATTTAAAGGATGCAAAGAGTTGAGGCGCGTGTATTTATCTAACAATATTACTTCAATAGGAGCAAAAGCTTTTGCTGGATGCCATAAGTGCATTTTCTATGTTCATAGTAAGAGAGTTAAGAATATGCTTCTTATGTCTGGTTCTGGTATTAAAACATGCAATATACGATACATTTGATGTAATATCTTAAAATTACAATATCCCTAATAATGTGTATAATAAAATCGTGGATGGACAAAGTTTCATCTACGCGAAAGCTGAGAAAAAACGATCACAAAAATAACACATAAATGGTCCTACTTCCGGGGCTCAGTATAAAGAACACAGCTTGTAAATTTACAATTTTTTTAAAAATTTATGGTATATTTTACAAATTATTTTATGTGTATGTAATATGTCGAAAATTTTTCCTATACTTTTAATTTGCCTTTTACATTTTCCTTGCTTCTCTATGAATTATGACAAGTCGCCATTAGATCAACATAAAATGACGACATGCCGTGATTCAAATTGGGTGATTTTCTCAGTTAAAGTCAAAGAAATTGGACATTCCAGTATCCATGCAGATCTTTGTCAGGGACCAGTAGTCAAAATGTTAAATATAGAAGGTCACATAGAGCCATTTTGTTTACTTCTTGCTAATAAAAAAGATAATATACCATGTTGCAAGGAATTGCTTTTATCTTTAAAAGAAAGGCAAGGTGGTTTTATAAAAGATAATGTAGAAAAAGGCGTTAAAGTGGAAAAGCTTGGTGTTTCTATTGTTTCTAGCGAAAGTGGTATGGCAATAGATGATTTATCCAAAATGTCAACAAATGCTAAAACACCAGAAAAAAAAGAAAATATCACAGATTCAGATCAAAGCGCCTGTCTCTTTGTAAGTGATGTATATGCATCTGGAAAAAGCTTTGGTGTATTCTATGTGAATTCAGAGAAAAACAGTTATACTTTAGTGAGCGGAGCTCTATCAAGTGTATCTAACTATGTTAATGTACTTGCTGATAGAGCTAAACTTGCTGCTACTGAAAAATGTATTGATAATCCTTTCGCAAAATACACTTATTATGGTGTGAGTTTTTCAAATACTGGCTATGATGCAAAAGATGTATCTCAAAGTATTAACACTATAGAGAATAGTATAACTGATAATTTTTATCGTAATGATATAATCACATTTTTTCCTTTTGTGAAAAATCAAACTAGTTTGTTTATAGATACGGCGAGAGGGGCGACTAGTGGCACTTTTTCAATTGACAGTAATCCAAGCTGTTGCGGCGCTGCTAAAGTTAATAAAGACGCAATATATATGCATTTATATGAATACAAGGGCAGTGATTTTTCTAACAGTGTAATATACATGCCAGCCGGTCACAATGCGCAAGAAGGCCGGATATGCATGCATAGACTAACCCACTAGGTAGTAACAATTAGCAAGCCGTACAACACAATTATGCTCAACTACTGAGTTTTTAATGTACAGTTTTCTCTCTTAATAAATTCTTTTGCTAATTCTACATATGCAACTGTTCCTGTGCATCTGAAATCATACGTCAAAACTGGTTTCCCATATGAAGGAGCTTCACTTATTTTAACATTTTTAGGAATTACAGTTTGAAAAACTAAAGGGCCGAAGTGAGACCTTACATCAAATGACACCTTAGAACTTAATTTATTTCTAGCATCAAACATTGTAAGTACTATGCCAGATATCTTGAGATTTTTATTGATAGAGTTCCTTACACCTTTTATTGTTTGAAATAACTGCGCTAATCCTTCTAATGCGTAAAACTCACATTGGAGTGGAATTATAATTTTATTAGCAGCGTTTAATGCATTTAACGTAATTAGTCCGAATCCAGGTGGACAATCTAAAAAAATATATTCACTATCTGCATTTTGCAATGCAAATTTTAGTTTTGATTCACGTCTGTCTTGATGTGCCAATTCTATTTCTGCTGCAGATAAATCGATCGTAGACGGTACAACTTTTAAGTTTGGAATATTGCTATCGACAGTAGCTTCTTCAAGCTTTTTTGCACCTATTAAAACACCATAACTATTACACACACCTTGCTTTTTTTCGACTCCAAGCCCAGTTGTTGCGTTACCCTGCGGATCCATATCGATTAATATGACCTTCCGCCCAGATATGGCTAGCGCTGATGCTAAATTCACAGCTGTTGTTGTTTTCCCCACACCACCTTTTTGATTGATAATAGCAACTACTGTAGCCATATTTGTTTCCAATTAAATATGCTTTATTATACACAAAATCTGTATTAAAGTGCATAAAAATAAATGACAAAAAGCAAAAATTGCAGATTAAAACAGAAGTTGAACGGAGTGAGAACTTTTTATTGTTTGTTTATAGTATATGTTGGTGATTCACAGAATAAATATACCCATACATAAGGTATGGGTATATGACCGAATAAAATGATTATTAATCAGTCCATGCGTCATCTTCGTCGTCATTGTCATCTTCACTATCTACGATAGACGCCCGCCTTGTTTTCATAATGCTGCTTATGGCACTAGTTGTATCGTTTGCTACAGAGTTAAATGCTTCTTGCAGGTCTCTATTTTGATCTTTGAACCGATCTTCTGTTGCGAGTTTACAATAATAAAGAGATTTCTCGTATTTGAAATCGTATGTTAGAGTGCCTTGCTTTCCAAATATCTTGGTTTCTCTGCCTTTATGAAATTCGACTGTTAAATCAACAGGAGTGCTTTCTCTACCATACGTAACAGCGTTTGCAATTGTTGTTTTCCATACATTTTGTTCATTGTCAACTTCACTTTTCTCATACCAAACGCCATTTTGACCTTTCTTTGGAACGACATTGCTGACAGTGGTTTTATTCCCATCAGATGAAATCTTAGCGATTTGTTTGTTATCATCCAGAAGTTCGTAAGTCTCTATTACTCCATTCTTTGAAAGCGTTAGCTTTTTACCATCTTCTGATATCTTATAAGCAAAATCAGGCCAGAACGTTGTCATACCAGAAACTAATCCTGTATCCTCGCCTTGGCCTGATTTTTTCTGTTCGGTAACTTTAGATTTTCCTACCTCGTTACTTGCTGCTGTTTTTTTTTTAAATCCTTAAGAATTTTGGCTAGTTTGTCTGCACTTTGTCCAGTTAATGTTGTGGCCGTAGATTTGTCAAAACTGTTGGTTGTTTCGTTAAATATTTCCCTTGTCGCCTCCGGCATGATTCCCTTTATTTTAAAAGTATATCTAACCTTTTTCCCTTCCTCTAAACAAATCAATTGATCGTTATCTATAGAGTTCGGATTATTAGAAGCTGCAATAACTTGTGGCTGGTCGCTAGTTACTAGATTAATAGCGTCAATCTCTGTTTGTGGTAGAGCTTGTGCTTGTACAGCAGCACTTTGCATATTTGTGCTGTTTGTACCAGGTTTCTTGGGCTCTGCTTGCGTTTGTTTTTCGAAATGCGCTCTCTTTATATCTGTGCAGTATTCTTTGTTGCCAGTCTGAGTGTTAATCCTCACTATTGTTTTCTTTCCGCCAACGTTTTCAGTAGAGTACTTCAATAGTCCATGCGTATATTCAGTTATTTCTCCATTGTTAAGCTTATTAAGTATATCTTTTATATCAAATTGACTTATTGCAGGTACTATTGCAGGTGCTGCAGGTGACATTGCAGGTGCTGCTGGGGCTATTGCAGGTGCTGCAGGTGCTGCAGGTACAGCAGGTACTATTGCAGGTGCTGCTGGGGCTATTGCAGGTGCTGCAGGTGCTGTCGTAGAATGTGCACTTTCTGAAGAAGATGTACTTCCTGATTCTGAGGTTGCAGGTACAGTAGGTGCAGCATGTACAGTAGGTATATTAGGTGCAGTGTCTTCTTCCTTTGATTTTTTAATTAACTCGGCTAAAGAAGTAGCTGTTCCTGTTGATTCATAATGTCTTTTCCCTTTTGTCCAACGAGTATATGTTGTCTTTCCACCATCACTTTTTATTGTAAAAAATTGCTGGACACTATCGAGCTTTTTAAGAGGTGTATTTGTGTTTAAGTCAGATAACAAGTAAATCTTAGTTCCTTTTGCTGTATATAGATATACAAAAGTCTGACCATCAACATTGGCCTTTTCTGCCCATCCCTTTATCAATTTATCATTGATATATTTCTTATTACCTATATTTAACTCAGCAAGAGACGTTATTGTGTTACTTTTTTTATTAAAGAACCCTTCACCAGAGCCGTCAATATTATTCACATACAAACCATCTTTCTGTAACCTATATGCCAAACCATTACTTGCAACCATCTGCAAATGCTTCTTTTCGCTCAATTTTTCTGATTTAACAGCTTCTGTGGATGGCCTACTTGCTGCGATTATAGATTTCCTCTTTTTTCTGTAATCTTTTTGACTTGAAACAAAAGCACTTTCTTCTGCTGTAAGTTTGTTATCTGATTCTCTAGCTTTTTGTTCATTAAATTCTACTGTTTTAATTTTCGTAATACTTTGTTCTGATTTGATAGCCTTATAATTAACGGTTATATTGTTTTCAAATGGCTTTAGACTATCATATCTAGATATTTGTGCAGCTGCGACTAAATCGTGTATAGCACTCTTTGCCGTTTTTATCTTAGTAGACAATTCTTCTTGAAGTTGCTTAAAGCGTACTAAATTGTATGCATTATCTTCAGCAAAGATATTATGCACTATGTGTCCTTTGTCTTTAAAACCTTTACATATGTTTTCAATTAATTCAAGCATGCCAACTTCAAGTGCGCATTTCAATGCTGTATTATATCTCCCTTCTAGAGTGTCATCTCTTTCTGCTGTGAGTCCATAAGTTCTGTTCATATAATTGACAACTGATTTTAACAATTGAAGAATATTTTTTTGTATATTCAAGTTATCGTCATTTATTGCAATGGAATCAGCAATTTCACTTGCATAGTACTTTTCCATAGTTGCGTAGAATTTTGATGCTGAATCAACATCTTTTATTTTTTTTAATTCTTTAGTTATTTTCTGTGCATTTTTGTCTATAATGCTACTTAATAAGTGATCTGAAACGTCCTCTTTGTCGTTAGCAATATCAGTAATAGTAGTGATGTATGTTGCTTTATTGTTATCAAATGTTTCTTTTATAGAATTTTTCTTGCTTTTTTCTTTTATGCTTGATAATACATGACAGTTCAATTTCCCAACTATCGCTGCAAAGTATTTAATAGCGGTATTATTTATGACAGCGGCTTGAGCATTTTTGCCTGTTAGTTGTGCTGTTTGTGCCTCTTCTATATTTATTGGTTGAGTTTTACTATCCATGGCTACAACAAAATTGTTACTGTGCGAGAATAACAATGCAGTTATAGCAATTCCTTTTAATAAGCTAATTTTCATATAATCTCCGTTTAGGTTTAATGTACGGCTCAAGTATAACAAAAGCAAATTAACAATTTGCTAATTCTCAGATATTAGGTTTTGTATTCCCTGTTTATAACGCGACATATCTGTTTATAGTGATATATAAGATATTATGTATTCAAAAATATTAATGGTTTTTTAATAAGCGCATCCCATACTTAAAATGTATTTTAAAATTTATATTTAGGGGAATTATGTCTGATCCGGTCGTCGTCGTATCAATGTGTAGAACTCCAATGGGAGCTATGCTTGGTTCTTTAAAAAATGTGTGTGTTTCAAATTTAGGCGCAACTGTTATTTCTGGTTGTCTTAGTAAAATTAATAATATAGTTTCGAAAGATAGAATATGCCAAGTAATTATGGGAAATGTTCTATCTGCTGGAGTTGGACAATCTCCTGCAAGACAAGCAGCAATATTTGCAGGTTTGGATGCTAAAACTCCATGTACAAATATTAATAAGGTTTGCGGTTCTGGGATGTATGCTGTCATGGCAGCAAGAAATGCGTTGTTATTAGATGAATGTGAATTCGTTATTGCTGGCGGTATGGAAAGTATGACAAATGCTCCGTACTTGCTAAAAAAAGCAAGAGCTGGTTACAGATACGGAAATGAGCAAATTATCGATCATGTAGCTTATGATGGTTTAACAGACATTTTTTCGAACTCTATTATGGGAGTTTTGGCGGAAAAAGCTGCTGAAGAATATTCTATAACCCGTGAAGAGCAAGATACGTATACCAAAAAATCATATGAGAAAGTTTTTGCAGCGTATGAACAAAATGCATTTGCAGATGAAATTGTGCCAGTTACGATAAATGACAGAAAAGGCGAAATGATTGTTTCAAAGGATGAGCCTCCATTCGCTGTAAATTTAGAGAAACTGTCTTCATTAAAACCTGCATTTAAACCAGACGGGACAATAACAGCAGGTTCTTCAAGCTCAATCGCTGATGGTGCAGCTGCGCTTTTATTGTGCAGGGAATCAGTAGCATTAAAAAATGGCCTAACGCCTATAGCAAAAATCGTTGGTCAAAGTTGCTACGCTCACAATCCAGATTTGTTTGCAACAGCTCCAATTAATGCGATCAAGTGCGTGTTAAAAAAATCAAATTGGTCGATAGATGATGTAGATCTATTTGAAATAAATGAAGCTTTTGCTGTAGTAACAATGTCGGCAATGAAAGCTTGGAATATTGCCGAAGAAAAAGTGAACATATATGGAGGAGCATGTGCATTGGGGCATCCTCTTGGCGCAAGTGGGGCAAGAATAATTGTAACTTTGCTAAACGCAATGAAAAACACAGGCAAGAAACGAGGATTGGCTACGCTTTGTGTTGGTGGTGGCGAAGGTACAGCTATGACATTTGAGATGTGTTAACCGGAAGCATATATGCGATGTAATTCAAGAATTCATGCAGACTGTGGGTATCTTTCTAAACTACTAAATGATGCCCACTTATTTCCAATACTTAATGATGGAGAGGATTTTATTCTGTCAAAAGAATGGCTCTCTAAACAGGACGAAAAAAGCTTATCAAAATTAATTCGTGGGCATATGAAATTAGTTGTAAAAATAGCTAATGGATATTCAGGGTATGGAATGCCGTTAAACGAATTGGTTGCAGAAGGGACAATTGGAATAATGCATGCGGCTAACAATTATAATCCGGATCTTGGTTATAGATTTTCTACTTATGCTACATGGTGGATAAAAGCAAAAATACAAGAGTATGTTTATAACTTTTTTTCGATGGTGAAATTGGGATCCAAAGATGCATACAAAAAGCTTTTTTTTAAATTAAGAACAGTTAAGCGAAAACTAGGTATTAATTCTGACCTTTCTCGTGAAGATGTGAAGCGTATCGTAGATGAAGTAGAAGATGTTACTGAGCAAGATGTATTAGATATAAATACCATTTTTTCTAATAGAGATTTTTCTATTAATTCATACTTAAGTGATGCAGAACAATCACACACGTGGGAGGAGTTGGTTATTGATGGCAATGTAGATATAGAAAATGATTTACTAGAAAGACATGAGGCTGAGCATAAAAAATCATTAATTCAACAAGCTTTACAAGTGTTGTCCAAGCGAGAACGTGATGTTATCGTTTGGCATAGGCTCACAGATCCGCATTTGACTTTGGAGGAGATAGGAAAAAAATTAGAGCTTTCAAAAGAGCGCATTAGACAAATAGAAAAGCAAGCTTTTTTGAAAATAAAAAATTTTATTGTTCGTAGTGTAAAACAATGAGTTCTCGTAATATTCTAATTTGTATTTATTTAGTATTTTGTTGGATTTCATGTATTATCGATTCATATTGCGAATGTCCATGTAAAAAACATAAGATTGAACTTGCGAAAGCTATGTCGAAATCTGAAGAAAATAGCAATTATTTTGCGCCTATGAAAATGGTAGAAAATCAGCGCGCAAATATTTTGAAAGGTAGTAACAGTAATACAGACAATGTAACAAGCAAAAAGCCGAATCGCTTAATTATTTCGGAAATTAGAAGGCGTAGGAGAATGGTGAAATTCGGTTTTTAGTATATGGATAAAAATATGTATATCCTATCGATAATTCTAAGTCTAATATTTTATATAGATAATTTACATGCAGGTGTAGATAATGCTCCGATTGTTCAAATTTACTCTGAAGTAGAAGAAAAGAGTTATGTTGATAAAATTTTGTCTGATGTGAAGAGTTTTTTCCAGCGTTTTGCAAAGAAAGAGGCGCATAAGAAAAATGTTGATCAAATGCCGCACAAAAACAATGGTACTGAAAATGAGATTTTTGTAGCAAAGAGTAAAGAGGCAGTGAATGTCACAAATGAAGATAGATCATATAAACATAAAAAGCAGTTATATAATTCTGAAAAAAATAGTGGAAGCAAAGTAGAGGGAAAAAAATCAAAAAAGGATTTTATAAAAAGTTTAGCGAATAGTATTTTGGAAAAATTAGACAAAGAAAGTGAAGAGACTAAAAAGAAAACAATATCTTATTTTGAAAGTAAAGAGATAAAAAAAATTAGGAAGCATATTCCAAAAGAATATAATGAAGGGCAAGCTAGGAAATTTACGTTGTATTCACGCGTTACGCTAAAAAAAGCCATATTAACTTTAAAAATTAATATATCTAGTTTAAATTCAGAACTGCAATCTGTTAATTTAGAAAAAATAGACGAGAATCTTCACAAGAAGCTTGTTAAAATATCCAAGTTAAACAGTGATGTGCTGTCGAGTCTACCATCTCATCATTTCTTTGCGCCACTTGATCTAGAAGACGTTTTTAATAGAAGAACTAAGTTGAACAATATTCAGACGTCTTATTACAATCAATTAAACGAAATATATGATGAATTTAAGTTTAAACATCAGGTTGCAACAGGAGAAAATCGAATTGCATTAGATATAATAAAAAAAGCATTGGAGCAGATTGAACAATGTAATGCAATATTAAATGCCGCAACCAGCATGATTGATTGATTCTGCTTATCAGCTACTCATTGCTACGTATCGTTGAAACTCTGTTTTTACGATTTTTTAAGTATCGAGGTGATACCATCAAAAATTCTTATAACTGATAAGCATATTGGAGAGATTAGAATGTTAAGTGATAAATTATTTGAATGTTATGATGCTTTTTCGTGGCTGAATTCTCCTGTTAGAAGGATCAGTTCTTTGTTATCAAAAAGCATCGACGTAAATATATTTTTAAATGATAAATCTTTCGGGAAATTTCTTGAGGGATTGTCTGACATGTATGAAAGGTCCACAAGATATGTTAAGAAGCCTAGCTTTAATATAAATTCTATAGAAATAAATAACAATCAATATGAAATTTTCGAAACTATAGAAAAAAAACTACCTTTTTGCAATCTTTTGCATTTTACAAAAAAAGGCTTTAAAAAATATCAACCAAAAGTATTAATTATTTCTCCTGTTTCTGGGCATTTTGCGACATTACAAAGGGATACTGTTCAGAGAATGCTTGTTGATCATGATGTGTATATTACAGATTGGTTAAGCTGTAGAGATGTGCCACTGTCTGCAGGGTCCTTTAGTTTAGATGATTACTTGACATACTTGATCAATTTTTTGGAAGTCATAGGTCCAAATGCACATGTTCTAGCTATATGTCAACCTGCTGTTCAAGTTATGGCTTTAGGTGCTGTTATGGAGCAAATGCAAAGCAAATTTTCTCCAGCATCTTTAATTCCTGTAGGAGGCCCTATCGACCCTAGAAAAAATCCGACTATGGTTAACAGATTAGCTGAGTCAAAATCTTTGGATTGGTTTAAGCAACTAATAACTGTTGTTCCAGATGGTCATGTTGGGGCTGGGAGACGTGTATATCCTGGATTTATACAAATTGCTGCTTTTATAAATATGAACCCACATAAGCATTTTGCTGCGCATATGCAATATCTTGAAGATTGTTTATTGGGGAACACTGCTGGGATGAAGAAACACCAAGTATTTTATGACGAATACCTTGCTGTTTTGGATATGGATGAGGTTTATTTTATAGAAACGATCGATAAAATCTTCCAAAGATATGAGTTACCTCGAGGAATTATGACGTATAAAGGGGAAGTTATTGATCTTAAGGCTATCAAGAATTGCGCACTTCTTACATTAGAAGGAGAAAACGATGACATTTCCGCTCCAGGACAGACGTATGCTGCACATGAATTGTGCCCAAATATTCCTGCAGATCGTAAACATCATTATTTACAGCCAGGCGTAGGACATTATGGGGTTTTTTCAGGTAGTAAATGGAGAAATATGGTAGCACCAGTCGTAACTGAATTTATAAAAAAATACGATAGGAAGTAGAGTATACATTTCATCGCTCTAAAAGCCATAGATATTTGATACATGAGAACGATATACATTTCGATGTAATATGAATATTAGAAATTTTGCTTATTATAAAGGCCCGTCATATTAGAGTAAAAATGTTATCAATATACAGACCTATTTGTATGTAAAAAATATAAGGTATGTTATACTTTCAAAAGATTTGCATTAGAGGCGTATTTTGAAAAAATATTCTATAATTTTTATGGGGACTCCTGAATTCGCAAAAACAGCGTTGGAAAGTATTGTAGATAATGGTCATAATGTATTGGCTGTTTTCTCTCAGCCACCAAAACCTGTGGGGAGAGGAAAAACTATACAAAAATCAGCTGTGCATGAATACGCTGAGTCTCATGGTATATATGTATATACGCCTAAAACGATGCGGTCTGAAGATGTAATAAATACGATAAAAACATTAAATCCAGATTTAATAATTGTCGCAGCTTATGGTTTTATTATTCCGCAAGCTATTTTAGATCTTCCTAAATTTGGGTGTATAAATATTCATGGATCTGTCTTGCCTAGGTGGAGAGGTGCTGCTCCAATACATCATGCAATAATGTCTGGTGATGAAGAAACTGGTATCACAATTATGAAAATGGATGCAGGAATGGATACTGGAGACATTATCAAAATAGATAAATGCAAAATTTTAGAGAAAGAAACGTTAGGTGAGTTAAGGATAAAATTAGCTAAAATCGGAGCTAATTCTATTATAAACGTTTTAGATGATTTAGATAAGTATTTAGCGAATTCATACAAACAGCCATCAGATGGTGTTACAATAGCAAGTAAGATCACAAAAGATATGGAACAAATCAACTGGAATTTTGACGCAACAACAATTGAGCGTAGTATCAGAGCATTATCTCCTGACTCTTATATGTGGACTGCTATTGATGATATTCGTATTAAAATAATTGAATCTATGGTAGTTAAAGGCGATTACAGTGAATGTGTTCCAGGAAAAATCTTGGATCGTAATTTCGTAGTTTCATGCGGTGATAGAACATTTTTGCGCATAGAATTATTACAGCCAGCCGGTAAAAAAATTATGAAAGCTGCTGACTTCATAAATGGTCACAAAGAAATAGTAGGTCGTACGTTCAATGAAAAAGTTTCTGGGTAATTTGATTAATTTCTTCATTTTTATTTTAGCTTTGAGTATCTTTGTATATTCATTTTTTGTGCAATGCAATATAACATTGAATTTTGAAGGAATTAATCGAACGTTTAGTTTGTCTGATCTACTAATATTTATTTTATTAGTGTATGCCGTGCGGTTATTCTTTGTCTCTTGTGCAAACCTTTTAAAAAGGCTTTTTTCATTCAACAAGAAAAGTCAAATTAATATGATAGATTCTATACAGAATGTAATCTCTTCACTGCTTGTAAAGGATGTCATTTCAGCAAGGAGGTCTTTGGAGAGACTTAAAAAACAATTTGGAGATAAATCCTTATTTTCATGGTTTGATGGGAATATAAGCATCTTAGAAAATGATATACATAAGGCTAAATCTTTGTTTTATAAGACAACTTCAAATGAAAAAGAAACTTGTTTAGGGGCTTATAGTTTATGTAATATAGCTATAAAAAATAATGATTATTTAACTGAAATAGACGCATTAAAATCGATGTTAAATGCATCTAATAATTCCAATAAATCGGTTATTTTACTTCGTTTGATTTCAATTTGCATTTTAAATAAAACATACGAGGAAATAGAGGAATACGTTAGAGAATTAAAATCGCAGAAATACGATTACTGGAAAAGAATTGCTGCAATTTATAATTTTTGTGTAGCAATGGACGAATCTCGTATTCATGAGCGGAAGGACAGATTGGAAAAAGCCTTTGGTTTTTGTCAAGAAATTCCAGAAATAGCTATTGCTTACGCAAATGAATTGCTCGCTAATAACTCAATATCAAAGGCTAAAAAGGTTCTATTGGAGTGCTGGAAATTGTGTCCTAGCAAAAGTCTTTTTAATGCTTATATTTACATCGGCCAAGATTTAGATTTGGAGAATATTTTTGATAATGCAGATAAGTTGATAGCAGCCAATAATAAATCTTGGATAGGATGCTTTGAATTAGGTAAATTACTATTGAAAGATTGTAGGTATGAGGACGCATTCTATAATTTGCTTACCGCTTATGGTAAAAAGCATTATACGGAAATAGTTGAATGTTTAAAGGAATGTGCTTCAAAATTAAACGATCCAAAACCAATTTCTGCGCAAGAGGTTTTAGACGGTGATATCCTTTGTGATGATATACATTGTGCATTTATTTGTGAAACGTGTGGTTGCGTTTTGAATGAATGGACGCCTATTTGTAATAAATGTCAATCAATTGATTCGTATATTCACAGAGAATTAAACGGCAATGATGCACCTACAAATATACGATACCTTGGTTTTTAAAGTAAGATAAAAAAGATTTTTATAATTTGCATTAATCAGTTTTTTATCTTTTAAAGATAGCCTAATAAGGTGTATTGTTAGGTGACGCTGTGGCTCCTTTTTTAAAGAAAATTGACGAAGTTCTCGAAAGCGAAAAAATGCATAAAATCCTTGCGTTGATTTTAGGTATGTATTTTGTTCTTTTGTGCATAGAAACATCCAAAATATTGCCAGATAGTATGAATAGTATATTGCGTGTTGTAGATATATTCGTTTGTTATTTATTTGTTGCTGAAATTATAATTCGTATTATTGTTGGTAGAGTGAATTTCTTTAAAAACGGATGGAATGTTTTTGATTTTATTGTAGTGTTTGCATCTATTCTTGCTAGTAGTGGTGTAGCTGCGTTTCGAGTGCTAAGAATCTTACGTGTGGCAGAAATTTTAGATTTTTCCCCACATATGAAAGTCGTTGTAAAATCTATAGTAAATGCTATACCTTTGCTATTCCATGTTTTTGTCGCTCTTTCTGTAGTATTTTTAATGTTTTCAATTGCAGCTCACGACATGTTTTGTACTGCGGCTCCTCAATATTTTAGCGATTTAGGTAAAAGCGCTTACTCATTAGCGATGGTGATTATTGCTGGAGCTGATTTAACAGATATAATCGATGCTATTTCAAAACAACATGAATATGGGTATTTATTCTTTATAACATACATGATTGTTATAAGTTTCGTCGTATTAAATCTATTTTTTGGTGTTGTTATTGACTCATTACAAAAAGCTGTTGATTCATCAAATGAAAAGGCTTAATAGCTTAAGGTTTTGTTGATATTAGATAGAAAGATATGAAAAATATGAATGCTAGTGTTTGCGTTATTGCTTCGCTACTAGGTGTTAGCGTGTGTGTGTTGAATCACAGTATTAAAAGTCTTGATACTAAGATTAATGACATTGAACATCGCATTGATTCTAAAATTCAAGGTAGTGTGTGCTTATTCCAAGCAAAAGCTATTGAAGCTGAAATGTTTCGTGAATATGCTTCTAAAAAGTTAGATAAGTTACGTATTGGATTAGATTCTGAGTCAAATGCAGTTTTAGATTATGTCTTAGATGCTATGATATATACTCGTTTTTTAAAAGGATTATATTTAGAAAAAACGAAGTTAGAGGTTCCGAAAAGTTACAATGAGCATTTGGATAATTGGAAACTTGAATTTGAAACTTTAAAAAACAAATTTCAACTACCAAGAGGAGCTGGGTTTGCTCCTGAAGTATTTTACTTTCACCATGGATTACGTTTTGCTGATAAAAGAATTAAAAACTACATAAGGAATAAAGATATAATAGATTGTGGGGCGTTTGTTGGTGATTCTGTTCTAGTGTTAAAAGATTACACAGATGCAAATATATATTGCTATGAGTTTTCAAAATCGAATATAGCAGGATTTCATGAAACTATGAACATTAATAGCGTAAAATCAAAGTATGCCCTTATTCCTGTTGCTCTAGGAGATTCTGCTGGTTCAATAGATGTGCTGGCTGAAAAATCAATAAATTCTGGTAGATCGTTAGAATCTGGAATCGGGTATAGAGTCGAGCAAACGACAATTGATGCAGAAGCAAAAAAACGTAATTTTAACGTTGGCTTTATTAAGGCTGATGTAGAAGGAGATGGATTCCGAGTTGTAAAAGGAGCAATTGAAACTATTAAATCACATCGTCCCGTTCTATCGTTGTGTGTATATCATAATAGCGAAGAACTTTTCGAAATAAAACCATTTTTAGAAAAACATTTGAAGGACTATATTTTTGAGTTCAAATTGCAAAATTTTACGATCGGAGACATCGTTGAGCTTATGCTCTTATGTTATCCGAAAGAATTATTAGAAAACGAAATAGAATAAATATTGCAATTTAATGTATCAGTTTTTATGAATTACACCTTCATTACATGGAGGTGCCTTTTTTGATATTATCCTGTGTGTTTATTTTTTGTTAGTTTTTGGAGATTTTTTATTGTTTAACCGAATAAATTAATGTAGTATTAAGAAGTGTTTTTTATTTGGAGGCAAAAATGGTGAAAAATAGATTATTGGCGACAAGTATAGTTGCTTTAGGAATGTTTTATAGCGCAGAAGGGATGAATGGATTGCCAAAGCTTAATCTTACCCCTAGGAATACAAATCCAGTAAATCAATTTGCAACTGTTACACAATTTATAAACAGTTCGAATGCCACAAATCTGCATGTTAATGAAGATCAAGAACGTATTCTAAAAAGCTTTCAAGATTTGTCGGAGAAGCTTATTGATACTGAAATAACAGATGAGGAGTTTGAGCAAGTTGTTGAAGATAATTTGGATCTTGTCTTAAATTCCATACAATTTGATAACGATGGTACGATTTCTGAAATTAGTAATGTATTAGTAGACTTTTTGGTTAATATAGTATCAAAAGGATGTATTCATAAGGAATATTACGAAAAAATCATTATTCCTGCTGGAAAAAGCTTTTTCACATTGTGGAATAAAGATAATCAAAAGATGAACGTTGGAAAACTTTTGCAAATTATCGGCGCGCTTAATGAGAAGGAGTTGGATGATGAAGAGAAAATCAATATTGATGATTTTAAAGAGGACATAAAAGCAAATCCATATAAATATTTTGTGTATACCGATAGCGAATCCAAAGATTCTCGAGATGCAAAAATATTGCTATTACGTACATTCAAAGAATATTATAAAGGTGCTATGAATGAAATTTATAGTAACCAAGTTGAATTATTAAAAAATGCATCTAAAATAATAAGATCATTTCAAGATAATGACTTTTATTATACAACTCGTATGTTAGTCGAAGCTGGTTTTAAAACAAAAGATAGAAATACACTATGCACATTAGACAATTACTGCCTATTTATTGCTTCTAGGTATTTTGAAACGCTTGAGGATCATATCAATTTAACGAATGTTTCAAAGCGATGTAGAGGCAACATGGAAAAATTCCATTACAATCCAATTTCTGTCAATGAGAGAACGGTAAAATTCTTTCCTAACGTAGAGACGTTACATCTTTATAATAAAGATGACAAATATTTAGAAGGCTGGAGAATAGAGAAATATGTTGATTGGAGACATTTATCATTTATTGAAATGTTAGAGGAAAGAAAGCATAATAAGATTATTGAATTTAAGGAAATGGTTCTTGAGCGTAATGATTTTTATAAGTTCTTACAAAAAGCAACTCAAGAGTTAGTTCAACAAGACATTATTACAATGTCTGTAAATCGTAAGAAATGTTCAAAAGGTAACATTACGCATATAGATCTGAACAAAATTAAAGCGGAAATTGTTGAGATTAGTAATAGGTGTTTTCAGAAATACATTGCATTAACATCTATACGTATGCCAAGTTGTGTCCATAGCCTTAATATAGCCTGTTTTTACGGGTGTGAAGCATTAACATCTATAAGTATTCCAAGCAGTGTTAGTAAATTGGGGGATAGCTGCTTCGCTTGCTGTGAATCGTTAAAAAATATCGATATTCAAGGTGTAGTTAGCGACCTTCATTCTAGATGTTTTTACGGGTGTAAAGCATTAACATCTATAAGTATTCCAAGCAGTGTTACTTTTTTGGGGGGTAGCTGCTTCGCTTACTGTGAATCGTTAAAAGAGATTGTTATTCCAGATGGAGTCGAAAATATCCCTTGGAACTGTTTTTACGGGTGTAAATCATTAACATCTATAAGGCTCCCAAGCAGTGTTAGTAAATTGGGAGATGTCTGCTTTTTTGGCTGTGGATCATTGCTAGAAGTAACTCTTCCTAGTAGGTTAAAAACTTTTGGACAGTGTTGTTTCGCGAATTGTCTCTCATTAACCACATTCCATATAGATATGTTAAATGGAGAGACAAAGACATTTAATATTACTGCTGTCAAAGATCCAACAGATCAAATTATTGAAGAAATGACAAAATTAAGAAACCTCAATTTGCCTTCTAAAAAATAATTTAATCTATTTTGGCTAAATATTACGCTTTCACAACACGAAGGCGTTTTTTGTGTATGAGTAGAGAAATATTAAGTTCTATGGAGTTTTTAGCATTCTGGATGTGAATAAACTTAAGAGGATTGATAAATGATAGCATTTATTATAAACTGTCATTTGTAAGAAGTCGTAGCTCAGCAGGATAGAGCGCAAGATTCCTAATCTTGAGGCCGAGGGTTCGAATCCCTCCGACTTCACCATTGATGCAGTTTTTCATACCTGTTATAGCGTAATAGAGAATAAAGCCTAAACTGATTCTTCATCATTTGCACTATCAGACAAGGTTTCAGATATGCACTCAAGTAGATTTTTAATTCTATCGTCAGGAGCAGCTGCAGAAATAGTGAAAACTTTTCTATTAAATAAATAGCTAAAATCATCAGTTATTTTAGTAATATCTATGTCTGATAATAATTCACATTTATTTAGCACAATAATTTCAGGTTTTTCGTCCACTTTATTTCCATATTCAGAAAGCTCATGCCTAACGGTGCGATATGCTGATATTGGATCTTCTTGCGATGCATCGACTATATGTAAAAGCAGTTTACACCTCTCAAGATGGGCTAAAAATCTATCTCCTAATCCATATCCAGTATGAGCATTTTCTATAAGCCCCGGAATATCGGCAATTACAAATTCACGATTGTGAGAGCTAGAAACTCCTAATTGAGGTTTTAAGGTTGTAAAAGGGTAATCAGCAATTTTCGGTTTAGCTCTAGTAACAGCAGATAAAAATGTAGATTTTCCCGCGTTTGGCAGGCCAAGTAACCCTACATCAGCTATCAATTTTAACTGAAGCCATACCCACAACTCCTCTCCTTTTGTTCCTTTTTCAAATTTTCTTGGCGCCTGGTTTGTTGAGCTTTTAAACTTATTGTTGCCTCTTCCTCCCTTCCCTCCATGCGCGATTAGAAACATTTGTCCGTCTTCCAATAGGTCGACTATAATATTTTCTCCAGTTTCATCTAGTATTTCTGTCCCTACAGGAACATTTAAAACCATGTCGCTGCCGTAAGCTCCAAATCTATTAGCGCCAGCTCCATTTCCTCCTCTTTGGGCTTTAAAATGCTGCTGATAGCGATAATCTATCAAAGTGTTGCAATTAGAGACAGCTTTAAAAAAAATATTTCCTCCATTTCCTCCATCGCCGCCATCTGGCCCACCAAACTCTATAAATTTCTCATGTCTGAAACTAAGCGCTCCATCCCCACCATCTCCAGCTTTTAAGAAAATTTTTGCTCTGTCTAAAAATTGCACAACATCCTCAATGTATCAAAATTTAATATTACTACAAAATTATGCTATTGCATAATTTAAAAATAACTAGAATTTGGATCATCATTGTTTATTGGGCATTTAGAACACGTCTTCCCACCTTTGTTCCAAGTTTGTCTTTGGCTAGTAGAGCTTACGTTAACTGTTGGATTTCTATCTGGTCCTATTGATACTTCACCATGATAAGATGGTATGCCTGGAGGAGGCATAACGATTATTGGAGGTACATTCTCTTTCTGAATAATTTGGTTCGGAACAATTTTTGGCGTTATTGTTTGATTTTTCTCATTTACGAAACGACTAGACGATATAGTTGTTTCATGGTATTGGTTGGATATGTTACTGTTTCCACTGGAAGAATTGCAGCGTTTGCGACAGTTAGAGCTATTACTAGATTTCATTAAACGTTTTTTTTGTATTTCTAATTGCATCTCTTCGAGTAAATCTGTAGTGTCTTCCCATGACTCAGGAATGGTTTCAGCTCCGTATATTAAAACATCCTGGTATGAATCATACTTGCTAGCAGCATCATACATACGTTTCTTTTTGTACTCTTCAGATATCTTCCTAGCCTGTTCAGTGATTTGTTTAGGGTCATCATTAGCTTTGCCCATCATATAATTATAAAATCTGACTTTGAACGCATCTTCAGATACTGAAGGTCCTAAATTGTGGTGCCCTCCATTGCGATCCATAAACTCTCTAAAACGCTCATAACCAAAAGCATTTGATCGACTGATTTTTATGTTGTCACCATTTTCATATGAGCTGTCAGGCTGACTCAATCTATCGCAAGCTGAACAAGCACAAAATGCAAAAAGGAACGCTACCATTTTCTGTTTTCGTGAGAAAAAACATAAACTCATCTATTTATACCCACAAACTTGTGTTATTATAAACGTTGAATTATTGATAAAAAGATAATAATGCGAGCTTTATGAGAAAATTAACGCTAACATTAAATAATTTAGAGCTGTATGTTTTTTGTGGTTGTAAGGAAGTAGAAAAAAGTGTTCCAGCAACTATTTTTGTAAAAATAGATATATGTTTCGAAAAGTTAAATGCATGCTATACAGATTTAATTGATGACACAATTTGCTATGATGCATTAACTAAAGAGATAATGGACGCAACTAAGAATAAACATTACAATCTAATAGAACATCTAGCGGAAACAATATTTGATATAACTAAAAAAAATGTAAACGATAAAGGGTTAATAGCGACGGTATCCGTTTTGGTCGAAAAAAAAACGATGCAAATATTAAACATGGATTCGGCGCAATTTAGGATAACAGATGATTTGTGATGATTTACTCAAAATAGTTCCAGAAAGATATAAAGGTAAGATAATTTTAGCACTAGGCTCTAATCTTGGAAACCGAATGCAGAATATACGCGATGCAATTTCTGAAATAGGAAAAATAGCAAAAATAGAGGTTAATTCTGTTGTTTTCGAAACGGAGGCAATTACACCAAACGGAGCGCCAGATGAATGGAATGCTCCATTTTTAAATACTGTCATTGTAATAGACTCTGGATTAACTGTGTATGAGTTGTTACAGGAATTCAAAAATATAGAGATGCGCTTGGGAAGGGATTTGAGCGCAAAACGTTGGGCCCCAAGGCCAATAGATATCGATATACTTTTTTATAAAAGTGAAGAAGTAAATGCAGCTGATATAATAATTCCGCACAAGCAAATTCAAAACAGGGCATTTGTTAGGTCTCTTTTAAATTTTATTGGTTTTAAGTTTGTAGATAGAGATGTGAACGACTATATTCCGCTAAAATCTATTCCATTGGAGCCTAAATTTGTTGCCGTAGTGAACGTTACGCCTGATTCTTTTTCGGACGGTGGAATGTTTTCTTGCAACGATGATGTATTTAAGCAAATTGTCGAATACAATAATGTCGGCGCAGATATAATTGAGATTGGTGGGCAGTCAACACGGCCAGGCGCAACACAAATAGATGCTTCTGAAGAGTTAAGTAGAATAGAAGAAATACTTGATTTGATGGGTGGCAAAGATATTAACATAGGCGTTGATACATTCTACGATAATATAGCGGAAATAGCGATTAGAAAGTACGGAGTAAAATTTATAAGTAACGTGAAAGGTGTGTTTTCTCTAAAAACATTGCGGGTGATGGCTGATTATGATGTCAAAATGGCTATATTATTTAATCATGGTTCTCCAGATATGGTAGATGATTGGTATAAGAATACGATCAATATTGCTAAAAAAAACGGAATACGAGATGAAAATATTGTCTTAGATGTCGGAGTGGGTTTCGGGAAAACGCCGTTCGAAAGTTGGGGTATGAAGTCTATAATAACTAAATTTAAAGAATATCCCCATAAAATAATGGTCGGACATTCAAGAAAGTCCTTTCTACAAAAACTTGCAGTAACAGCGCCAAAAGAACGAGATATTTATACACTTGCGATATCGGATTCGTTGATGAAAATTGGTGTAGACTACCTTCGAGTTCACAATCTACAAATTCATGCTGATTTTTTTTCTGCAAAATATGCATTTGGTGGTTTCGTTGCGTGAAAATGACCGAGCGACAGGTAAAAAAGATTATAGAAGAACGTTTTAATGTTTCACGTGAAACATTAAAGAAGATAGAAGAATATGAAAAGTTATTACTAAAGTGGAATAAGCGCATAAATTTGATATCAGCAAAGACAGAAGTAGAAGTCTGGGAACGGCATATACTAGATAGTTTGCAATTAATACCGCATGTTTCTGGCACGAATGTGTTAGATATAGGTAGTGGTGGCGGTCTTCCGGCGATAATCTTGTCTATATGTCTGGGGGAACGAGTTAAAATCGTATGTGTTGATTCTGATTTTCGGAAATGTGCATTTTTAAATGCTGTTAAATTAGCACTAAATCTTAATGTTGATGTAAAGTGTTGTCGCGTTGAGGAGCTGCTGGCAGATGATGTTGAATTTGACCTTATTACAGCTCGAGGTTTTAAGTCGATAAAAGAGATGTTACCTGCTCTAAATAAATTAAAATGTAAGGGCGTATTCTTGAAAGGAGGGAAGTGCGAAGATGAGGTATGTGATGCTCAAAGCTTGTTCTCTTTTAAGTTTGAGCTGTTTGATAGTATAACGCACAGATTGGGAAAAATTATAGCTATAGAAGATGTCCAGCGTGTTGTAAGTCTATAAAAATATTCCTCTCTTTTCTTGATATGGTGTATATAAAATGTTGTTTACATGGTGAGTTCTATATGTTATCCTTTAGTTGTGTTGCTGGAATAGCTCAGATGGTAGAGCGGCTGATTCGTAATCAGTAGGTCGGAGGTTCGATTCCTCTTTTCAGCACCATCCATGAAAAAGCAGAAAATGTAATCCGTAAAAAAATGTTTGGTAGAAATGAGCTGCTATTTTGTCGTTGAAATGCGTTTTTACTGTTGTTAAGATGTAAGTAGCATTATTATTCGAAATAAGCCTCGATCAATCTTGTGATAAAATACTATGTCAAATATATTCTTGTTGATATAGTTTTTAATATAAAAATCAACGAAAAATTGCCATCGAAAAAACGAATATTATTTTTTATATGTTGTATTCATGCTGACAGATAAATGCAACCTGTTTTATCGGTTATCTTTTGCTTTCCTTGTGAAGACTTGAAGATTAATTCCAGTGAAATCATGTTTTTTTAATTTCGATTCACATATGTATCCGATAGGAAAATCTATTTGTTTTACATTTTCTTTGTTGAGGTACATTGAGGCGAGACTTGGTTGAGCATATAGTCTGAATACTCCGAGTGTAGGTTTCATATAAGAACCATATAAAGCTATGTCGAATATACTCTTGTCTATCATGTGAACTGGAATACCACTGTCATCTTGCAGGATTACATTGCTTCTCCTTGTGATTAGATCTCGTAATTTTGAAAATTCACTCATGTGCATGCAATATGAGCAACTTTTTATGATTGTGGCCATGCTATTAGATTCTTTTGTTATAAATGTAAGTAATTTTTCTAATCCTTTGGCGTTGTTTTGTAGTTGGCTTTGTATGTAGTAAAGTGTCTTTTCTTCTTTTGTTATGGGGTTGAAAAATACAATTTTGATTGAATCATCGTTTTTAGATATTAATTTGCTATTGCTGACAGATTTTATTTCATAGCCTAATCTAGATAAGTTTAGCAATATAATCGTCATTGTTCCGCTTATGTGTTTGTTGTGTAGATCTGTGGCCATTGACATTGTGATGAAGTACCCCTTCAGCAAAAAACTTGATATACTTTGTCTTATAGCCTGTAAAATTTCATCTGTTACTTCGTTTTGTGTATCAATCGCTCTTCCTGTTCTTTCTTGTCCAATTAATATATATTTTTTTGCTGTCGGGAATAGCATAACTGCATGTGCTGCATCAGGGCCTCCAAATGGATAAAAAACTGTATCAATATTGGAGCTCTTCTCTCTTAATTCAGATTTTTCAAAATTAATAATTTTAGAGAAACAATATTCATGGATCTTTTGCCAATTTTCATTTAAAATATTAAAATGGTTTGTGTATGAGTCATTGTTTTTTACGATAGAAACTCCACTGATAAATTTAGCGAACTGATTGATATCTTGGAACTTTCGAATTTTGTTATTTTCTATATTTTGTTCTTCTTTGGTTGGTTGATCGTGCATGCTTCCGTTTTTTGAATGTACTGCGCTGTTGTTATATTGAGATGTATGATTGTTATCGTTAGTGTTGCTATTTTCTTCTGTGTTCTTGCTGTCTACTGTGCTCCATACACCATTTACTCTGGCTTGTATTTTATAAATGTCTTTTTGTTCACTTTCTGCTTCTGGAATGTTGTAAACATTAGACTTAACTGTCTCTATTTCTGGTTTGTTTATGGTTGTATCATTTACGTTATTTTGAATTTCAGTTTCTATTAGCGCCCCATTACAAAAGTAAATTGTGAAAAAACACATACACAAATAAAAATTACGTAATTTCATAAGAATGTACCCAGAAAGTATTGTCTATTATAACGTACCAATGTACTAATACGCAAATTTTAGAACATCAAATTACAAATAAAATTTAAAACGGTAAGTGATATAAATTTTTCGAAAAATTGAATTACTTAAATGAGCTTTTATACTTTGGTAAAACATAATGTGTGAATAGTAAACATGCGATATTTCTAATATGATCATTAATTGTCGATATAGATTTTTTAGTTTCCTGCCTGATATTTTCAGGAATTTGTTCTAAAAGGTTTCTTATTTGTTTCTTTAGATGTTTGTTTTTTTCGCTGTCGCAAATGTTGTTAAGTATATTAGAGTATTCCAATCTCATGTTATAAAGATCAAGGAAATTATCAAAATCTTTTTTGGATATAACATTATTGTCAGCATGTACTTGGAATGCGTAATCAAAAAATTTACGAAATATTGGTAATAGTGAGAGCTTGTTAGAAAATATTGATACTTCTCTTTTGGCGTCTTGGACTGCTCCAATTTTCCCGGTTACACTGGCTGCGTTTATCCCTATCTTGCTACCAATATGTCTATCGATGTAAGTATAAGTTCTGCCGTCGATGAATTCTGGTGTATGCTCTATAGGATTATATAAATTGAAATTCAATACTAAATTCCTCCTTAATGTAGTAGGAACGATTCCGGCTAATTGCAAAGCCAATGCGGTGTTACTAATTAGGACAGGTAAATCCATGGCGGTTTGATCTTTAATAAGTTCCTTGGTCACTATGTTCAAAATGTCTAATACGTTTTTTAAAAAATGACCAAATTCTCCGCTTTGTCCTAATCTTTTCTTAACAAACGAATCTATTGATGAGCATATTGAGTTGCTTCTAGATAATATTGCAAAAACTAATAGAAATAACTTTGCTTTTAAATCATCTACGTTGTTTATATCTATGGCGGCAATTGCTTCTGCAATAGACTGGTTTGTACTTTTCAAGGTATTTTTTGTTATATTCAGTGTATTTTGTAGTAAATACAACTTAGAAAAATCTATTGATATTTTAGCAGATACGCCATTTTTGTAAATGTATGGATTATCAGTTGTAATTGTTATATCGGTTTTTATAATATCAGCAAACGACAACCTTAATGTGTGCTTTGTTGATATACATGTTTCCTCTGTATTTCTTTTCTTTTTAAATATTGATTTAGATGAGTTTACGCAATCGTATATGTTTTTTATATGTTCCTTTATCTCTGTGATTATTTTGAGGTGGTCTAAATCTTCTGAAAAGTCATTTGTTGTTGTTAGACATGCGAAAATAAAGAAAAATTTATTGATAAATTCTAATCTACCTCTTGTATGAAAGGCTTTTTCTATTTCGCGCTTTCTTTTGTTATTTTCATCGCTCTTGTCTATATTTGTTATTAAACTAGAATATTCTGATGCTATCACTTTAAAAGTATTTAGCAATTCTATAGCGGATAAATTCGCAGAGCTAGTGTTGTTCGCTTCTGAGATATTTTTGAAGTTAATTCTACTTATTATTAGTGAAAATAGTTCTTGCAATTTCCCAATATCTACGTTGCGATCGTTGTAAGCTTTTTTTATTAAATGAAATTGTTTTGTCTTCCTTGCAATAGCAAGTAATTCATCAGTATCTGCATATGACAAATTTGCGCTGTCTACGTAGTCTGCAAGCTGATTGATGCGTTTGTGTTTGGTTCGCGATGTTTTCAATGATATATTGGCAGAAATTTCACCTAAAACAGGGATTTTTGCTGTGTATAGAGTGGCTTCTGCTTGTACACTTATTTTTTTATTTTTTTCTATATTTTTCTTGTAATCAGGAAGATCTAATGAAAAATAGATAGTTTCATGCTTCTTGTTTTGGTCTAGCGTGCTACAGCAATTAGTTGAACATGCTAAATATACGCATAAAAATGATAAATTTGAAACTTTCATATAGATGTGACTCCATAACAACAGCTTTTAGAATATAAAACGCTCATGAAGAAAACATTAATAATAGCAATAAATGAATCATTTTGTTTGAAATTTATGCAAGAGTGATTGCAAAAATTAATAAAAACATGCATGCAAGATTCGGTAAGTGAAATTGCCGAATTTCATTTAGAAGTTTTTTAAAATATGTTTTAGCTGTTGGATTTGTGTGGTACGTTGTTGAATTAACTTACTGCGACTGTCATCTTGTGTATAGATTTAAATTGATTGTTAGGCGATTTGGTGTTTTAAACCGGTTGACAGCTAATGAAGAATGTAATAAACTTACTAAAGTTGCCTAGATAGCTCAGTCGGTAGAGCAGAGGCCTGAAAAGCCTCGTGTCGGCGGTTCGATTCCGTCTCTAGGCACCATTTTTTTTGTCAGGATGGGTGGCCGAGTGGTTGAAGGCGCACGCCTGGAAAGTGTGTATACTGCGAACCAGTATCGAGGGTTCGAATCCCTCTCCATCCGCCAGTATATCTTGATTATTGTTTGACGCAAATCCATTCTATTCTCTAATATGTCTGTTGATTGCTAAATTGTGAGTTTTTCGTGTTTTGTGAAGATGTTTAATTAGATCAAATGGATTGACCAGCAGATGCTTGTTGTGGTAGTATCTATCGGTTTTAGTCTATGACTTAAAGGGGTGTAGCTCAATTAGGTTAGAGTGGCGGTCTCCAAAACCGCAGGTTGTGAGTTCGATTCTCTCCGCCCCTGCCATTTTTTAAGAGGTGTTTATGGTCAGTCCAGCTGAGTTCGTTACGCAGGTTAAGCGCGAATTCCAAAAAGTAACGTGGCCCGATAAAACTGAAACTGTGGGGATGTCGGTTGCTGTTGTTATTTTTTCTGCGGTATTCATGACATATTTTTTTGCGTCTGACTGGATTATAAATCGTATTTTACACGACGTGTTGGGTTTGTAATTTGAGAGAGATTTTATGAAGTGGTATGTTGTTAACGTATACGCAGGTGGGGAGCAAAGGGTTGTTGCATCCATTAAGGAGCAAGCTGCAAAGCGAGGATTGCAGGACTCTTTTGGTGAAATATTGGTGCCATCTGAGGAAGTGATGGAGGTCAAAAAAGGACAAAAAGTATTTGCTGAGAGAAAGTTCTTCCCAGGGTATATCTTGGTCCAAATGGAATTGAACGAGGATACTTGGCATCTGGTCCGTTCTATTCCCAGAGTCTCTACATTTCTCGGAAGTAGAGGAAAACCTGTTCCGCTTAAACAAAGCGAAGTTGACGCAATTAAGGCTGACATTAATGATAAACCTGAAAAAATTAAATATTCCGTTACATATGAAATCGGGGATATCGTAAATGTTTGTGATGGTCCGTTTGCATCGTTCAGTGGCGTCGTTGAGGAAGTAGACGAAATTAAGAGTAGGGTAAAAGTTTCTGTTTCGATATTTGGTAGACCTACTAATGTCGATTTGAGCTTTGAACAAATAGAAAAAAGCAGTTAATTTGGTGTTTTTTAGGAAAAAAGAGAGATGAAGACGTTTTCTTTGAAGGCTAATCAGGTGAAGAAAGATTGGATCTTGATTGATGCTGAGAATTTAGTTTTAGGTAGACTTGCGGCGATAATTGCTACAAGGTTGAGGGGGAAGCATAAGCCAGAGTTTAGTCCAAACATGGATTGTGGAGATAATGTAATCGTAATTAATGCTGACAAGGTAAAGGTTACTGGGAAGAAATTAGATCAGTCTGTTTTTTATTGGCATACGGGATATCCTGGTGGAATAAAAAGCAGAACGTTGAGAGATACGCTTACAGGAAAATTTCCTGAGAGAGCGATTATGAAAGCTGTCGAGAGAATGCTCCCAAAGAACGCATTGAGTAGGAAAGTCTTGACTCATTTGAAAGTTTATAGTGGGCCTGAGCATCCTCATGCTGCTCAAAATGCGGTTAAATTGGATGTTGCAAGCTTGAACGATAAGAATAACATAGGATAAGAAAAATGCAAACTTTAGAAATAAAAAATTTTGAAAATCATCCTGTTAAAAGAGAAGCGAAAAAGGATAAGTTGGGTAGGTCTTACGGAACCGGTAAAAGGAAAAATGCGATAGCGAGAGTGTGGATTAAGCCTGGTACAGGAAAATTTGAGGTAAATAACCGTTCGTTAGAAGATTATTTCTCGAGGTCAGTTCTTCAAGTTGTTGTTATGCAACCGTTTGAAAAAACAAACAGAACGAAAATGTTTGATGTTTGGTGTACAGTAAAAGGTGGTGGTTTATCTGGACAGGCTGGTGCGGTAAGACACGGAATCAGCAAGGCATTAAATGATTTTGAACCTGAGTTGCATTCTGAATTGAAGCACGCTGGCTTGTTAACTAGAGATAGTCGTGTTGTCGAAAGAAAGAAATATGGTAGAATGAAAGCTCGCCGTAGATTCCAATTTTCTAAGAGATAATTATAGTCTGTGTTTGTTTATAGAATTTAAGACGCAGCTTCTGCTGCGTTTTTTTCTTTTATTAATTCTAATGAGTAGTTTTTTTATTCATTGATGTTTTTATTAATGCTTTTTTTTGTTTTTTTGTGGATAATATAAATACAAGTTGAAGTAATATTTTGGAGGGAATGGAATGTCTAACCAAACAAGCCCGTTATGCTGTTCTTTTTGCGGAAAATCACAACATGAAGTAAAAAAGCTAATAGTTGGGCCTAAGGTTTTCATTTGCAATGAATGCATAGATTTGTGTTCTAGCATAGTTTCAAGTGACAAAGAAGTAAATTTAAAGAATAAGTCAGACGGGAAAATACCAACGCCCGAAGAGATATTTAAGACACTAAATGATTATATATTGGGACAAGACAAAGCAAAAAAAATCTTATCTGTAGCTGTTTATAATCACTACAAAAGAATAAATTCAAATATAAAAAAAGATGATGTAGAACTCTCTAAATCTAATATCCTTTTAGTCGGACCAACTGGCTCTGGTAAAACTCTATTGGCTCAGACTTTAGCTCGAATAATTGATGTTCCTTTTACTGTTGCTGATGCTACTACTTTAACAGAGGCTGGATATGTTGGCGAAGATGTTGAAAATATTATTTTAAAGTTACTTCAAGCTGCAGATTATGATGTTGAAAAAGCTCAGAGGGGAATTGTATACATTGACGAAATCGACAAAATTTCTAGAAAGTCTGATAATCCATCTATTACTCGTGACGTATCTGGTGAAGGTGTCCAACAGGCTTTATTGAAAATTATGGAAGGGACTATTGCTTCAGTACCTCCTCAAGGTGGCAGGAAACATCCTCAGCAAGAATTTTTGCATGTAGATACAACGAATATTTTATTTATTTGTGGTGGCGCTTTTGCTGGGATTGAGAAGATAATAGCAAGGCGTGGAACAAAAGCTTCAATAGGATTTGAAGCTGATGTCAATGTAAAGGAAGAAAAGAATATAGGTGCTGTTTTAGGGGACTTAGAAACTGAGGATCTACTGAAATTTGGACTTATTCCTGAATTTGTAGGAAGGTTGCCTATAGTAGCTACTTTAAATGATCTGGACGAAGAGGCTCTTACATTAATTTTAACAGAACCGAAGAATGCATTGGTGAAACAATATCAAAAATTATTTGATTTAGAGGGAGTTCGGCTAACATTTAAAGAAGAATCTTTGAGGGCGATAGCTAAAAAAGCTCTAGAAAGAAAAACTGGGGCAAGAGGGTTGCGCTCTATACTGGAAAATTTGTTGCTTGAAACTATGTATTTAGCTCCATCTAACGCTAGTTCTATTGATGAAGTAATTATAACTAAAGATGTAATAGAAAAAGGCAGTCAACCAAACATAGTCTATAAAGATCTAGAAAATAGCGAATCGGCATAGTGTTTCATAGTACTCTCTAATTCTATAGGCGCGAAAATGTTGTTCATTATGCGTTTTCTTGCCTATATCTGTATTGTCACTGGGGTAATTTTTATAAAATCTAATTTTTTCTTTATTGTATTTGATTAATTACACTTTTCCCACTTTGACATTTTCTATCGCTTGACTATATAAATTAATATATAATAATTCCTCTATGAAAAAGCTGTTAGTATAGCGTTTTGGAATGTTTCAAATTGATGCATAATATATCGCAATTTTTTCTTTAATTTTGCCCAAAAGCGTTCAATTGGATTAAGATCTGGAGAATATGGTGGCAGGAAAATTAGCGTACATCCTGCTTTTTTTATTAGTGCTTTAGTTGTTTCAGATTTGTGTATTGAAGCGTTATCCATAATTACAATTTGTCCTGGTTTTAGGTTCGGGATCAGCATGTTTTCAAGCCAAAAATTAAATATTTTGCATCACAAGTTCTTGTGTATCCAAACTGAGCTAAAATCTCATTTTAGCATTTTGCTGCGGCTATAGATTGTCACGCGAATTTGCGTCCAGACACTTCTCCTATAATTTTTTTACCTCTGAGTGCGTGCGCATGTTCTCTGTGTAAATACGTATCAACGCCTGTTTCGTCAATGTGAATGAGATTCTATTTTGCTTCATTTTTTATTCTTTCAATAAATACAGCCCTCGCTGATTCGTCTCTTTCCTTATAGATTTTTTGTTTTTTTTATAGGTGTATCCTAGCTTGCGCAAAGCCTTAAACACAGCATTGATTCCGCAATTAAAATGATTCGCAGCCTCTGCTAATGTGCTATCTGGATGTTTATCTATGTACTCTTAACTCATTATAACATATATAAATACCCTTTCATAGAGAAATAACTATAACAACTCTCAACACTATTTTTCACATGCTCAATCACGCACTTACCAATTCTTCCGTCTGCATTTTCGCCGGTAATTATACCATTTTCCAGATACATTTCGCCAACGTTATAATGGGCATCTTTGAAGCATAGAAATGACGGGGTATATTGGGTAATGTGCTGCCTTCCATCAGAACTGAAATCTGAGTAAGTTGGCAAAGTAGATGCAACAGCGCCTGTCACGAATGGGTTGAAAAAATTCCCAAAACTCACACTATAACCAGACATTTCACTCTCAACATCAACGGTTTGCTTGACGCCGGTAACGGTCATTTTGTCCGTATTTATATCAACATGGTCCGCAATTCAAACCCAGCAAAATTCAAAGGAATCGTTGTTGATGAGCAATGTATTAAATTCGACTCGGTCTGCCACACAAAAGATTATTCTTTCGTCCAATTTTCCGTGTTTAAATTTGGCACATATTGAAAGTGTTTCTCATTATTCGTAACTAATATAGCATTAGCTGACATCGCACAAGCCGCAATCAACATATCCATATTCCCTATTGGTGTACCATTTTTCTCAAGCATATAACGAATATTTGCATAATCACAAGCCGCATCCTCGTCAAAATGTATCATATCGACTTTTTGAACAATTGCATCTATTTTTGCTTTAATCGCTTTTGAATTAACTCGTGCAGCTCCGAATAAAAGCTCAGCATACGTAATCGACGATATGCAAATTGTATCAGATTCATGCTCGTTCAAGTGATGTAGCAACAATTCTGAACTGCCTTTTATCAAATAGCTACAAATATCAGTATCGAGCATGTATAACATTAGAACAGCTCCCTAGTTTGAGCTTCATCATTCTCTCTTTGTATGTCAAACTCACAATCGCATTTCATATTGTAAATTTCATCCCAAGATGCAGTCGTTTTTTCTCTGATAATCAGTTCATTCCCTTTTTTCAATATACTTACAACTTTGGACTTTAACCGAAATTCTTTTGGGATTCTGACAGCCTGTGAATTCCCGCTATTAAACACCAATGTATCCATAATAACCTCACAACACACGACATATTAAGTATACACAAAACGTATACACGTGTCAATTTTTCTACCTATTACTCTTCGAATAATGATCTAAAATATCTTAGTGCGAGATAAAATGGTCGAAAAAATGGAATCTGAGTAATCTCAAAATTTTTCCAAACCTTACATTCAATTATGTCCTGTCAGCTGTAAAAGATAAAAACATTCCTGTTGTTTTAAAAGTCGGAATAAAACATCAGCTTATTGCAAGAGAAGCCGAAATGTTACGTTTTTTGAAAATTGCGGAGCAGTTCATCTTATCGATTCATGCGATGGTGCTTTGCTCCTGCAAAAATGCATTCCTGGTTATTCTTTGATGGATTATTTTCCGAACAATGAAGAAAAATTCATAGAGATTATTGCAAATATCATAAAAAAACTTCACACAGTATCGCAAAAACAGAAAAAATTATGCAAAATTGTTTCATTGAAAGAGTTGCTGGATGAATTATATGTGCCATCAAAAATTGCAAAAAATTATATCGAAAAATCCCAAAAAATCGCTGAATCTTTACTAAAAACGACAACAGAAAATGTGATAATGCACGGCGATTTGCATCACGACAACATTATATACGATAATTCAACGCAGACTTGGAAAATTATAGATCCATCTGGAGTTAGCGGAGATCCGACTTATGAATATGCTTCGTTTATGATCAATCCGATTGATAAAATTTGGAAATATGATAACGCAATATCTATTATCGAAAATCGTGCGCAAAAATTTGCGCAAATTGCTGGAATCGATTCGACTCGTTTGAAACAATGGACATTTGTAAAATCTGTTTTGTGTTTAATATGGACTGAAGGAACGCAAAATTGCGATAGATTAGAACTCGTAAAATTGTTTGATAAAATAGTTTGATGCGGTTGCTTCTTACCTGACTTCAATTTATAATTAATCTAATTAAAAAAAAGTAGAGATAGTGTCATGAGAATTCTTGGTTAAACTTTCAGCTTTTTGGCTTGTTTGTTTTTTTTGAATTTTTGAGGTAACTTCATGCATGACATTATAAAAATAAAAAATTTCGATTTATCATTTCCAAATAAAATATGTTTTGAAAATTTTTCGACCGAAGTCGCATTCGGTGATCGCATTGCTGTTATCGGAAAAAACGGCAGTGGAAAAACGACTCTGCTGAAAATGATCGCAGATCAAAATCAAAATATTTCGCAGGCTTACGTTCCGCAAATTATCGAAAATTTCGACTCGTTCAGCGGAGGCGAACGTTTCAACAAAAGTTTATCAGCTGCTTTAAGCAAAAATCCGTCAATTCTGCTGCTCGATGAACCGACAAATCATTTGGATCTCGACAATCGAAAAAGTTTGATGCGTATGTTAAATTCCTATTACGGAACTTTGATTGTCGTCACGCATGATGAAGAGCTTTTGCAAAAATGCTGCGATATTTTATGGTACATCGATAATGAAAAAGTCACGATTTTTCGAGGAAAATACAATGACTACATGAGAGCGCGTCAAACGCAATATCAATCTGTTTCGCATCAAATGCATTTGCTTGAGCGCGAAAAAAAATCTATGCATGAAAAATTGATGAAAGAACAAGAGAGAGCCGCAAAAAGCAAAGCGTCCGGAAAGAAAAAAATCGCCGATAAAAAATGGATAAAATCTGTTGCAGATCAAAAAACTATGAAAGCAGAAAAATCGCAGGGAAAAAATTTAAAAAATCTCGATGCGAAAAAACAAAAATTATCTGAACATTTGAACGAAATGCGCATGCCCGAAATTATTGTGCCGAAATTTCATCTACCTTTTCAGAACGTCAGAGACGAAATGATCATTGCAATAAATGATGGCGCAATCGGATATTCTGCTGAAAATTTTATCGCATCAAATATAAATTTTTCGGTTATGTCTCATGAACATGTTGCGATCATCGGGAAAAATGGAAGTGGGAAAACGACTTTGCTTCGAGCGATTATGAATGATCCGTCTGTTATAAAGAAAGGCGATTGGAATATTCCGAAATTATCTGAAATCGGTTATTTAGATCAACATTATAAAAATTTAGATTCCGAAAAATCCGCACTTGAAATCATTTCCGAAACAAATCCATCGTGGAGTCATGCAGAAATACGAAAACACCTGAATGATTTTCTGTTCAGAAAAAATGAAGAAGTGAATTGCACCGAAAAGAATCTTTCCGGAGGCGAAAAAGCGCGATTATCTCTGGCACAAATCGCTGCGAGAATTCCAAGCTGCTGATTCTTGATGAAATAACCAACAACATCGATCTGGAAACCAAAAATCATCTCATAGAAATTTTGCGAGAATATCCCGCAGCCATGATTATCGTTTCGCATGATCAAACATTTTTGGAGAAAATAAAAATCGACCAAAATTCAGATTTTCCCCAAATCTCTTACTCTCAAAATCGACAATTTTTGTTGAAATTTTAGATGGTGCTGAAAAGAGGAATCGAACCTCCGACCTACTGATTACGAATCAGCTGTCACAACCTTTACTATTAATTTACGATAACGCCTAAGGACTTGGAATTTCAACGCAAAAATTAATCTGCGTTTAGATATGTGTTTATATATATAGCTCCCCGCTTATGGAAATTTAGCACTAATTTAGCACTAATTTAGCACTAAAATGCTGCTTTGCTTTATAACTGCGATTATAATAAACAATATATAACAATGGGCAACTGATTATGGCAACGGATGTCACATGTAGAACAAAAGGAATTTTTTACAGAGAACATGACACAAGAAAACATGGCAGACAAAAAGATCGTTACTATGCTATACGATATACTACAGACAAAAAACCTGAAGAAGAAGGATTAGGTTTGGCTAGTGAAGGATGGACTGAAGTTAAGGTAAGTGAAATTCTAACAGGAATTAAAGCGAATATTCGTCTCGGCAAACATCCACAATCTTTAAAAGAGATGCGTGAGATTAACCAAAAAGCGGTAGCTGAAGAAAAGCAAGAAGCCATAGAGAACGGTAGTGGAGTTTTATTTAGTGATGTTTTTAATAAATACATAGAGCAAGTTAAAATAGATACACTGAAGAAAACATACGAAGCTCGGCAGGACAGGTACCGCATATATATAGAGCCATTTATACAGAATAAAACAATGTCTGAAATAAAAAAGCAAGATATAGAAGACATAAAAATGAATATGCTCAAGAAGAACAGAGCTGATGACACAATCAAGAAGACGATAGCGATTGTATCACAGGTATATAAGTATGCTATGGAGCATGAAATCTATATTGGAGCAAATCCTGCCGATAACGTGAAAGTGAAGTGCAAAGATAATAGAAGAACGAGGTTCTTAACTCATGAAGAAGCTAGATTGCTATTAGATGAATTTAAATTACATAGCGAACAAGTTTATGATATTGCTTGCATGGCGTTGTATACAGGCCTTAGAGCAGGGGAAATAAGAAACATGACATGGGAATGTATACAGTGGAATGCGAATAAACTATGCGCTAAATGGAGAAAAAATGGGGAGAATGATTTAATTCCTATGCGCCCAGAATTAAGATCAATGTTAGAAAAAAGATACGCTAAAAGAGACAAACAATCTATATATATTTTTATAGCAAATGATGGGAATAAGCTAAGATCTATATCTAGGACATTTAGTAAATGCGTTGAAAAACTCGGACTCAACAACGGTATAACAGATGATTTGAATAAAGTCGTTTTTCATACATTGCGTCACACTTATGCTAGTTGGTTAGTTATGAACGGCGTTGATTTGTATACGACTCAAAAGCTCATGGGGCATAAATCCAATCAAATGACTCAAAGGTATTCTCACTTAGCACCAGGTCATTTAGAAAAAGCCATAAGTAAATTGCCTACGATTTAAATTAATAAGTATATCTTAATATTCCAGTAGTATAATTAAGTAAATTTACTTTACGTGAAAGATATAATGAAAAATTTTCTAAGAAAAATACTATTACTGTTTGTATTAGGGGTCCTAAGCCAACCGTGTGTCGAAAATACATGCTCTGGGATGAGGGTTTATGAGGCAAAGCAAGCAAAAACTACAAATATTTTTGAATTAAGCGCGCATGGATTATATACCGGACGAGCTTTTAAAAGTGTAGAAGATTGGAATAAAGTCTCCTTTAAAGAAGCTCTTTTAGAAATTTTCCCATACATTGCGCCATTATACGCTTTCGGTCATACAAAATTTTCTGAGAGATATAAGATTATATATGATACGATAATTTCGAAGTTTGGTAATATTACTAATTTCGTAGAAGAGATAGAAAAACAAAGGGAACTTGCTGTAGCGCATCATTGTGACCACATAGCAATCGCTCGTGTAATTGTACATCTCAATTCTCCAAATTTGTGCTATGTGTACCCAATACCGTATTTATTTGTTTCAGGGAATACACTATCTAATACAAAAAAATATGGTTTTAAGGAAATGATTAAGCACACTAGGATAGAGAATCCTAATATAATTTTTAAAGTGATAGATGATTTTGGAATAAATAGTTTTAATGGAGACCAAAATTTTAATCATTCAGAAAGAGCTATTGGGTTATGTCTGTTGTATGATGACGTATTTAATATAGAAAATTTCCTTAGCTTTCATGATTTGAAAAATATAGATGCAATAACTGTTCAAATAAAAACTATATATGAAATGTGTACTTCATGCAGAGATTTTTGGGAAGGCACAGCATACACAACATTTATACCCGCAGGCGACACAAATAGCATGAAGTTTTCATCTGAAACACTAACCGAAAAGCAAAAAGCGTGTAACTATAAAAAACCAGAAGAATTTAAAATTGTAAAGTTATTGCAAGATAAAATTAAATCACGTGGTTGTAGTGCAAAATTAAATGTGTTATTTTCAAAACAAGAAGATGTTTTTGCAATTGGAGATTAAGTATATGCAGATTAAATTTTTAAGAGTTGTTTTATTAATTTTATTTTTGTTAGATTGTGGTGTCGGATGTGAATGTATTTCTATGAGACCAGACTCGCTAAGAAGTGTTCAACTTGCTATAGTACATTGTGATATTAGAAAAATGAATAAAGAATATGTAGGTGTTAATATAAAAAGTTTCGAAGAGATTTCTAACGATATATCTGCAATTTCTCCATGCGCACAAGTAATTCTAGGTATATACTATTTAGAAGACGGTAAAATAGAGGAAGCGACAAAACTTTTAGCGTCTGGCTGCGATGATAAATATGAAGGATATTATTACGCACTTCAATATTTAGATAACTCAAGCATTGAGGAAGAGGGACTTGCTGACTATTCGGAAAACAATGCCACTCGGCTTCTTGAATATTTATTGTCGAGTTATCAATCAAAAACCGATTCTTCTGAAGAAATATATAGAAGTTTGATAGAAGAACCTAAATCTGATATGACAGGATCTAAGAAACATAATGAAAAGCCTCCACGAAAGATAAACCGTTTAGAAAAAGAGGATAAAGAATATAAAAAGTTGGGAAAAGAAGACCAAACCTTACTCCAAAATACGGGAAAAAAATCACGAAAAAAAGGTAAGATTCAGAAAAAAATGGTAAAGCCAAAACTCAAAGATTCTGCCGCAGATGAACCTATGGAAATAATTTGCGAGAATTGATCCAGTTTTAAGTAATAATTCAGTTCGTTTGCGCTTTTGCTTGGAATCTGACTAAACGGCATTATGCTTTGTCGTTAAAGTTTAGATTCCAAGTACAGTTAAGAATAAAAGTTTTACAGCACATTTTAATTATATTTTTTGAGAATCGATTCACTTACTCACTTTCAAATACTCATCAAAGCCCTCAGGTTGGCCTTCTGGAAATAAAATTTCTCTAATTAAATCTGCGCCTTTGCCTCTACAGTTTCCTATTGCATACTTAGCTGCTGCTCCAACAAGTTCACCACCAATTTGCGCTCCAATTGCAGCTGCTGTTGCATCTTTAGCCATATCCTGCGCTACTAAATTTGTATACTCAAGTGCAGAGATTTTTCCAGCTTTGAATTTCTGATAATTTTCAACGCCACCTGGTGTGACCAACTCAGCGTCAAACTCTACAGCAGATTCTACTACTGCTTTCACAAAATTCTGTGCAATTCCAAAGTAATCCAATTCACTGACAGGACTTCCAGGTCTTAAAAAAGTCGGAGACTGAACCCTCTCAAACTCACGGTATGGAGCTATGTCTTCATAGTAAATTTCGTCTAATAATTGTCTAGCTTCTTGCTCATGAATCGTGTAATCTGGTTCTTTAATGGCCTGGCTATCAGGCGTTTTTGGATCAGCATCAGTAGCTATTACTGACTTCTTTTCTTCCTTATGTTCTTGAACTACCTCAACATGTTCTGCGTCTATTATAATGTCATGATGATGAGGTTTATGGATTTCCTCCCAGTTCTCCTTTATCTCCTGAATCCCAGCCATTATGGTGCCTATGGAGCTAATAGGGGCAGTATCTCGTACCTTTAAATGTTCTTGATTTTCAAGCTCTGGTTTGATCTCAATTTTTTCACCGATTTCTATGTGATTTTTTTTGACATATATGCCGGATTGCGAAGCAAACACCTAGCGCGCAAATGCGCCTCGCGCCAGGCGATCTACACGAATAATCTTCACGCGCAGAACTCGATGAAACTTTCCTATCAACAGGTACCGCCATCATGCCGTTTATGAGGCCATGAGTCATACCGAAGCTTAACATAGCCCCAAAATTCATACTAAATGACCTGCTATGAGAATATTGTTCAAATCTATTCTTCAAATGCTCTTCTATCACAACACCAATTTTTCCATCTGCCTTATGACATAGCTATTTTATAATGAATAGTTTTGAACAAATCTTTTAGTTTTGGCAAATGATATATAACAATATTCCACACAGCCTTTTCATCTATTCCATCCAAATAATCATGAACTAATATGTTTCTAAAACCAGCTATGTCTTTCCATGCAATCTCAGTATATGCATTTTTTAGTCCACATGAAATTTTTTGTGTCGACTCAGCTAAAATCTGAAGATTCCTAATAACAGCATCATATAACATCGCATTTACACAAAACTCTGAATAATCACAGCCAGAAATATATGTTTCAATTTTCTCAATGCTTTCTATTACATGATTTACATACAACAAATCTCGATTTTCGTTCGTCATAAAGGCTGTGCTTCTCTTAAAACATGCTCAGATATACTACCGTGAAGTTTGTTTTCGAATGCTATATCTACCCTTTTATTTAAGAGTTCTTCTGTTTTCCACTTAAATCGACCGACATCGAGTAAACTAGCGTCTTTCTTTATAGAAATTAAAAAATCAACATCACTATCTTCCGTAGCATCTCCACGAACAGTCGAACCAAAAATCTTTACGCTTAGCACTCCACAGTCTTGTGCAGTTTGCATAATTTGATCACGAAATAGCCTTAATTCAGCGACATTCATAGCATGGTCCACTAAAAAATCACATAAACATAGTAACATTATCAATCAGAATTTTCTACTTCTTCTCCTAATCTCAAATATTCTTCTTCATGGTATTGAGCTATGTCTTCATAGTAAATTTCGTCTAATAATTGTCTAGCTTCTTGCTCATGAATCGTGTAATCTGGTTCTTTAATGGCCTGGCTATCAGGCGTTTTTGGATCAGCATCAGTAGCTATTACTGACTTCTTTTCTTCCTTATGTTCTTGAACTACCTCAACAGGTTCTGCGTCTATTATAATGTCATGATGATGAGGTTTCTGGATAGCCTCCCAGTTCTCCTGTATCTCCTGAACACCAGAGGCTATACCACCAATTGAGTTGATTGTTGAAGTATCAAATACTGAGATTTTTTCTTCGTTTCTTAGGGGTGGTGTGATCTCAATAACATTACCAATTTTTACGGTCTTATCTCTGGCATATATACCTGATTTTGAGATGGTTTCTTCGAGCGAATAACCTTTTTCATTTCTTATAACAGGTACTGCCATCATGCCATTTGTGACTGAAGGTATATTAGCGAAATTCATCATAGCACCGAAATTCATGCCAAAACTATGTGAGTTATGCCAGTTCGTATTCGTCTCCTTGAAGTGCTCAATCACAAGGTTCCTCTCAACTTCAAGGTTATTTTTTCTCTAACTTTCCTGTAGCTAAAAATTCATCAGCAGTATTGTATTTACTGTACTCATCGATAAATTCTATAGCTGCACCAGTGATTCCATCACCAACTATTTCATTCAATTCATCATCTACATTAATTAATTCTCCAAAAACACTCAATACAGATATGTTAAATGGAGAAACAGAGACAGTCGATATTGTACCTTGCGATGATCCGAGAGATCAAGTTATGGGAGAAATGGAAAAATTGAGAAGCTTAAATCTTCCACCTAAAAAATAATTAAATCTATGTAGACCTAAATTATGCCTTCACAACACGAAGGCGTTTTTTTTATGTTGTCCTATTTGCGCGTTTTACTATTTTGTTTTTATTGTTGTTAAATTATATACATTTAGTGTGGTATTTTATAATTGTCATGGGGATGAATTTCTATGCAAAATAGGCTGGCACCTTAATTTGATTTAGCAAGATAGCGGCAAGATTCACAAAATAAATATGGAGTGCAATAATTGGTCGTGAATTTATCAGAGAAATAAGAATTGACCATGCAAAAATAGAACATGGTTCTTATCTAAGTAAAATAAAATCCATTCAATCAACTAAAAAAATAACATTTGCTCCGCTTACTTTTTTCGTTGGAGAAAATGGATCGTGAAAATCGACTCTATTGGAGGCGATCGCAGTCGGTTATGGGTTTAATCCAGAGGGCGGAAGCAGAAATTTTAATTTCTCCACAAGAGATACGCATTCTGAATTATATAAAGCATTAACGATCGTAAAAGGAACAGTCCAAGCAAAAGATGGGTTCTTTTTACGTGCAGAAAGTTTTTATAACGTAGCATCAAATATAGATGACGTGGACGACTATGGTGAGTGGAGGTAAAAATATTTTGGAGGATCTCTGCATCAAAAATCTCACGGCGAAAGTTTTATGGCTCTTGTGCAAAACAGATTTTTGGGTAATGGGCTGTATATTTTAGACGAACCAGAGGCGGCTATTTCTCCTCAAAGAATTTTATCTCTAATTATTTTTATCCGACAACTAATTGATAAGAATTCGCAATTTATAATTGCGTCGCACTCTCCTATTTTATTAGGGGTTCCAAATGCAAAAATCCTTTCTTTCGATGATGGGAAAATCTCCGAAATTTCATATGAAGAAACATCAAGCTATCGCATAACAAAATCATTTTTAAATAATCGTGATCAGTTCATTAAAAATCTTAGCTAATAAAAAAATGTCATGCGTTGGACTGTCTATTAATTGTTTTTTGTTTTGTGTCTTCATATGCATACTTCGACTTATTACTTTAATCTGCAGATTTGACTTTTTCTTTGGAAAATAGTAGGATTTCATGTTTTAAAATGTCGGAAATATATCAATTATGTATTCCGTATGTTTTTTTGTTATTAATTTTAAGGAGCTATATGCCTACTATTAATCAGTTGGTGAGGAAGCCAAGGAAAGACATTGCTAAACGTAACAACGTTCCAGCTATGCAGGCTTGTCCTCAGAAAAGAGGGGTTTGTACTCGTGTTACAACGACTACTCCAAAAAAGCCTAACTCGGCTATGCGTAAAATCGCTCGTGTGCGTTTGACGAATGGATACGAAGTGACAGCGTATATTCCTGGTGAGGGGCACAATTTGCAAGAACACTCTGTTGTTTTGATTAGAGGGGGTCGTGTTAAGGACTTACCTGGTGTTCGTTATCATATTATTCGTGGTACTTTGGATACTCAAGGCGTAAAAGATCGTCGCCGTGGTCGATCTAAGTATGGTGTAAAGAAACCTAAGTAGGAGGTGTTTTATGGCTCGTAGAAGGGCTGCTGAAAAGCGGACAATTATTCCTGATCCAAAGTTTGGAAGTGTTGTAGTTACAAAGTTTATGAATGTAGCTATGTTAGACGGAAAAAAGTCTGTAGCAGAAAGAATTTTAAATGATGCTTTTGAGGAAATCCATAATAAACTAGGCAAGCCTGGTATTGAGGTTTTTGAGGAAGCTTTGAATAACGTTAAGCCGTTGTTAGAGGTGCGTTCTCGTCGTGTTGGTGGTGCTACTTACCAGGTTCCAGTCGAAGTTCGACCAGATAGAGCTCAGGCTTTGGCTATGAGATGGATATTGATTATGGCTAGGAAACGTGGTGAAAAAACTATGTCACAAAAACTTGCCGGAGAGCTTTTGGACGCTTATAACAATCGTGGGGCTTCTATTAAAAAGCGTGAAGATACCCATAAAATGGCAGAGGCGAATAAGGCTTTTGCTCATTATCGTTGGTAGGTAGGTAATTATGGCTAGAAATACAAAAATTGAGGATTATCGTAATATTGGAATTATGGCTCACATTGACGCTGGTAAAACAACAACAACTGAGCGTATTCTTTTTTATACCGGTAAATCTCATAAACTTGGTGAGGTGCACGAAGGTGCAGCTACGATGGACTGGATGGAGCAGGAGCAGGAGCGTGGTATTACTATTACATCTGCTGCTACAACATGTTACTGGGATAATCGCAGGATTAATATCATAGATACACCTGGTCACGTTGACTTTACTGTAGAAGTTGAGCGTTCTTTGCGTGTCCTTGATGGTGCTGTAACTGTTTTTGACGGCGTTGCTGGTGTTGAGCCTCAGTCTGAAACTGTTTGGCGTCAGGCGGATAAGTATAAGGTGCCAAGAATTTGTTTTGTCAACAAAATGGATCGTATTGGCGCGAATTTTTATCGCTGTGTAGGTATGGTCAAAGATCGCTTGGGGGCTAGACCTTTAGTTATGCAGTTGCCAATAGGGACGGAAGCTGATTTCGTTGGTGTAGTTGATGTTTTGGCTATGAAGGCATATGTTTGGAACAACGAAACAATGGGCGCAAAATATGATGTTTGCGATATCCCTGCCGATATGCTTGCTGATGCTGAAAAATATCACGCTGAGTTGGTTGAGACGGCTGTTGAGATGGATGATGCTTTGATGGAAGCTTATTTAGAGGGAAATGAGCCAACTGTTGAGCAGCTTATTGCGTGCATAAGAAAAGGCACAATTTTAAGTTCTTTTGTTCCAATTTTCTGTGGTAGCGCGTTCAAAAACAAAGGTGTGCAAACGCTTTTGGATGCTGTTGTTCGTTATTTGCCATCTCCTCTTGATATTGGTCAAGTCACTGGTAGTGAAGTCTCTGGTGATGGTGAAATTTTACGCAAACCAGACGATTCTGAACCTTTGGCGGCTTTGGCGTTTAAGGTTATGACTGATCCATTTGTTGGTTCTTTAACTTTCGTTCGTGTGTATTCTGGAAAGCTGGAAGCTGGTAGTTATGTCTATAACTCTGTGAAAGGGTGTCGTGAGCGTATCGGTCGTATGCTTTTAATGCATGCAAACAACAGAGAGGATATTAAAGAGGCTTATGCTGGTGATATCGTTGCTGTTTGCGGGTTGAAGGATACAACGACCGGTGATACTTTGTGTGATCCTGTTAAGCCGATTGTTCTTGAAAAAATGGAATTCCCAGATCCTGTTATCGAGGTTGCGGTTGAGCCAAAATCTAAGGCTGATCAGGAAAAAATGGGTATAGCTTTGTCGCGTTTGGCTGCAGAAGATCCATCTTTCAAGGTGAGTAGTAACGTTGAGACAGGGCAGACAATCATCAAGGGGATGGGTGAGTTGCATCTTGAAATTATTGTTGATCGTATGCGCAGAGAGTTTAAGGTTGACTGTAATGTAGGAGCTCCTCAGGTCGCTTATAGAGAGACAATTTCTCAATCTGCATCTATCGATTACGTGCACAAGAAACAGTCTGGTGGTGCTGGACAGTTTGCTCGTGTTGTGATAGAATTCTCGCCAGGTGATTTTGCCGAAGGTTTATGTTTTGAAAGCAAAATTGTTGGTGGTGCTGTTCCTAAAGAGTATATACCTGGCGTTGAAAAGGGGTTGAAAAATATAGCTGATTCAGGTTGTTTGATCGGGTTCCCTATCGTAGGAGTAAGGTGTGCTTTAGTTGATGGTGCTTACCATGACGTTGACTCTAGCGTTTTAGCTTTCGAAATTGCTGCAAGGGCTGCCTTTAGAGAGGCGATGTCTAAGTGCGGCGCAAAGATACTTGAACCTTTGATGAGTGTTGAGGTTGTTACACCTGAAGAATATATGGGTGATATTATAGGCGATCTTAATAGTCGTAGAGGTCAGGTTCTTGGTATGGATCAACGCGGTAATGCTCGTGTTGTCCAGGCTGAAGTTCCTTTGGCAGAGATGTTTGGTTATGTTAACACCTTGAGGTCTATGAGCCAAGGGCGTGCTCAGTATACGATGCAGTTTGATCGTTATGAGTCTGTTCCTTCGTTTGTGGCTGATAAGGTTATAGCTGAACACAAAGGAACTGTAAAAGGTGAATAATTTTTTTGGAGATATAAAATATGAGTAAAGTAAAGTTTGAGAGGAATAAACCTCACTGCAATATTGGTACTATTGGTCACGTTGATCATGGTAAAACAACTCTTACAGCGGCAATAACAAAGGTTTTGGCTGAGAAGGGAGCTGCTTCTTTTACTGCTTATGATCAAATCGATAAGGCTCCTGAGGAGAGGGCTCGTGGTATTACAATTTCTACTGCTCACGTAGAATACGAGACGCCAAATCGTCACTATGCGCACGTTGACTGTCCAGGTCACGCTGACTATGTTAAAAACATGATCACTGGTGCTGCTCAGATGGATGGTGCAATTTTGGTTGTATCCGGAACGGATAGCGTCATGCCTCAAACTCGTGAACATATCCTTTTGGCTCGTCAAGTTGGTGTTCCAGCGCTTGTTGTTTTCATCAACAAAGTTGACATGGTTGATGATCCAGAAATGTTGGATTTGGTCGAAATGGAAGTTCGTGATTTGTTGTCTAAGTATGAATTCCCAGGTGATGATATTCCTGTAATTCGCGGTAGTGCGTTGTGTGCTCTTGAGGGTACAAATAAAGAGATCGGTGAGGATGCTATCGGTAAATTGATGGAGGCGATCGATTCTTATATTCCTCAACCACAAAGACCAAAAGATAAACCATTCATTATGCCAATCGAGGATGTCTTCTCAATTTCTGGTCGTGGTACTGTTGTTACAGGTCGTGTTGAGCAAGGTGTAATTCACCCAGGTGACGAAGTTGAAATTGTCGGTTTGAAAGAGACTCAAAAGACTGTTGTTACCGGTGTTGAGATGTTCCGTAAGTTGCTTGATGAAGGTGAGGCGGGTGATAACGTCGGTTGTTTGCTGCGTGGAACAAAGCGCGAGGAAGTTGAGCGTGGTCAAGTTTTGGCGGCTTGTGGTTCTATTAAGCCTCATACAAAATTCAAGTGCGAAGCTTATATTTTGACAAAGGAAGAAGGTGGTCGTCATACCCCATTCTTTAATGGTTACCGTCCTCAGTTCTATTTTAGAACGACAGACGTTACTGGTAATGTTGCTTTGCCTGAAGGCGTTGAGATGGTCATGCCTGGTGATAACATTTCATTCGAAGTTGAGTTGATTGCTCCCGTTGCTATGAATGAAGGGTTGCGTTTCGCTATCCGTGAGGGTGGTAGAACAGTTGGTGCTGGTGTTGTTACATCTATTATCGCTTAATAAGGGGCTGTAGGCAATGAACACTCAAAGTATTCGAATATGTTTGAAGGCTTATGATCATAGAATATTAGATTATTCTACTGGTGAGATTGTTGCGACAGCAAAACGTACAGGCGCCCGCGTTCGCGGGCCTGTTCCTCTTCCAACGAAGATGGAAAAATTTACGGTTTTGAGGTCTCCTCATATTGATAAAAAGTCTCGTGAACAATTTGAGCTTCAAACTCATAAGCGTTTGATAGATATATTGGATTGCCCTCCTCAGACGGTTGATGCTTTAATGAAATTAGAGTTGTCTGCTGGTGTGGATGTTGAAATTAAATTAGTTGGATAAAGTATTTATGCGTTCAGGAATTATAGGAAGAAAGCTTGGTATGACGCGCGTTTTCTCTGAAGACGGTCGTGAGCATGCGGTGACTTTGTTGAAGGTCGAAAAGCATGAAATTCTTTCTCATAAAACATTAGAGAAAGATGGCTATGACGCTGTGGTTGTTGGTTCTGTTCCGGTGTCTGAGAACAAGCTAAATAAACCTATGCAAGGTTACTTCAAGGCTTTAGGTGCGGAATGTTATAGAATCGTTCGTGAATTTAGATTTGACGGTTCTGAAAAGCCGGCGCCTAAAAGTACATATTTTGCAGATTTATTTTCTGCTGGCGATGTTGTCGATGTAACTGGTGTAACAATTGGTAAGGGTTTTGCTGGTGCAATGAAAAGACATCATTTTGGTGGTTTGAGGGCGTCTCACGGTGTTTCTATTACACATAGAAGCCATGGTTCTACTGGTAACAGAGAAGACCCAGGTCGCGTCTTTAAGAATAAAAGAATGGCTGGGCATATGGGACATTCTCAGGTTACTATTCAGAATTTAAAAGTTTACGCTGTTGATGGTGATTTACTTGTAATCGAAGGGAGTGTTCCTGGTTGTGATGGCGAGTATGTCGTTGTGCGTGATGCTGTAAAGAGGAAAAAATAATATGAAGATGCAAGTTATAAATCTCCATGGTAATGTCGTTGGGGATATAGAGTTAAGCGATTCCATATTTGGAATTTCTCCTCGTAAAGATCATATATCTGATGTTGTTCGCTGGCAGTTAGCTAAACGTCAGGCTGGGACGCACGCTTGTAAAGGCCGTAGTGATGTTGCTCGTACTAGTAAAAAGTTGTACAGACAAAAAGGTACTGGTAATGCTCGTCACGGTGCTAGGACGGCAAATATATTTAGGGGTGGTGGCGTAATTTTTGGGCCAACTCCAAGATCTCATGCTTTTAGCCTAAATAAAAAGTACAGAAAGGTTGCGATGTGTTCGTTGTTAGCATTGAAGGCTCAGGAATCTAATCTAGTTGTTGTCGATACTTTGGCTGTTGAGTCTCCTAAAACTGCAAGTTTGAAGAAGTGTTTGGATAAATTAGGTTTTAGTTCTTGTTTATTTGTGGATACAGTTGCAAATAGAGAGATTCATTCTAATTTTGTTCTTGCTTGTTCAAATTTACATAATGTAGATTTGATTATGGAAGGTGGTTTTAATGTGTACGATGGTGTGCGTCATGAAAAAGTGATTTTTTCAGTTGATGCTTTAAAGTCGGTTCAAGATAGATTGATCGCGGGGTTATAATGAAGTCAATTTATGATGTGTTGATTCGTCCTGTCATGACTGAAAAGTCCATGGGGCGTGCTGATGGCGCGTACACTTTTCAGGTTGATTTGAAGGCTAATAAATTTGATATAAAACGCTCTGTGGAGGAAATTTTTGGTGTAAAGGTATTGTCTGTGAATACAGCAATTCGTAAGGGAAAAAAGAAAAGTTTCCGTGGGCGTGTTGGTGCTCAGTCTAATCGTAAGTTCGCTTATGTTAGATTGGCTGAAGGTTCTATAAAGTATGAAGGAGGTTTCTAATGGCGTTAAAAGCTTATAATCCTTGTACGCCTGGTACGAGAGGGTTGGTTTTGGTCGATAAATCTTCTTTATGGAAGGGAAGGCCTAAAAAGGAATTAGTTGCCGGGAAGCCTTCTACTGGCGGTAGAAATAATTCTGGTCATATCACATCCAGGTTTCGTGGTGGCGGTCACAAAAAATTGTATCGTTTTGTGGATTTTTGTAGGGATAGAGAGGATGTGTCTGCTGTTGTTGAGCGTTTGGAGTATGACCCAAACAGAACGGCATTTATAGCTTTAATTCGCTATGAAGATGGTGAATATTCTTATATCTTGGCACCACAGAGATTGGCTGTGGGCGATACGGTTGTCTCTGGTGATAGAGTTGACGTAAAGCCAGGTAACTGTATGCCATTGATTAATATTCCAGTTGGAACGATTGTTCACAATGTTGAGATGAAAATTGGTAAGGGTGGGCAGTTGGCTCGTTCTGCTGGTACATATGCTCAGATTGTTGGTCGTGATTCTGGTAATGTAATTTTAAAGTTATCTTCTGGAGAAATGCGTATTGTTTTAGGGCGTTGTCGTGCTACAATAGGGGCAGTTTCTAATCCGGATGAGAAAAACGTAAATTATGGTAAAGCGGGTCGTTGGCGTTGGAAAGGGTTTAGGCCTCATAACAGAGGTTCTGCGATGAACCCAGTGGATCACCCACATGGCGGTGGTGAGGGTAAGACTAAGAGTGGTCGTCAGCCTGTTACACCTTGGGGTATTCCAACAAAAGGTTATAAGACTCGTAAGCCGTTTAAGCATTCAGATAAGATGATTATAAGTCGTAGAAAGAAATAGAGGTAGGTCGTGGCACGTTCTGTATGGAAAGGCCCATTTGTTGATGGGTATTTAATAAAAAAGGCGAGGGCAGTCTTGGAGTCTGGTCGTCATGATACGATTAAGACTTGGTCTAGACGCTCTACGATTATCCCTGATTTTGTCGGGGTAACGTTTGCTGTTCATAATGGTCGTAAATTCATTCCTGTGTATGTTACGGAAGAGATGATCGGTCATAAGTTGGGTGAGTTTGCTCCTACGCGAACTTTTAATGGCCATTCTGGTAATAGAGCTAAGCAGGGGTGATTTTTATGTCGAAAAGATTACGTATAAAGCCAATTTCTGACTTGGTAGTTGCTAAGGATAGAATCGTGTTTGCTTCAACAAGGAAAGTGAACGCTGTGGCTAAGATGATTCGTGGTTTGAGAGTAGATAAGGCTGTTGACGCTTTGACCTTTTGTAAAAGAGGTCCAGCTAAAGCTGTTAAGAAGGTACTTATTGCTGCTATTTGTAATGCTGTAAATAACAACGGTCTTAACGCTGATGCTTTGGTCGTAAAGGAAGCTTATGTCGGAAAGTCTGTTGTTTTAAGGCGTTATATGCCTAGAGCAAAAGGTAGCGGTAGTCCTATTCGTAAAGAGTTTAGCCGCTTAACTGTCGTCTTATGTGAGGTAGGAGAATAGTATGGGACAGAAGATTAATCCAACCTCTTTGCGTTTGGGGATTGTTCGTAATTGGCGTTCTAATTGGTACGCAAAGGGAAAAGATTTCGCCGATCTTTTGAAGAAGGATTTCGAGATTCGTAAATATGTCGAGAAGCGTTTAGCTCAGGCTGGCGTATCGAAAGTCATTCTTGAGAGGGTTGCGAATAAGGTTGTTGTCAATATTCATGCGGCGAAGCCTGGTGTGATTATTGGTAAAAAGGGGAGTGATATTGAGCAGATTAAAGCTGATATTTCGAGAATAGCCGGTTCTGATATTGCTCTTAATATAAACGATGTTAGAAAGCCAGAGATCGATGCTAAGATCGTTGCTGATAGTATTGCTAATCAGATTGAGAAGCGTGTTGGGTATCGTAGAGCTATTCGTAAGGCAATGCAAAATGCTATGAGATTCGGTGCAAAAGGTATTCGAGTAAATTGTTCAGGTCGTTTAAACGGTGCTGAAATTGCAAGAATGGAGTGGTATCGTGAAGGGCGTGTTCCTTTGCATACTTTGCGTGCTGATGTTGATTATGGTTTTTCAGAAGCTTTGACGACTTATGGTATTATCGGAATAAAGGTTTGGATTTATAAAGGTGAAATTTATAATGCAAAATCTGTTTTTGTCCCAAGAAAAGGGCATGAGCGTCGTGATAGCGTAGGAAAGGAGTAAAGGATTATGTTATCTCCAAGTAAAATAAGACATCGTAAGGTGTTTAAAGGGCGTATTAAGGGTAATGCTACTCGTGGAACTCGTTTGAGTTTTGGATCTTATGGCTTAAAATCATTGGCACCTGCAAGAATTACTGCGGCTCAAATAGAAGCGGCTCGTCGTACTATCACACGTTGTATGCGTCGTGTTGGTAAAGTTTGGATTAGAATTTTTCCTGATTTACCAGTTACGAATAAGCCTGCAGAAGTTCGTATGGGTGGCGGAAAAGGTAGCGTAGAATTTTGGGCTGCCCGAGTTTATCCTGGTACGATTATGTTTGAGATGGATGGTGTTAGTGAGCAGGTTGCTCGTCAGGCTTTGAGCTTGGCTGCTGCTAAGCTTCCTGTTTTAACAAAAATTGTTGTTAGGGAGCATCAATAATGAGTAAAAAAGTTGAGCGTTCTGCTGTAGAGAATGCTAAATATGAATATATGAAGTTGAGATTCCGTGTTGCTTTAGGCGAGAATGTTGGTGGGCATTTGTTAAAAAATGCTAAGACTGCGATTCGCGAGGCGGTTATTGCGGAAAAAACTAATAAAGGAAAGGTGTAGAATGCCTAAGCGTATATTGGAAGGTGTAGTTACAAGCAATGCTTGTGATAAGACTGTAACTGTGAAGGTTGTACGTTTGATTCGTCATCCTAAATATAGAAAGTTCGTCAGAGTGGCGAAAAAATATCATGCGCATGATGAGAGAAATTTGTGCGAGATTGGTGATAAGGTGTTTATTTGTGAGAGCGCTCCTATTTCTAAAACAAAGAAGTGGGTAGTTCTTTATGAAGAATCAGGATTGGAGTAAGTTTTATGATTCAAATGCAGTCTAGACTGAAAGTCGCTGATAATTCTGGTGCACGTGAAGTTATGTGTATTAAGGTTCTTGGTGGGGCAAAGCGTAGATATGCCGGTGTTGGTGATATCATTGTTGTGTCTATCAAGGATGCTATCCCAAAGGGGAAAGTGAAGAAAGGTGATGTTATGCAGGGTGTGGTTGTTAGGACAGCCGCTCCTGTCTATCGTGATGATGGTAGCATTGTTCGTTTCGATGAAAATGCTGTTGTTATTATCAATAAGCAAGGTGAGCCAATAGGAACTCGTATATTCGGGCCTGTTGCTCGTGAGTTACGTCAAGCTAATATGATGAAAATTGTTTCATTAGCTCCGGAGGTGGTATAATTATGGAACGTTGGCGTCTTAAAAGTGGCGATACAGTTATGGTTATGACCGGTAAAGATAAGGGCGTAACTGGTAAAATTACAAAGGTTTTACGCGATGAGCGCAAAGTCGTTGTTGAGGGTGTGAATTTGTGTGTAAGGCATAAGAAGCCTTCTGCTAGCGATGCTGGTGGAATTGTAAGGTTTGAAAAGCCTATTCATGCCTCAAATGTTATGTTGTTGGATCCTACAACAAATACACCAACAAAGGTCGGTGTAAAGTTTGTGGATGGTAAGAAAGTGCGTTTTTCTAAGCGTACTGGTGCGATTATAGATTAGGTGTTATATGACTCATTTACGAAAAATCTATAACGAGGTTATTGTCCCGCAGTTGAAAAAAGAGTTAAATGTAGATAATGATTTTCTTGTTCCAGCTTTGAAAAAGATTGTTCTAAATATGGGCGTTGGTAAGGGTATCATTGATAGCAAGAACGTGAAAAACGCTGCTGAAGAATTGACTCTTATAGCTGGGCAAAAAGCTGTTGTTACTACTGCTCGTAAGTCAATAGCTGGTTTTAAATTGAGAGAAGGACATAAAATAGGTGCTATGGTCACTTTGCGTGGTGATCGTATGTATGAGTTTTATGAGCGTTTGATTAATATAGCTTTGCCTCGTGTGAGAGACTTCCGTGGCTTATCGAAAAAGTCTTTTGATGGGCGTGGAAATTATTCTTTTGGAATTCGTGAACAGATCGTTTTTCCAGAAGTTGCTGTAAAGAACGTTGAAGAAATTCGAGGTCTTGATGTTACTATTGTGACTACGGCTGATACTGATGAGAAGTGTCTTGCTTTGTTGAAGGCTTTGAATTTCCCTTTTGTATCGTGAGGTAAAAATGGCTCGTAAAAGTACTTTAGAAAATTTAAAGCGTGTACGTGCGATAGTTGAGCGTAAGAAGGAAAAGCGTTCTGCGTTAAAGGCTATTGTGAGTAATAGATCTGAGGATCCTATTAAGAGGTTCGAGGCTCAGTTGAAGTTATCAGCAATGCCGAGAAATTCCTCTGCGACAAGAATTAGAAATCGCTGCTCTATTACTGGTCGTGCTCGTGGTACTTATAGAAAGTTTGGTATATCTCGTATAAAATTGCGAGATTTGGTGTCATTCGGGTTGATTCCTGGTGTACGTAAGTCAAGTTGGTAGGGAAATTATATGACTGATCCTATTGCAGATATGTTAGCACGCATAAAAAATGCGTGTATGCGTGGTTATCAAACCGTGGATGTTCCTGCTTCAAATGCAAAAGTTGGTATTTTGCAGGTTTTAGAGAGAGAGGGGTATATTCTAGGTTTTGATAAGTTCGAAAAAGATGGGCATAATTACTTGCAAGTTCAATTGAAGTATTATGATGGGAAGCCTGTGATTCAGGTCCTTTCTCGTGTTTCAAAATCTAGTTGTAGAGTCTATTCCAAAATTAGGAATGTTCCTAGGTTTTATAATGGTTTCGGTATTTTTGTTCTTTCTACGTCGAAAGGGATCCTTTCTGATGCGGAAGCTCGTGAACAAAATGTCGGTGGCGAAATTTTGTGTAAGGTGTTCTAATGTCGAGAGTTGGTAAGCATTCTATTCCAGTTCCGGCGAGTGTTAAGGTGACTCTAGAAAATAGAGTCATCTCTGGAAATTCGCCTTTGGGAAGTTTTACGTATTCAGTTCCTGCATGCGTGAATGTGAAGTTTGAGAACAATGAAATAACTTTTTCTATCGACGATAAGAATGATAGGGAAGCTAGGGCTATGTGGGGGACGTGTAGAGCGTCTGTGGCTAATGCAATTTCTGGTTTGGTAAAACATTTTGAGCAAAAGGCTGATTTAATCGGTGTGGGTTATAAGGCTGAAGTGAAAGGAAATGTTTTGGTGTTAACTTTAGGTTATAGCCATCAGATTGAATATCCTATTCCTGATGATATAAAAATTTCTTGCGAAAAGCCTACTACTGTTGTTGTACAAGGCGCAAGCAAACAGAGAGTCGGACAGGTTATGAAGGAGATTCAAAATTTCAGGAAACCTGAACCTTATAAAGGAAAGGGCGTTATTATTCAAGGTCAGTTTGTATACCGTAAAGAAGGGAAGAAAAAATAATGTCTAGATTTAGTAAAAATTTTATGCGTAGAGCTAGGCGAGTTCGTTTTGCTTTACGTAAAAAATCTGGTGGAAAACCTAGATTGTCTGTTTTCCGCTCTGAGAGGCATATCTATGCACAGATAATAGACGATACAAAAGGTGTAACGTTGTGCTCAGCTTCTTCTTTAGAGAAAAATTCTCGATTGGAAAAGGGGAGCGATGTTTCTGCTGCAGAAAAGATTGGAAAATTGGTCGCAGAAAAGGCTAAGGCCTTAGGGATAACTTCTGTTGTATTTGATAGAGGTGGTTATAAATATCATGGTCGAGTTAAAGCATTGGCTGATGCAGCACGATCTAATGGTTTGAATTTTTAAGAGGATTTTTATATGAGTCATCAAGAAGATCGTCGCGAAGAAGTTTCTTATGTAGAGAAATTGGTCGCGATTAACCGCGTTGCTAAGGTCGTAAAAGGTGGAAAGCGTTTTTCTTTCTCTGCGATGGTTGTTGCAGGTGATGGAAAAGGTCGTGTAGGATACGGTACTGGTAAAGCAAAAGAAGTTTCTGACGCAGTAAAAAAAGCTGCTGAGAAAGCTAAAAAGAATATGGTTCGTATTCCTATGAGGGAAGGACGTACTTTGCATCACGATGTAAATGGGTATTTTGGCGCTGGTTCTGTTGTATTGAGAAGTGCTCCTGCCGGTACTGGTATAATTGCTGGTGGCGCTATGCGTGCTGTTTTTGAGTCTCTCGGAATGCAAGATGTTGTTAGTAAATGTATTGGATCTGCAAATCCTCACAATATAGTGAGAGCGACTTTCGATGCATTGTTAAAAACTTCTGCTCCTAGAAATATAGCAGCAAAAAGAGGTAAAAAGGTCGTTGAGCTTATTTCTCGTCGCTCTTCCAACAAGTAAGATTGGGTGAAAAATTATGTCGAATAAGTGTGATAAAATTAAAGTAGTCCAGATTCGTAGTAGTTCAGGTTGTACTAAAAAGGTGCAGCTGGCTACTTTAAAAGGTTTGGGTCTTGGAAGAATTGGGCAGAGCTCTGTTCTTGCTAATAATGATTGTACTAAGGGTATGATACGTCGTGTTATGCATTTAGTTCGTGTTGAAGGGGGGTGTTAAATGAGTAGTACTATTAAATTAAATATGCTTCGCCCTAGACATGGTATTGATAAAAAAAGTCTTGGTAGAGGTATCGGATCAGGTTGTGGTAAAACATCTTCTTATGGTCACAAAGGTGGAAAAGCTCGTTCTGGGCGTGGCGCTCCATCTTGGTTCGAAGGCGGTCAGATGCCTTTGTATCGAAGATTACCTAAGCGTGGTTTTAAATCTAGAGCTGACAAGGATTTAATTGCATGTGTTAATTTAGAGACATTGGAAATTTTGTGTAATTTGGGTGTCTACAAAGCTAATGATGTGATTGATCTTGATAGCCTTAAGGCTAATAATGTTGTTCGCTCTAAGGCAAAGACTGTAAAGCTGTTGGGTAAAGGGAATTTATCTGTCGCTTTGAATATGGTTGTTAATTACGCTACTGAGTCAGCGAAAAAAGGTATTGCTGATTGCGGTGGGTCGGTTAAGATCGTTTAGGTTGTTATGGCTGAAAGTATTTTTTCTCGTGGATTTAGCTCTGAGTCTTTTTCTAAGGCTGATGATTTAAAGAAGAGAATTGTTTTTACGCTTGTCGCTCTATTTATATACCGTATCGGGACTTATATCCCGATACCTGGTTTAGATCCGGCAGTTATAAATGATTTAGCCCATAGATATGCTAGTGGTGGTTTGGTCGGCATGTTTAACATGTTTTCTGGTGGTGCTTTGAGTCGTATGACTATCTTTGCGCTTAACCTTATGCCTTACATTTCTGCTAGCATTATTATGCAGCTGTTTACATTGATTTCTCCTACTCTAGAAGCGTTGAAAAAAGAGGGAGAGACAGGTAGGAATAAAATTAATCAATATACTAGATATTTGACTGTTTTGATTTGTTCTTTGCAGGCTTATGGTATAAGTATATTTTTGATGAATAGCCATCCATCTCCAGTGGTTTCTCAAGTAGGCGCTATCTTCCCATTGATTGCTGTTCCAACGTTGGTCGGTGGAACATTGTTCTTGGTTTGGTTAGGTGAACAGATGACAGCTCGTGGATTGGGAAATGGATCTTCTTTGTTGATTTTCGCTGGAATAGTAGCGAACATGCCTGCTAGGATTTTCAATCTTTTTGAAATGGGGCGTGGTGGCGTGATTTCTCCGTTTATGGTGTTTTGTATTTTCTTGTTTACTTTCTTAGTAACTGGACTTATAGTTTTTGTTGAACGTGCTCAAAGAAAAATTACGATACATTATCCACAAAGAATGCAGTCTGGTAGTCCAAGGGCTGCTAGTGCAGATGGTTCTCATTTGCCTTTAAAAATTAACTCTGCTGGTGTTATACCTCCAATTTTTGCGAGTTCGTTGCTATCTATTCCTATGGTTGCCGGGAATTTTTTACCTGCTGATGCTAGTGGGGTGTGGGTCGATATTTTTAGATCTTTTACTCGTGGCGGTTTTGCTTTTAACTGTGTGTTTGTCGCTTTCTTGGTTATATTCGCGTTTTTCTACACTGCTGTGGTTTTCAATCCTGATGAAACAGCTGAGAATTTGAAAAAAGCTGGTGGATTCATTCCTGGAATTAGACCTGGGAAAGCAACGTCGGAGTATTTTGATTATGTGTTGACTAGATTGACGTCTGTTGGTGCTGTGTATCTTGCTGCCGTTTGTTTATTTCCTGATTTAATTAGGAATAAATTTAACGTGGAGCTTTTCGTAGGTGGAACTGGTTTGCTAATCGTTGTAGGTGTGACTATAGATACTATAACTCAGTTCTATACACACATCCTTGCTCAACAGTATAGTGGCGTTTTGAAGAAAATGAATAATCGTTGTAATAGGTGTTAGGATGCGTCGTTTGTTGGTTGTTTTAATTGGCGCTCCTGGGTGCGGAAAAGGAACTCAAGCTGCTCTTCTTATTGAAAAGTATGGTTTTGCTATGGTTTCTGCTGGTAGTTTGTTACGTGCAGAGGTTAATTCAGGATCTGAGCTTGGTTTGAAGATAGCTGATATTATGGGTAGTGGGCAGCTTGTTTCTAATGATTTGGTGAATGAAGTTATTGGAAAAAATCTTAGTTCTGTCGTTGCTGAAAATCGGTTAATTATTTTAGATGGGTATCCTAGGTCAGTTGGACAAGCTGAATTCTTGGATTCTGCTTGCTCTAAGATTGAAAATCTTGATTTATGTGTAATACAGTTTAATGTAGATCAAGGATTGTTGATAGATCGAATTTCTAGACGTAGAATTTGTGAAAAATGTGGAGCTCCATTCGTTCATAAGGATGGCGAAGAGGAAAAATGTTTGGTTTGTGGGTGTAAGTCATTTATTCAGAGAAATGATGATAAACCTGAAATTGTTGCTGATCGAATTGTTGCTTATAATGATATAAGCAGCAAGGTCGTGGACTTTTATGGAGAAAAAGTTTATCATATAGCTGGAGAGCAGTCTCCAGAGATTGTTTTTTCTGATATAGAAGAAGTTTTGCAACGTTATGATTTGTTTATGAAATAATTATTGGAGAAAAGAGTGGCTCGTATTGCTGGTGTAAACTTACCTGAGAAAAAGCGTGTTGAGTTTGCTTTAAGGTATATATATGGAATAGGTCCTGCAAGATCTAAAGCTATTTGTGCAGCTTTAAAAATTCCTGAAGAAAAAAGAGTTTATGAATTGTCTGACGACGATGTTTTGCAAATTCGTGAATACATCGACAAAGAATATCAGGTAGAAGGTGATCTTCGTCGTGTAGTTTCTATGAATATTAAGAGACTTTTGGATTTAGGATGTTATAAAGGTCTGCGTCATCGTAAACGTTTGCCTGTCCACGGTCAAAGGACGCATACAAATGCTAGAACTAGGAAGGGTAAGGCTATTGCTATTGCAGGTAAGAAAAAGGTTACTAAATAAGGGGTGAATCGATGGCATATAAAAGTTCTCAAAGAGCGAGAAAAAAAGATAAAAAAAATGTTGTTTCTGCGGTAGCTCATATTAACGCTACATTTAATAATACAATGGTTACTATTACTGACCAAGTTGGAAATACATTGGCTTGGGCTTCTGCTGGGAATTTAGGTTTTAAGGGGTCTCGTAAATCAACTCCTTATGCATCTCAAATAGCTGCAGATAAGGCAGCTCATAGGGCTCTTGAATATGGAGTTAAGACTATGGAAGTAGAAATTTGCGGTCCAGGTGCTGGTAGAGAATCTGCTTTGCGTGCTTTTCAGGGGTTGGGGATTGTGATTACATCTATTCGTGATGTAACACCTGTTCCTCATAATGGGTGTCGACCTCCAAAGCGTCGTCGCGTGTAGAGTGGTCTATATTTGTAGGTGGTTTTAATGTTTGATAGACATTGGACAAGTTTGATTAAGCATTATCGTTTTGATACTGATAATTCTGAAGATTCTTCTAGATTTCTTAAAATGGAAGTTTCTCCTCTTGAACGTGGGTTTGGTATCACTATCGGTAATGCTTTGCGTAGAGTGTTGTTGTCATCATTGATGGGCGCTGCGGTTACCTCTATAAGGATCGGTGGTGTTTGCCATGAATTTACTTCTATCGATGGTGTTTTAGAGGATGTTACAGATATAGTCCTTAATGTAAAAGGGCTTGTCCTTAAAATGGATGGTGATTCTTCTCGTAAGATGAAATTGTCTGTTTCTGGGCCTTGTCGAGTTACAGCTGGTATGTTTGAATTGGGTTCTGGGTTATCTGTTGTTGACCCAGATTATTATATTTGTACTGTTACAGGAAATCAGAATTTTGAAATGGAGATGACCGTTGATTATGGGCGTGGCTTCGTTCCTGCATCTCGTAATCAAACGGAAGAGTGTCCTCATGATACAATTTTTGTAGATTCATTGTTTTCTCCTGTGTTGAACGTTTCGTTCTCAGTCGAAGATACACGTGTCGGTCAAGATACAGATTATGATAAGCTTATTTTATCTGTTGAAACAAATGGCTCTATAGCTCCTATTGATGCCATTGCTTATTCCGCAAAAATATTGCAGACGCAGTTTGGTAAGTTTATTGATTTTGAAGATGGTGGACAAGAGGAAGTCGTAGCTCCACCTGCTCGTGAGGTAGAGCTTCCTTACCCTGTAGCTTTATTGAAAAAAGTCGATGATTTAGAGCTATCAGTTCGTTCTATGAACTGTTTGAAGGGGGAGAATATTCTATATTTGGGGGATTTGGTTAAAAAAACAGAGCAAGAAATGCTTAAAACACCAAATTTTGGTAGGAAATCTTTAAATGAGATAAAGAACCTGTTGCTTGCTTACAATTTATCTTTCGGGATGGATATTCCAGATTGGCCTCCAGACAATATAGAGGAAGTATCGAAATTTTGTGAAAAAAATTAATTTATAGGTGAGAAATGCGTCATAGAATATCTGGTCGTAAATTCGGCCGTAATAAAGGGTCGAGAAAGGCGTTGTTAGTTGGATTGATAAAAGCTTTAATTAAAGAAGAGCAGATCATGACAACTTTACCAAAGGCGAAGGATTTGAGGCCTTTGGTAGAGAAAATTATAACAAAAGGACGAGTTAATTCGATCCATACTAAGCGTTATTTATTTTCGATTCTGCGTGAAGATGTATTGGTGAATAAAGTGGTCAATACTTTGTCTCCACAATTTGCAGATAGAAATGGTGGTTATACTAGGATTGTAAAATGCGGTTTCCGTGAAGGAGATTGCGCGCCTATGGCTAGTATTATGTTTGTAGATAAAAATGTAGTTTCTACAAATAATGTTAGCGCGTAAAACGATTTTTATCTATTAAAAATGGCCCTTATTTTAGGGCCATTTTTTTTACTAAAGGAATAGTGATATTTCTTTGTTCAATAATAGATGTTTGATCTAAATCTTTTATAAGCTTTTCGATGTGTTTGATATCACGAGAACTGTATTTAAGAATGTAATCAATTACGTCGTCTTTTATTGATAAATTTAGGTCATTAGCTAGCTTATACAATATCTTTTTTAACGTATTTTCACAAGGCGGATTCATTTTTATTACATTTATGCTTGCTAATCTGGATGCTAGATCCTTTAGATTAGTTACTCTTTCATATAGAATTGTATTTGTTGTTATCAATAAATACTTATTCTTGCTTTCATTAAGTATATTTAAAAAATCAAACAACCATTTTGCTTGTGTATTTTGATAGTCGTTCGACAAAAAAATATGAATGTCATCTAATGCAAAATTATCATATTTTTCTATTAAATTCCTTGGTTGTATTTGTGTGGATTCTTTATTTATTATATTTCCATTGACCGAGTTGATCCACAGTTTCGCTAAGTGAGTTTTTCCACATGTTTCTTGTCCAAATATAACATTTCTGTTGTTTGGCCAATTCGGCCACTGTAATAGCCATTTTAATGCATGGATATTGTTATCGTCTGGGATAAAATCTTTTATAGAAAAATTAATGTTGAGCGGGAAATCAAAAAGAATTTGGCTTTCTTCCATCTATATTCTCATCTTTTAAAAAATGCACTTTTTTGTAAGTTATGTAGTGTAAATCTTGATATTTCAGCAAAAATAGCTGCGCATGGAATGCATATCATTACACCAATGATTCCAGAAAGATTTATGCCGAGAAAGAATGCAAATAAAAGAAAAAGAGGGTGTACGTTGACTTCTTTTCCGACAAATTTTGGTGATAATATGTAGCCCTCACAGAATTGTCCTAATAAATATACGCATAAACATATTACTAGTTTTAGTGCTGAACAGTTTGCTAATATACTGACGAAACTAACAGATATTAAGCAGAAAATTGCGCCAATAAATGGAATAAATGATGCAAAGCCAGATAGTAATCCCCAGAAAATGTAGTGTTCGATTCCTATACACATTAAGCAAGGTGTGTAATAGCTTACAAGTAGAATTGAAACAACTATTTGGCCATTCATAAATTTAAATAAACAATTACGAATGTTGTTTTGTAATGTTTTAACGTCATTTCGGTGCCTTATAGGAATCCATGCAAGTAATTTATTATTTAATATATGCCAGTCCCTGAGCATGTAAAACATTGTTAGTGGAATTATAATGAGTGCACTGAAAAAATTGGTTATTATATCTCCATGGGTAAGAACTTTTACTGCATAAGTTGCAATTAAATTTATATTGCTAGTGAAGTATTTATACGCTTCGTCTTTAGTAAAGTTTATGTCGATCCCATGCTGGTTTAGTATATTTATATATTTAGTTGTAATATCAGTGAAATGTTTTATATATTCAGGTGTACTATCGAGAAATAGAGATATTTCTTTTTTTGCAAATGGAATAAAAGTTCCGAAAATAGATGTAAGTGTGCTGATTAATATTAGTGTGCAAAAAATACTTGATATTGTCCTATTTAGTTTTTTTGATATCTTTTCTGATAGTGGAGCAAAAATATAAGCAAGGCATGCACCTGTTAAAAATGGAAATATAATTGCTCTGCATATATAAAATGACAGACAAACAACTACAAATACAAAAAACCAAAATAAGTTTATATTTTTTACTCTCTCTTCCATCTACTATTACTGCCTTAACTCACATCCAAGTGTTTTTGCTGCATCTATAATTTTTGATGAAATATCTTTAATTTCAGCTTCTGTAAGAGTAGCAACTGTTGGCTGTAATGTTATTGATACACCTAAAGCGATTAAATCGTCTTTATTCTTATAGTAATCGAATATTCCGGCATTCTTTATCAGTTTGCTACATTTCTTTATTTCTAATAGTAACTTATTCGCTTGGAAGTTGTTAGCATCTGTATTTAAAACAAATGAAAAATCTCTATCGACAGGTTGAAAGAATTTTTTTGCTGTGGAGTCTATATGTTGACTCTTGTTATTAATTATATCATCTACGAACAACTCAAATCCTACGCATCTATTCTTGATATCATAAGCAGAAATAATATTTGGATGCAATTCTCCAAAATATCCTATTACTTTTTTATTTATTATAACAGCAGCGCTTCTCGTCGGATGATACCAATCTGGGACGATTGTAGTGTCAAAAATAATTTTGTCTAAATCTATATTGAAAAAACGTATTACTGCTAACATATCAGATTTTACGTCGAAAAGATCATAATCTCTTTGCGTTTCAATCCAGTTTCTTCCTGTTGCTTTTCCACTTTTAATTTCACAAAGAACGTTTCTTTGTTTATTCGGAGATGAAAATATAGGACCGAATTCGAACAGCGATACAAATTTTTGTGACTTGTTAAATTGTGTGAGCGTGTTTTTTAGTAAATTTGGATACAATGAGTTTCTCAAAATAGATAAGTCTTTGCTTATTGGATTTGCTAATACAACTGTCATTGTGGATTCTGGTATTAGTTCAGAAGCAAATAGTTTGGCATCATTTTCATTGATGAAAGAAAATGACACAAGTTCAGATACACCGTTTGTGCACATTAATCTCTTCAGTGCTGATATCTTTTTCTTTTGTGTAAATATTTGTTTGTCTGTTTGTATGTTCTGTTCAGGTAGTGCTTTACAACATATATTTTCGTACCCAAATATCCTGATGACTTCTTCAATTAAATCTTCTTCTATATTTAAATCAGATCTAAAAGGTGGAATTTCACATGTAGCAGATTCAGATGTCATTTCTAGAATATTAATTTCTAATTTTTTTAGAATATCTATTGCTACGTTAAATGGAATTTTAATTCCAGTTAACTTGTCTAGTTTTTTTGCTGTTAAGTTTACTTTTTTTCTAATAAATTTTTTGTTCTCTATTATATATGTTTTGCTAGCCTTCCCTCCACAGTGTTTTTGTATCATACTTGTCAGTAAATCTAGCCCTTCGAGAGCATATTCATTGTTTATTCCTCTTTCAAAACGTGCTCTAGAATCACTGGATATATTCATTTTATTTCCAATATTTGATATATAGACTGGATCAAATATTGCTGACTCTATTAGTATATTGGTTGTATTTTCATCACATGCACAAGCCTGTCCGCCCATGATTCCTAAAATACATAATACCGAGTCCTTGTCTGCTGCGACTAAAATGTCTGAATTTAATGTATGTTCAACGCCTTTTAGATCTACAAATTTTTCTCTATTATTCGCTTTTCTTAACTCTATAGAACCATTTATTTTATCTAGATCATAAATATGAAATGGGCGACATTTATCGTATGTTAAAAAATTTGCTATATCTACAACAGCTGAGTTTGAATTGATGCCTGCAGATTTAAGGAATGAACTAATTTCTTCTATACTTTTTTTGTTATTTAATCCTTTTATTTCTCTAAATGCACAGTATGGGATATTGTCTGATACGTATTCGTTACCGACAATGCAATCCAAAGAAATACCGGTCTCAAACTCTAATTCTTCTGTTACGTTTGGTTTTGCTGTTTGTTTAAATATTCCAGCGCCTGCCGCGGCTAGATCTCTCGCTATTCCTTCTATTGAGAAGCAATCTCCTCTGTTAGGAGTTATTGAAACATCAATGATTCCATCTCCTAATCCTAATAAATCTCCGATTTTTGCATTTTCTGGAATAGTGTCAGGAAGTTCTATTATACCATCTGATGAGTTCGAAAGTGCAAGTTCCTCGAAAGAACAGCACATGCCTTCACTTTGCTCACCTCTTATTTTGCTCAACTTAAGTTTTTCTCCAGAGCATGGTATTATCGCGCCAGGTAGAGCTAATAATACATTTAGTCCTTCCCTTAAATTACTTGCTCCGCATACTACGCGTTTTGTTTCGCCTCCAGGTAGAACTGCTTTAAATGTTCTTAATTTATCTGCATTTGGATGCTTTTGAACGTTAGTTGCTTTTGCTACAGTAAAATTTTGAAACATTTGATCACAATCTATAATGCTTTCAACCTCTATGCCAATTGATGTGAGTGTTTCAGCTATTTCTGAAATACTTTTATTGGTGTCTAAATGCTTTTTTAGCCAGTTGATTGAAAACTTCATATTGTCCTCTATTATAATTTTATAATAATTCTTTTCCAGTTCTATCTTCTAACTTATATAATGAAACTATAGCAGAAATTGAGAAAATAAGCATCATTATACTTAATGAATTTATAGTTTCTGTGGTTTTTAATAGAACTTCTGCAATAAGTGGTGTGGTTCCAGCAAAGCATGAATGACTTATTCCGAAAGCTAAGGCTAAAGCTGTGCACCTTAAGTGCGTTGGAAATGTTTCTGAATAGAAAGCGGCTCTACCACCGAAGAATATACCAAGAGTTATTCCTAGAAGAATTTCACAAAAAACATGAAAATACTTCATGAATAAAATGTCTGGGAAATTTAAAGAATAAAACATAACAGGTGTAATTAGCATTGCGGCATAAATGCTAAAAAGCATCACTTTCTTTCTTGTGAATTTATCTGATAAGAGTCCGCCTAATGGTATAGTCGCAGTTATAAATATATTTGTGATTATTGTAAAAATAGAAGCTTCTTGTTGTGTCGCTAATCCAGAAACTTTTAGATAGTTGTGTAAAAATGTCAGTAGCATGTAGAATGTGACCCCGCCGTATGCTGCGACTGATACTCCATAAAATACTGTAGATTTATGGTTTTTAAAAGTTTCGGCAAGTGGCAACGATTGTGTTTTTCTTGTACTTTTAGCAAAATCTTTTGTTTCGTCGATTCCAAACCTTAAATATGCGCCAAATATTGCAAATAGTAAACTTAGCAAAAATGGTATGCGCCATCCAAAAGTTATAAACTGGTCCTCTGTTAGCGTAGAAGATAGTATAGCTACGGCCAAAAATCCCAGCAGCACTCCTAATGGACTGCCAAAGTCAGACCACGAACCGTAAAAACCACGTTTTTGGGCAGGAGCTTGTTCGACTAGGTACACCATAGATCCTGTGAATTCTCCACCTATTGCGACGCCTTGGAAAAACCTTATTGTCGCTAATAGTATTGGCGCCCAAACTCCTATTTGGCTATATGTTGGTAAAATGCCGACTAAGAATGTGGGTATTGCCATTGTGAGTATTGAAATAATAAGGGCCATTTTGCGTCCAACTTTGTCTCCTATGTGTCCTAGCAAAAGGCCACCAACAGGTCTTGAGAAAAAACCTAATGCAAAAACTAAATAAACCCAAATTCGAGATGTCGATTGATCCTTAAATGGGAAAAATAATTCAGATAGTGTGGTTGTAAACGCGCCGTACAGAGTGTAATCAAACCATTCTAAGGTGTTTCCAATGGTACACGCTAGCACGTTTTTGATTCGTTTTCTAAGCATCAGATTTTCCTACATTTTAGAAAAATGGTGCCGCCGGTGAGAATCGGACTCACGACCCCATCCTTACCAAGGATGTGCTCTACCACTGAGCCACGGCGGCAAAAGACCAATTGTTTAAAGAATAACATAATAATAATCATTGCGCAAGGAGTCTGTTGTGTAAGTAAGTCGACACAGCTTAAACAAACGCCGAACGGAGAAATCTATTTAATATGCCGATTTCATTCTTGTAAAGTGCGTAGTAGTGTGATTTTTTTGTCGCTAATCATTTTTGCGCTTTGATTGCGAGTTGTTTTATTTTGGTGGGTTAAATCGTCTCGTAATTTTGCGCTTTTATAGCTGTGTAGCGCCTATTGCAAAGGACTTAGAATTAGTATAGACTCACTATGATTTTTGTAATTTACGGAGGAATTTGTGGCGCAATTTGAGCAAGAGCTATTTAATGAATTAACAGATGTTTCTATGCCGAAGTTTGTACTAAAAAGAGACAATTCAAAGGCCGCTTTTGATATACATAAAATCGCAGTAGCTATAAGTAAAGCTGGCGAAGAGACAGGGGAATTTGGAAAAATCATCGCAGATGAATTGGCAAAAGACGTCGCACGTGTGATAGCTTACAGGTTCCGCGATAATGTGCCATCTATAGAGAATATTCAAGATATCGTAGAAGATACGTTAGTTAGATCGAAATTTTATAAAACAGCTAAGGCGTATATTCTTTATAGAGAAAATCGTTGTAAATTACGTAAGGCTAGCGGCAGTAATATTGACGCTATATGCTCAATTAGCGAATATTTAAGTAGAGCCGATTGGCGTGTTAACGCAAACGCAAATCAAGGTTATTCTTTGGGTGGGTTAATACTTAATAGCTCCGGAAAAATGACAGCAAATTATTGGTTAGATCAGGTATATCCAGACTACATCTCCGATGCACATAGGAACGCTGATTTCTACATCCATGATTTGGATATGCTATCGGGATATTGTGCTGGTTGGTCGTTGCGTATGTTGTTGCGCGAGGGATTTAATGGAGTCACAGGAAAAATAGAATCTAATCCTCCTAAGCATTTATCTAGCGCATTATCTCAAATGGTTAATTTCCTGGGAACCTTGCAAAACGAGTGGGCTGGTGCACAAGCTTTTAGCTCTTTTGATACTTATTTGGCTCCTTATGTTAGATTGGACAAGTTGCCTTATGAAAAAGTGTATCAGCATATTCAAGAATTTATTTATAACTTAAATGTTCCTTCTCGCTGGGGAATGCAAACTCCTTTTACTAACCTTACTTTCGATTGGGTCTGTCCCCAAGATTTAAGAGGGCAAGTTCCTATTGTAGGTGGGAAAGAAGTCGACTTCACATATGGCGATTTGCAAGAAGAAATGGATATGTTGAATAGAGCTTTTCTTGAAGTTATGTCTCAAGGAGATGCTAAAGGTAGGATTTTTACATTCCCAATTCCGACATATAACATTACTGATGATTTCCAGTGGGATTCTGAAAATGCAATGCGTCTTTTTGAAATGACTGCAAAATATGGAACTCCATATTTCCAAAATTTTGTTAATTCTGAGTTGAAGCCAGAAATGGTGCGTTCTATGTGTTGTAGATTACAGCTAGATTTGAGAGAGCTATTGAAGAGAGGTAACAGTTTATTCGGGTCCGCAGAACAAACAGGATCTATTGGGGTTGTAACTATAAACTGTGCAAGGCTTGGTTTTGTGTACAGAGGAAACGAAGACGCTTTGTACGGGAGACTAGCTCAACTTATAGATTGGGCTAAAATTTCTTTAGAAATTAAAAGGAAATTTATTCAAAAGTATATGGATGCTGGATTGTATCCATTTACAAAAAGATACTTGGGTACTTTCAGAAATCACTTCTCTACAATAGGTGTGAATGGCATCAACGAGATGATTCGCAACTTCACAAATGATGCAGAAAATATTACAACAGAAAATGGCTACAAAATGGCCATAAAATTGTTAGATTTTATTCGAGCGAAATTGATAGCTATTCAGGAGGAAACTGGACATATGTATAATCTCGAAGCCACCCCAGCTGAAGGAACAACATATAGGTTTGCAAAAGAAGACGCTAAGCGTTTCCCTGGCATTATTCAAGCTGGTACAAAGACTGCCCCTTATTATACAAACTCTAGTCAATTGCCTGCTAACTTTACAAAAGACGCATTTGAAGCGTTAAAATTGCAAGATGAGCTGCAGTGTAAATATACTGGGGGGACTGTTTTGCACTTATACATGAATGAAAAAATTTCATCTCCAGAGGTTTGCGGGAAAATAATAAAGAAAGTTGTAGAAAATTTCAGGTTACCTTATTTTACTATTACTCCAACATTTTCTATATGCCCAAAACATGGTTATATAGCTGGAGAACATCCATTCTGTCCAAAGTGTGATGAAATACTTATTAACAAAAAATTGGCAGAATTGCATGGTGAAAATAACAGTTGAATTATATATAATATAGTATATTCGGAGAAGAAAAATGGAAGACCTAAAAACAAGGATTGAATTAAAAGACGAAGAAAGGCAGAGATGCGAAGTTTGGACTCGCGTTATGGGCTATTTTAGACCAATATCTGAGTTCAACAAGGGTAAGCGCAGTGAGCACGATGAAAGAGTCCACTTTGAAGAGTCAGGCTGCTGTGGATGCAAGTAGATGATGAAAAATTAAATATTATAGTTGGCGGGATTGTCTCGCTAACTACTATTGATTATCCTGGCTGTTTGTCCTTGGTAGTTTTTTGTCAGGGGTGTCCATGGAGATGCGTCTATTGCCATAATAAACATTTGCAAAAGATATCTAGATTGGATGGTCTACCATGGGATGATGTTTCTTTGCTGATAGACGAACGGAAAAATTTCATAGATGCTGTTGTTTTTAGCGGTGGAGAGCCGCTTATTCAAAATGACTTAGATAAGGTAATGAAGTCTGTGAAGGATAAGGATTTACTTGTAGGATTACATACGACCGGTGTTTTATTTGAGAAATTTGCAAAAATAATAGGATGCGTTGACTGGGTCGGATTTGATGTAAAAGCCCCATTCGAAAAGTATGGTAAAATTATTCAACAACCTGATGATGCTTCTATTTCTGCTGCATCGAACGTAAAAAAAAGTTTAGAACTTTTACTAGAGTCTCGCGTAAATTATGAAGTAAGAGTAACACTTGATAATTCACTTGAAATTGACGAAGTATTAGAAATGACAAGAGACTTGAAAGATATGGGCGTTCAGAACATAGCATTTCAAGTTGTTCGAGATGAGCAAAATATAGCCATAAGGCATGCTATTTTAGCTAATGTGAATGCTATGAATGAAATAAATGCTTATTTCCCTAATCTTACAATTCGTAGTTAGGATTATTAATATGCATTTTTCTAAGATGACTGTTAATGGAAACAGAATATTTATTGTCGAAGAGCATGCTGTTTTAAATCAAGAATGCAGTATTTCTTGCATTATGCAGAAAGTTTTAGGACGTGAGTTTGGTGCGTCTTGCGATCAAGCTGTAATTTACAAATCACTAGATAAGCTTTGTATGTACTCTGTCATTTTTTATAATGATGACGGCAGTAGAGCAGGAATGTGCGGCAATGGAGTGTGTTGCCTGGGTAAATTTTTGCATTCTATAACAGGAATAACAGAATTTGAGTTTTTGATAGCTGAAAGAATTGTAAAAGTTACTGTATCTGATAATTCATGTCGAGCGAATTTAGGTAATGCGAATTTTAATGACAGCATGCTTCTTTATAATACGACGACATCTCTTAACATGATAAAAGATACAGTCTCAGATTTCTTATATGAAAATAATATGCCATCCTTTGATGAAATTTTTTCTATAGGAATTTCATTTGTTGATTTTGGAAATCCTCATGTAATTCTTTTATCTGAAGCAAAAGTAGCTGAAAATTATTTAGAAAAAATTATGCTGAATGTAGGTTTTAAAATAGAAAATTTACAGTGTTTCAAAGATCGAGCGAATGTCAGTTTTGGATACATCTCAGATAGTACAATTAATCTGTTCGTATGGGAACGCGGCTCTGGCTACACTGGAGCTTGCGGTAGTGGATCCTGCGCTACTGTAGCGGCATTACATAAAGTAAAAAATATCAATGAAGATAAAATGTACAAGATACGACAAAGAGCAGGTAATTCTAATGTGTATATTCTAGAAGATGGCTCTGTTACACTAGAAACATTTCCTGTGTTTTGTTTCAGCGGAGAATTTTCACATCCTTGTTAGACGGAATAATCGAAGATACAGTCTTCAAACATGTCTCTATCCAATTTTACATTATTAATTCTGAATAATGCACGGCTAGAAGTAATAGAAATTTCTGAAATAGAGCTTTGCGGAGCAGTATTCTAAATAGAATATAAGCGATATAATAGATAGCTTTCAACTCTTGTATCAACTACTCCGTTCGATTTTTGTTTTTAATCTACGGTTTGCAAACTAAGCTAATATTATTTGCCGTTTGTTATATATTTATCTCTAGCTTGCTCGTTTCCATTTATCCATGCTTCAATATCTTCCTCTTTAATTTCTTCATCTTTAATTTGCACATTATCATCAGATCCTTCTAGTAACGCATTTAATTCTTCATCCGTAACTTGAATTTCGTCTGTTTCGTCTTTTATGTCATCAGTAATGTTTATTTTCTTTATAGTGCTAATATCAGAGTTTGACATTACATATGGCATGACAATCTTTATTACATATTGTAGTATATTATTAACATGAGCTGTCTTTGCGATTACATCAAAAGATTTTTTTTGCTTATCTATCTCGCTATTTGCTTTTTTAAAGTTATTATGTTTTATTATTAATTCACTTAATGCTTTTTTCAAAATATTAGCTGTTCGCTGTATTTTTGATATATCTAAGCGAATGGCGTTATAAATTTTATTCCTTTGCTGAATCTCGTATTTAGCATATTTTTCATGAGAGTTACTTCGAATTTGTTTCATTATCTTCTCATAGTCATCGCTTTGTTTATATATCGAAGAATTTAAAAATATATGCTTTTTAAGGATATTTAGAGTTTCAGTTACGCCGTAAATTTTTATAAGTAATCTTCTGATATCTCTGTTATTATAATCATAAACTTTGTTTTCTAGCAATGAAACAATGTCTTTGTTATTGTATGCATGACTTTGCGACAATATTTCCTCAGAGCAATGTTTGTGAATATCAGACAATATATTCAATATTCCGCGTTCTTTCGTTGAGAACTCTTTAAGCACATTTAGTAGTTTTTCAAGATTTTCGTTCGAAATTTTTTCTTGTGCTTGATTCAATAATTTCATTCCGATTTTTTTACGTATAGACTTTGTGCCTCTTGTTCGTACAAGTTCTATATCTTTCTGCATGTTATATGTAATATATAAAAGCAAATCGGCGTATTGTGGTAAGATTGAATCATGTATTTTTTGCGTTTTTGCTGTATAATTTCGCATTTCTGCATCGTGATGATTAATTTGCTTGTGAGTTGCTAAAGCATTTACAGTATACACTGAACTTAAAATCATATAACACAACACGCAAACATTCAAATTCATTCTCATATATTTTTGACCGAATAAATGACATTGCGACAATATTAGCATTAAAAGTTTAATTATGCGCAAAAAAGTACAAATTAAATCTCTTACAAAAGAATGATTTATTTCGCGCATTTAGCATATAAAATGTACTTGGTTGTAGTATATTTTATAGCAATCACTCCGTTCTACTTCTATTTCTAATCTGCAATTTCTCTTGACGTTTTCCTATTGCTCAACTATATAAATTAATATAACATTAAAAACGTTTTTATTTGTAGGTGTAAAATGACAAAAAATAGATTATTGGCGACAAGTATAGTTGCTTTAGGAATGTTTTATAGCGCAGAAGGGATGCAAAATGCGCTTAACAATGCACAGGTTAGTAAGCAACCTGATACTTGCGAGTATATAGTATATGGTACAAATAATGCAGATTCTGTACACTCAGATGATAATCGCTATTTCATTCCTTTGCACTTATTTCAAAACTTACCAGAAAATGAAACTCAAGATCACTGGCTATTAGATTCATCTATGTCATATTTGTTTCACTTAGAAAGT
>CAYPOM010000002.1:0-106544 GCA_964412505.1 uncultured Alphaproteobacteria bacterium
TAAAAACTGAACTAGCAAGAGAAGAAGGAATAGCTCAAGGAAGAGAAGAAGGAATAGCTCAAGGGCTAGAAAAAGGCCGAGAAGAAGGAATGGCGAAAGGAGCAAAAGAAGAAAAGATTGCTATGGCTAAGAAAATGATCTCCGACAATGTTCCAAGCGATTTAATTATTAAATATACTGGCCTATCTATAGAAGAGATAGAGAAAATAAAATGAGTACAGACGACGAAGCTAGACAGGTATATCAAGCGAGAAGAGAGGCAGAAGATAAATAGTTATTCCTAGATTGCCAGGCTTTAAAAAATAGCTGTGTTACTCGTTGATTTTATACATTTCAAGGAATCTGCTTGTCTCATTTTCATAGCAAAATCACTATACCAATTAAATCACCACATTTCACAGCATAATTTACGTAATGCAAGTGCAGTGTATACTAGAAAAGCAGCCTGAATTAATCAGACTGCTTGTTGATAAAAGATCACAAAGTAAATATTTGCTACTACTTCTTATTCTTCTACTACTACTTCTTCTTTCTTTTCTTCTTCTACTTGCTCTTTAACTTCCTCTACTGTCTCTTCGTCTTTCTTTTCTTCAACTATCTCTTCGTCTTTCTTTTCTTCTTCTATAGCTTTCTTTTTAGCTTCGATAGCTTCTTTAGCTTCTTCTATTTTTTGGGTTAGACTATCGACATTGACTGTTTTTTCTCCGAGTTTTTCATTATTCTCGGTTATAGCTGTCATATCAGCGTCGATTTGTGTCACTAAGTCATTGCCTTCTTTAATAGCGTTTACAGCCTTGATGGTTTCATTTGCATCTTCTATTGACTTCTCACGTGACTTAATTTCTGTAATATCATTTACATTATCTATATTGGTTAACTTGCCACCTGTTACAAACAAGCTCCAAACATCATATATAGAATTGACATCGCTAACATTACCAATGTTTTGCATTAGATCTGTCGCTTCTTTCTCTGCCGCTGCTTTCTCTGCCGCTGCTTTCTCTGCCGCTGCTTTAATTCCATCAACCTTTTCCCAAGCTTCTATCGCTGTATTGACTGAATCGACATCTTGGTATACTTCATCTACGACAGGCGGCGCTTTCATACCATTAATTACAGCAAGAACTGCGGAGAAATTTTCAAGCGTGACATTTCCTGCATCTGTTATAATAGTTTCATTACCTTCCGTGTCAATTTTCACAGTATAATCAGTGTTGGCGACTTCTACTGTAGTTTTTGCTTTTGAAAGATCTATATTTACGTCGAAAGTTCCAGCAAGTTTAGAAATTACATCTAATCTTTTATTTATATTTTCTAAATCATTGTCTTTAAATATAAAGCCTTTTATATCTGTTTCTGTGAGAGATTTGTACATTTCATACTTACTTCTAGCCCCACTCAAAACAACACCTAGTTCGCCTAAATTTGATTTTATGTCTTCATTGGTAAGTTCTTTATATGTCTCGCCGTCAACCATAACAATCTTATCAGACATGACATCGAACTCTTTTTGTGCCGGTAATAAATATTTTTCTGTACCATCAAGTGTAGCAAGAGTATCGTAAACAGCATTTCCTGAAGCTTTTCTATATTTTCCATACACATCATCGTAGCCACAGCGATTTAGCAACTCCATAGCTTCTACGACTATACCTTTGTCTAATTCCTCTTCTGATTTCCACGATTCTTTTAACGCTTTTATAGCCTCATCATCTCTCTATAGTATTTATCAACGATTTTGTATTCTTTTGAGTTGTTTAATCTAGCGACAAACCCTTTTACGTCATCTTCTGTATTAGTTGTATTAGTGTATTTATTTCCGAATACCTCTATCCAATTAGTTGCATTGTCGTTCATGAACTGGGTCAGAAAATAGAATCCATATATTGCCGCAACTCTGTGTGAGACACTGAGAGCTCCGAATGCATCAGCTAATTGGTCTTTGTCGCCCAATTTTTTTACTCGCGTAACTAATTCGCCAATAGCGACCTCAAAACTTTCACTCACATACCCTATCTTGCACAATTTATCTGCGGTATTTATTTGATTTAAGTAACTGCATTTACGAATTAAATCATTTTCATGATCTTCCAAATGCATGTCGATATTACTTTTAAATGCTTCCTGTACCTTTGATATGGTTGCAGAAAGGTCTTGGTTCATAGCGCAACACAACGCTAGAAATGAACAAATATGTTTAATTTTCATAGCACACCAGAAAAAACTATTACATAATTATACAGCATTGGCAGTGTTTGACGCAAACAGCAAAGTCAAATATTTTTTTATATGCAATTGTTATTTGCCATTTTTAAAATATAAAAACTTGAGTTTTCTGAATTTTATATGTAATATGGGTATGTATTTTATTGTATGATTTATGTTAGTCGGTAAAGATGATATTTGTCGCATAGCGAAACTTTCTAAATTGAGTCTATCTGATAGTGAGATAGAAAATGCTCAGGCGGAGTTTGCAAATATGTTAGTATTTTTTGAGAAACTTCAACAGTTGGAAACGGATCCAGCACTCGATGCTATACATCCTGATGAAAAGGCTCCTGAAAGAGTGGATCTATGTGTTGCAGCTGATTTGGATGTTACTATGAATGCACCTGATGCTATGTGTAATATGTTTGCTGTTCCGAAAGTAATTGAATAATTAATCCAAAAACAAAAATATTTTTTCTGTTGTATTCTATGTTCAGAATATTGTGAAAAAATTGCTATATAGTATAATTTGTGTATATGTATTTTAGATAATAAAATGAAAAAAATAGGATTCTGGGAAGTTCTGGCATTAGTACTGGGGGCACAAGTCGGTTCTGGGATTTTAATATTGCCTACAGAATTAGCTCCATTTGGACTATACACAATAATTGGATGTTTTGTCGCCTGTATTGGCGCTATGAGTTTAGCTTTCATATTTTCAGACTTGTGTAATCGATTCCCCAAAACTGGTGGGCCTGCAGTTTATGCAAATGAGGCCTTCGGCAGAACTGCATCTTTTTTTACAGGTTGGACTTACTGGCTTGTTTCTTGGATAAGTACATCAATCGTAGTAATAGCGTGTGCTGGTTATTTGAGTCCTTTTATAGATCATCTTGGTCCTGATGCATATATAATAGCAGAACTAATAGTATTATTCGCAGTTACAGCAATTAATTGTATAAGTGTAGAACTTTCTGGAAAGTTAGAACTTGCTTTAACTGTGTTAAAATTTATTCCTTTAATTGTTATTCCGTTATTTGCAATTCCAAAATTTAATATAGGGAATTTTTCTTTAGCGCAAGAATTTCACAATGTTTGTCCGTTATCAATAATTAGCTCGTGTACATTGATTGCGTTTTGGGGATTTATAGGTGTTGAGTGCGCAACAGCTCCTGCTGGCGCTGTTAAAAATCCCAAAAAAAACATACCGCTTGCGATAGTTTTCGGAACGTTATGTGCAGCTATTTTGTATCTTGTTAATTGCCTTGGAATTATGGGCGCTATTCCGAACGAAATTTTGGCAAGATCTCATGCTCCGTTCATTGATTTTGCTGAATCTACGTATCTTGGGCAAACTGCAAAGGTTATTATTTCAATAGTAGGGTTTATTATTTGTTTGGGAACACTAAATGCATGGACATTAGCTTCAGGGCAGATTGCTTTAGGAATGGCCAACGAGGAACTTCTTCCAAAGTACTTTAAAATAAGAAACAAAAGAAAATCGCCAGTTTTTAATATTATTGTTAGCTCAATTGGAATCGCTGTAATTTTATTTCTTACTAGACAAAGCAGTATTGCAAAACAGCTAAAGGATATTATTGATTTTTCAGTCATTTCATTTCTATTTATATATTTCGCTTCTTCTATTTCTTACATGAAACTTTTTGTGAAAGAGAACAACAAAATTAAAAATACTATAGGAATATTTGCGTGTTGTTTTTGTACTTATGTTATAGCCTGTTCATCGGCTCATGCAATTTTAGTAGCAAGTATGTTTACAATTTCTGGCCTGTTGTTATATCCATGGATAAAAAAACAAAAAAATGCTGAAGTGCACGAAAGAAATTAGCGATAGCGGAATAGAAATTCTACAGCCAGAAATTGGGTATAGATTTTCAACGGATTCTGTCGTTTTAGGGCGTGTTGTTAATCAGTTTTTATTGAAAACCAAAAGAGAAAAGTTGAGCGTATTAGATGTTGGGGCTGGTGTTGGAGCTCTGTCTGCATATTCTCTATTTAAAAGAGATATACATAGTATAACAGCAGTAGAAATTAATAAAAATTTTTGCGATCTATGTGAAATTAATTTAAGCAAAAATTTCCCAGCTGCAATTTGTAACGTAATTTGTGCAAATATTTTAGATTTAGTTGATTTCAAGCAGATTTTTGATTTAATAATTACAAACCCACCATTTTATAAAATAGGTGAGGGGAGAGTTTCTCGAACAAAAGATATAGCTAACCATGAAAGTGTTTCATTGTCTGAATGGATAAAATTTTGTATAAAGCGATTAAAGCCTAATGGCATTTTTTTTATTATACATTTAGCTGAAAGATTGCAGGATATTTTGAGCGCATTTGATGATACTGTGGGAGGTATAGAAATTTTCCCAATAGATACAGGTAGCTCAAATGCTATAAAACGTGTTGTGGTAAAATGCCAAAAGTCGTCTAGAAGCAAATTAATTCTGCATAAACCAATTATTTTATAATTCCGTGTTACTTAGTTATGATTCTATTTGTGCATTAAAGCGGTACGCTGAACGATCCTGTGTTTTTAATCTGCGAAATGAAACTCATTGAATATTTTTAAAAGATGTGCTAACATCTTAACAAATATGTGTTTGAGGTTTGTGATGAACGACATACAAAGATTTGAAAAGAAAGAAATCGAACGTTTGAGTGTCGGAAAAACTTTTCCTGATTTTAGGCCAGGAGATACTGTGCGTGTCGCTGTCAAGATTAAAGAGGGTGACAAGGAACGTGTGCAGTCTTTTGAAGGCGTTTGCTTGGCTAGAAGAAATCGTGGTATAGGAAGCTCTTTTACAGTAAGAAAAATGTCGTCTGGAATCGGCGTAGAGAAAGTGTTTCCATTATACTCTCCTAAGATAGAAATCGACGTAATCCGTCGTGGCGCTGTAAGACGCGCTAAATTGTACTACTTGCGTAAATTGAGTGGTAAAGCTGCTCGTATAGCTGAAAAGGCATATAAGCCTGAATCAGCTGAATAAAAATATCAGTATAGCTTTATATTTGCTATACTGATTTTATCAATAAATGTATACAGATAAAATAAGTAAAAAAAATGCTGTCGTGTGCAGCTTAGGTAATGTTTTTGTATGGTATAATTACTCGTTATTTATGCCATTTTTAGTCGTTCTGTTATCTGAGTTTTTTCAAGATGCAGATTCGCATGTAAAAATGTTATCCGGTTTCTTTGTGTTTTCTCTAGGATTATTTTCAAGACCTGTAGGCGCATATATTTTCGGTAGGCTAGGGGACAGAATATCTAGGGAAAGATCGCTTGGTGTATCTATATATTTAATGGCTTTTGCTACAGTAGGAGTTGCTCTACTTCCATCATATAATGATATAGGTATTTATTCGACAATTTTTCTTGCAATTCTTAGGTGCTTGCAAGGAATAGCGATGGGAGGAGCGTCGTCAGTTTCAATTGTTCATCTTGTCGAGTTATTCCCAAAAAATAGGAAATGCTTAGGCGGAGCAATAGCACAGTCTGGAATGCTACTTGGGATTGTGCTAAGCTCATCAATGTTGGCTCTCTCATGCGTTTTTAGTGAATTTATTCCGAAAACAATTTTTTGTAGATTCGCTTTTTCTCTTGGAATATTATTGGTACCATTTGCTAGGTTTAATTTAAATGTAAAAACACGTTTAGATTCACAAAATAAACTTACGAAATCTGTACTGCAAAAGCTATGGTTAAGATTTCTGGCTACGACACTGCTAACTATATTCCCAGCATCATGTTTTTATGTGCTTTTTGCATTCCTACCAAATTATATCGAAATAAGATATCCTAACACACTTGAAAATATTTTAGTTTTAGTGAATTTGTTTACGTTATGTACTATACTCGTGTCAGGTCATTTATCGGATAAAATAAAGAAACTTTATACTTTATTGATTGGAATTGCGATTGCTGTAATATCTGCATTTTGCATATTATTCATAAGTAGCGAGCTACCAAAACTTCTATTTTTAATGGGAGGATTAAGTTTAGCTGTAGGTATATTTTATGGAGCAGGACCGACATTCTTTTCTGAGCTATTTCCAAAGGATTCACGTTGTACAGGAATGGCTGTATCGATGAGTATAAGTCAAGCTACATTTGGCGGACTTATCCCTATTGTATTAACCAAATTAGCCGCTGTAAATATAAACATGATCGTTCTTCCCATATTTTTTGCAGCTTCTATAGCACTAGTAATTTTGATTGTATACGTAAAATACATAAGTAAAAATGATAGAATTTAAAATAGATAGTGAAAATATTGGTATAAGATTAGATAAAGTTCTATTAGCTGAATTTGATGTACAATTTTCTATAATTCAGAAATTTATAAGAAAGAAACAAATTACAGTTAATAAGAAGAAAATAGCACAAGACTATAGATGTGCAGTAGGGGACGTTATACAGATTTTTGCTAATATTCAGCCAAGAATACCAAAAACAAAAGAAAAGGTTCTTAGTGCTGGTATAAAATCATTATATATAGAAAAGCTTAAAAAGATGATTATTTTCGAGAATGATCAGTTTATAGCTATAAATAAACCTGGAGGCCTAGCAGTACAATCAGGTAGCAAAATATCACTGTGTGTAGATGATATGATTAGAGCTTTTAACAAGAATTACAGGTTAGTACATAGGTTAGATCGAGATACATCAGGAGTATTACTGATAGCAAAAAATTTAGATTGCGCAAGAAATATGACAGCTTCATTTAGAAATGGCTGTATAGAGAAAAAATATATAGCGGTTTTAAGTAGATGCCCGACAGAAAAAAAAGGAGTTATAAAAAATTTCATAAAAAAAACAGTTATATCTAACGAAGAAAAAATGGTTGTTTGCAATCAAAATGATGATGGTGCAGTTTACGCGGAGACTATGTATGAAATTATCGGAACATGCAAAAATGGCTTGCATTGTGTAGCATTATACCCAAAAACCGGTAGGAAACATCAACTTAGAGTCCATTGCGCGGAGGTATTAAATGCTCCGATTTTTGGAGATATAAAATATGGCAAGTCATGCTACACAAAAAACGCGAATCATATGCATTTACATGCAGAAAAATTGACTATTAGCAATAAAATAAATATAGTCGCAAAGTTGCCAAAATATATGGAAGATATTATTTTATAAAGTTTATGTAATTCATATATCAAGAATAAAACAAAAATGGCGATGGTGTTAGCCTACGCCATTTTTAATATGTTAGTGTTGTTTTTTAATAGTGTCGATTATAGTAATTAAATCTGTTTCGCTATTAATTCCATTATAGACACTTTTTGTAGTAAAGACTTCACCTTTCTTATTAAGAAACTTAACAGTCTTTATTCCTTCGCAGTCACGAATAGCATTTTCAGCGAATTCTATATTGATAGGTAATGTAAGTTCTTCGATGCCTGATTCCACAAAGAACCATTCTGGAATAGAGTTCACTGTACTAGGAAGCTTAAATTTTTTAACACTTGTCCAGCTATCAGATCCACGTATATTTATTTTTGGTAACTCAACTATACCTTCAGGAATCTTAATAACTGCGTTTGTCGGAGCCTTATCAAATAAATATGCTTTCATCAAATTCTGAAGGTCGTCATCACTGAAATCATTGTCAGTGATTCCATCTTTTCCTAATTTAAAACCACAAATACCTAATACTACTTCTGTGCTTTTATCGCCGAATAAAATAGTATATGCTACATCAAATCCCGCATCCTATGTCTAGAATAGATGAAATATTTTCAAAATTTATAAGTGATGCAAGCTCTTCAGCAGCTAAAGCTTGAATAGTTGCTACGCTATTATATGAATTCGCTGCTTTGTCGAAGTTTGTTGCTATTAAATTTTTATCCATTAATTTTCTCAATAAATCTTCGAATTAATTTAAATACTTTTTCTGGTTCAGAAAATCCCAGTGTATGATTAATATTATTGATATAATGCAATTCAACATTTTTTATATTTTTAAAATTATCCAGTATAATCTCGTTATCGAGAACTTTATCGTTAATACTACCAATTATCAAAGTTTGAGCTCCACAATGATGATAAGCATTTTTCATATATTCTAAATCGGCTATTAGGTCATGCACTAATACTATTTGGTAATTTGGAATATTTCTGTACCCGCATAAGTTATAAAAAAAATCTATAAATTTTCTTGGATTTTTCTTGCAGCTAGCAATCATCCTATCTATAGTATTTTGTAATATATCTCTTTTTGCATTTCCTGCTCCACAAAAATCTAAAAATCCATGCAACCCTATTAAGGCTTTAAATTTTATTCCTGAATTGTTTAGCTTTAAGAAACCAAGAGAATGTCCTATCCCAATATAATCCTCATTCTTATTCTCAACAAAATTTTCATTGTAATACTCATACTTATCATCAAGGAGAGGAATTAAATTCCTCCAAAAATCATTGCAAAAGCAAAATCCACTACACAATAGATAAGTCATGTTAAAGCACTCAATAGAAGATCAATATCATCATATGAATGATTCGCATTAATTGAAATACGAATACGTGGAGTAGGGGACGTCGGCCTTCTCACTGCTGATGTTACAATTCCATTTTTTAACAATTTGTTGTGTATGTCGAACATATTCACAATTGAATCAAAATTGATCGCAATAATATTAGTATTTGCGCCTATACATTCAAATCCTAATTTTTGTAATTTTGTACGTAGATATGATGACTTATCAAAAATGCTTTTACGTATATCTTCCATATTACATAAATTGTCCCAATTGTGCATAGCAACACCTATTGAAAATGGTGCAAGCGCAGTTGAATAAACAAGCCCTTTACTTGCCTGAATAAAATAGTCTTTGAAAATGGATGAAGAAGCGACATAAGCACCTTGCGATGCTAGAGCCTTACTAAATGTCCCCATAACGATTGTGTTTCGTTTATCTAGATCAAAATTAGTAGAAATTCCATAGCCATTATGCCCATATAATCCTGTGGCATGAGCCTCATCAATGAACAATATGGCATTATATTTTGTGGCAAGCTTTGTTAGAACAGATACATCGGCAATATCTCCATCCATACTAAATACAGTTTCAGAAACTATAATTTTTTTATGATTGTTTTTATGTTTATCTAAAATTTCTTCAAGATTACTATAATCTAAATGTCTGAACCTTTCGAGCTTACCAAGCTGTGCTCCATGATACATGCTTGCATGATTAGCTTTATCAAAAATCAGCAAATATCCAATTGAAGAAAATGCAGAAATTATTGATAAATTTGCAATATATCCAGAGTTATAAATCAAAGATGTTTCGAATTTTTTATCTCTTGCAATTTTTTCTTCAAACTCTGTAAATATCAATTTATTTCCAGTTAATAACCTTGATCCTGTACTTCCACTTCCATATTTTTGAGCAGCTATTATTCCAGCTCTAATAGAAGATTCGTTGCGAGAAAGTCCGAGATAATCGTTAGAAGAAAAATCTAAACCTTGATTGTTTTGTAAAGATCTAAATAATCCATTCGACTTTATGTCATCTAAATATTGCGATATTTCGATTTCATGCATCGTATTTTTCTATAACAACACCTAATTTTTCAAATAGAATCTTATCTTTTCCATTTTCTACATTATCAACTGTAAGCAATTTTTCTCCAGAAAATAACGCATTTGCACCAGCGAAAATACATAACGCTTGTGTTGAGTCTGATAAAGTATTTCGCCCTGCCGCAAGTTTTATATACGATTTTGGCATTAGAATTCTAGCTAAAGCAATCATTCTTATAAAATCGAAATTATCGATCGGGTTGGAATCATCAACGCGTGTTCCTGGAATTTTTACAAGTTTATTTATTGGTACACAACGTGGAGGAATTTTTAAATTAGCTAGTAAGACAAGCATTTTTATACGGTCTTCATTGGTTTCTCCCATACCGACAATTCCGCCTGAACAAACATTTATTCCTGCGTTTTGAACAATTTCTATTGTCTTTATTCTGTCTTCGATCGTTCTTGTAGAAATAATATTAGGATAAAACTCTGGGGACGTATCCACATTGTGGTTATAATAATCCAATCCAGATTCTTTCAGTTTTTTTGCTTGTTCTTCTGTAATAAAACCTATTGTAACGCAAGTTTCCATACCAAGGTTATGTACAGCTTTTACCATCTCGCATATATTATCAAATTCTGCTTGTTGCGACATACAACGACCAGATGTACTCATACAGAAGCGTGTTGCGCCTCTTGCTTTTGCATTTTTTGCAGCATTGATTACTGTGGTTAAATCAAGCATTGGTTGCTTCGGTGCTTTTGTCCCATTTTTTATAGATTGAGCACAATAAGCGCAATCTTCAGAACATCCACCAGTTTTGACACTTAATATATCGCTAATTTGTATAGTTTGTTCATCGAAATTTTGGATATGAATTTCATGAGCTATTCTCAATAATTTGAAAAATGGAGAAGAAAAAAGTTCAAATGCTTCTTCAAAAGTTACCATAACGTCATACCATTGAAAACAAAAACACTGAATGATAGAATAAAATTAACATTGTTTCAATGTTTGTAAATATTATTGAATATCTTATGAATCTTTTTGTCACAGGAACTGATACTGGAGTTGGAAAAACAACAGTATCTGCGTGGATATGTTCACACATTAAAACAAAATATTGGAAATTAATTCAAACTGGAGATGATTCTGATAGCCATTTTGTAGCGCAATATGCTGGTAATTGCGAAATAATTCCAGAAGCATATAAGTTTAAAGCACCGTTGTCAGCATACGATGCATCTAATATAGAAAAAGTTGAAATTGATATTTCTAACTTTGCTACAAACCTAGATAAAATTGTAATTGAAGGATCCGGTGGACTTTTAGTGCCAATATCAGATGACTTTTCAATGGTGGATGCCATAAAAATGACAAATTCAGCTGCATTGGTCGTTGCTCGCTCGAAATTGGGAATGATCAATCACATATTGTTAACAATAAAAATTCTTAGAATAAGAAAAATTTCGATAGTGGGGATAGTAGTGGTTGGCGATATAGATCGAAATATATACAAGACTATAGAAAAATTTTCTCATGAAAAGATTATAGCGATACTCCCTTTATCAACAGATTTAAAAACACTATTTTATCAAACAAAAATACCACAAGAAATTTTTGAGGTTTTATCATGAAAATTTGGAGACCTTTTACACAAGAGCAGATTACAGAAAAGGCAATTAAAGCTGTTAAAGCAGACGGATTGTATATATACACTGAAGATGGAAGAAAATTTGCTGATATGATATCAAGTTGGTGGGTAAATATTCATGGGCATTCTAATAAAGAAATTGCTAAGGCTATAGCAGATCAAGCAGCTACACTTGAACATGTAATTTTTACAGCGTTTACTCATCATCCCGCTGAAGAGTTAGTACAAAAATTGAAAACTGTATTACCAAAAACATTAAGTAAGTTTTTCTTTTCTGATAATGGATCGACAGCTGTAGAGGTAGCTTTAAAAATAGCTTATCAGTTTTTTAGAAATAATGGAGATTACAACAGGGATTTATTTATGCATCTAGATGGCTCTTATCATGGAGATACGTTTGGAGCTATGAGTGTATCTGGAAAACATTCTAAATATCATTTTAATTTTTCTGATCTGTTTTTTAATACAATAGCAATACCTGTTCCTGAGTTTTATGAAGGCGTAGAAAATATAGAAGCAAAGGAAGATGAAATAATAGCTAATCTGGAAATAAAATTGAGTGAAATAGGAGATAATGTCTGTGCATTAATCGTTGAACCGCTGATACAAGGAGCTTGTGGCATGGTAGTTCATCGACATGAGTTCTTAGATAGGCTTGTTAGATTAGTAAAAAAATTCGGGATACTAGTGATTTTCGACGAAGTAATGACTGGCTTTTATAGGACTGGGCGTTTTTTTGCTATGGATTATTGTTCAGAAAAGCCTGATATTATATGTATATCTAAAGCACTAACTGGTGGTTTTCTACCTTTATCTATTACCGTTACAACTGAAGAGATTTATTCTGCATTTTTATCTGATGAATTTAGTAAAGCATTCATACACGGACACTCCTATACAGGAAATTCTATTTCTTGTGCAGCAGCTTGTAAATCTTTTGAAATTCTTATGAGAGAAAATACGATTAAACAAATAGATGAAATTTCTAAATTTATGCAAAGTTTGAAAATTAATGGAGTAAAAAAACGTAGAACTTTAGGGTGTATGACCGCATTTGATTTAGAATCAGTCGAATTAGCAAAAGTACTAGCACACAAATTATTCGACAGCGGTTTTTTAATTAGGCCACTAGGAAAAACTATATACTTATTACCACCATATTGTACTAAAGTTAGTGAGTTAGAAGAATGTTTTAATTTAATTCGTACAAATATATAGTTTGTTAATATTACTCTGATAGTTACTGTTTAAATAGCTGATATCTATAGGATGTTTGAAAATTTACAGAAATCTAGGTATAATCTTATATATTCCTTTTTTGTTTAGAGGTTTTCTATGAAAATTGGTGGAAATGAATTACGTGTTGGTATGTTAATTGAGTATAAAGGGAAGTTGTGGAACGTTATGAAGACACAACATGTTAAGCCTGGAAAAGGTGGTGCTTTTGTACAAACAGAACTAAAAGATATAGTCGCAGGTACTAAATTGAACGAAAGATTTAGGTCTGAAGATAGCTTGGAAAAAGTTCGATTAGATGAGTCAGAATGCCAACTTCTGTATCAAAACGGAGATATTTTTACGTTTATGGATATGACTACATTCGATCAATTTGATCTAACAAAAGATACGATAGGCGATGCAGCTGTTTTTTTGGTAGAAAATATGATTGTAAACGTTTCGAGTTATGATGGTAAAATTATTGGCGTAATTCTACCAGAAACTGTTATATGTTCTGTAAGTGAAGCTGAACCTGTCGTAAAAGGGCAAACTGCCACTGGATCTTATAAAACTGCAGTTTTAGATAACGGAGTTAAGATAATGGTTCCACCACATATAGAGACGGGCATGAAAGTTGTAGTGAATACTAGCAGTGGAGAGTACGTCGAAAGAGTAAAGAGTTAAGTGTTTTAGCGGAGGTTAAATGAAGAATTGTAATAAGTGTTGTAATTGTCGCCCTTTTTTATTTTGGGGGTTGTTAGTTATCTTCTATGTATATCAGTATATAGCTAGATCATCTATCCCTACAACATTGACAGACCATATAATGTCTCATTTTGGCTTGGATTCTGAAGGAGTCGGAGCATTGTTAGGTTGTTATTACTATGCATACACGTTTATGCAAGCTCCTGCAGGTACGTTAATTGACAAATTTGGAACAAGGAATTCAGGAGCCTTCGCTACATTTGTTTGTGCTGCAGGTTTAATTGTTTTTATTTCTACATCGAATTGTTTTATAGGCGCATTTGGGCAAATAATGGTCGGATTCGGTTCAGCGTTTGCATTCTTAGCGTTATTAAAATGTATAACGAGCTGGTTTGATCCTGCAAAAGCAACTGTTATGACGTCTGTTTCGGCCGCATTCGGGCCGATTGGCCCTGTTTTCGCAGGTCCTGCTATAGCTGTTTGCGCTCAGTCCATGTGTTGGAAAAGTATAATATTTGATTGTGCGATAATAGGACTAATTTTAGCTGCTGCAATTTACATTATAGTAAGGGATAAAGAGAGTTCAGGCGATTCTAAAAATGAAGAAGAAATTGGCTTCTTCAGTTCGGTTTGTTTTTTGTTAAAAAAATCGCAAATTTGGATCGTATCGTTGTATATAATGGGGCTATATGCACCAATTAGTGCTCTTGCAGATCTTTGGGGCGTTAAATTTATTCAAGCTACATATGATATTGGTACTGCTCAGGCATCTATTGCGAGTAACATGATATATGTTGGAGTAGTAGTTGGCTCTTTCGTAAGCGGCTTTTTATGTAATTTCTTAAAAAGTCACAAAAAAGTTATGTTGTTGCTTTGCTCAATATCTTCTGCGGCATTTTTATTCATCGTTTTACTGAATGTCCCATATAATGTTATGCTTGCTCTGTTATTCATAACTGGTTTTGGTACAGGAGGATGTGCAATAGCGTTTGTCGCAGCTACATGTTTAGTTCCTGCAACGATGTGTGGGATAACGTCTGGCTTAGTTAACATGTTCTGTATGCTAAGTGGAGTAATATTGCAACCTTTGATTGGGTTTATTATTAATCTCCATTGGGATGGTGTAATGGCCAATGGAATTCCAGTCTACAAGGCTGCTGACTATTCATGGGGAATATTCGCTGTGATGTTCTTTTTAGTCGCAAGTATGATATCGGCTTTTGCTATCAAAGAAACTTACAAAAAATAATCATATTTTGTGGCGATATAATATCGCCACAAAATATTCCTAAATTGAGAAACTTAAATCTTCTTTCTAAAAAATAATTAAATCTATGTAGATGAAAAACGCCTTCATAACACGAAGGCGTTTTTTTATGTGATCCGTGTTCTACCTTAAACAGACATATGAATTTAATAAAAATTCTGTACAAATAGAAAAAATGGACTAATCGAATACAATAAACAAGTCTATTCTAAGTTAAATAAATTTTTATACGTGTAGTATATCAGTGCAACGGAATAACATTTGTTGGCCAAGGTTCATGTAAGTCTTTTACATATACTAATAACTCTGATATTTCAATTTTAATTTTTTTGTTCTCAGAAAACACAAAGATAATTTCATTTTTATCTGTTACGTAGCTAGTAAGTAGATTTAACAACTGATGTTTGTTACCGTCATTAATCTTATCATTCACGTATATATTTTTAACATCATGAATATATACAGCTGTATGTGTTCGTGTATACAATGAACTATTTTCCCAACAGAATCTATTAAATATCATGCGCAAACAATTTTTTTTATCTGCATGGAATGATCCCATAGATAATGAGTATATAGAATCTTGTAAAATCATCGACAAAACATTAAAGTCTTCAGCATTTGTGATTTTTATCTTTGTAAACTTATTTGACTCCATATAATTACCGCATTTTTTATGCATTAAAATATAATTAAGTTAACAAAACATTTATTTTTCAGACTGTGTAGTGATTGAAAAAATAATAACATCGTTATGTATATGACATTATACTGGGCATTTAAGTCATATTGAATATTACATTGGTAAAACGATAATCCTAATATCGTAGTTGTGCCGTTCAAGTTTTTGCCTTTTGACTGAAATTTATGCTAAACTTCTATAGTTATAAGCAGGAGATTATAAAAATGAAAAATTTATCGTATTTCGCTTTTGCTATGATTTCTATATTTACGTTAAGTATGTCTGCAAACGCAGATCAACAAAAGGTTGAGGCAGTAGCTAGAACGAATCAAGTTATAAGAGATCGTGGAGAAGACAAAGATTTTTCAAAACAAATTATGAGAATGCAGGGTACAATACTTAACAAGTACAAAGAGGATTAAAAATTATATTCTGTTTTTTTACATTCCATAGTTTGAAAAATAGTGAAGCTATTTTTCTGAGTAATTTGATGTATATGAATACTGCATTTAAAGTGAATATATAACTCGTTTTATTTATGTGTTCATATCATCAAAGTTGTCCATAAAGCCGTTCATATTATCAACTTGAATACATATAAAATTCTTTAATTTGTACATTTACAAGTTTAAAAAAAAACAATAGAATTAAATATTATGTATTTATTCGTGAGTAATGTGAAAAATAATAAGTCAATCATTCTATTTTGCTTTGCATTTTTAATGCTTGCCGCTTGTTTGATTGGATTGTTTTGTATTGATCTTCCAGTACCTGAATCTCAAGTAAGAGAAGTGCTACCAATCGACCATAAGAACAAATGCCTGATAAAGCAGATTTCATAGAGAGTATAAACGAAAGAGATTTTAATCTCGTAGAGTCATTTTTAGAAAGTTTAGTTAGTGAAAGAAATGTTTCACTAAATACTGTCGTTTCATATCGCTTCGACTTAATTAGATTTTTGCGCTTTTTATATACAACTCAATGCTGTGCTACTGAAGTTACATTTGGATTGATAGAAAAATATATACAATCGTTGCAAGATAGTAATTTATCAGTCGCATCAATACAAAGAGCGACTTCTGCAATAAAACAGTTTTATAGTTTTTTATCAGCTGATGATATAATTTCAAAAAATCCGACAGATCTAATAGCAAGGAAAAAGAGTAGTCGTCCGTTGCCAAAAACATTATCTATTGCAGATATAAAAAACTTATTCCTAGCTACAGACCAATTGAATTATGATGAAGCTATTAGAGCAAAATTAATTCTGCTATTATTATATGGAAGTGGATTGCGTGTATCTGAACTTATTAATTTAAAAATTACAGCATTCTCTGAAAATAATGTAAGAATATATGGGAAAGGTTCAAAAGAAAGATTAGTACCCATAGCTCACGGTACATTAGATCTAATATTAGAATATACTTCGATTACTAAATCTAAAAACTTTTTGTTTCCATCTGCAAATGGAAAAACTTTAACGAGACAGCGTATATTCCAGATAATAAAACATTTAACAACAATAGCTAACATTCCATATGAAAATATTTCTCCTCATGTGTTAAGGCATGCATTTGCAAGTCACATTTTGAATAATGGAGGTGATTTGTTGAGTATAAAAAAGATGCTTGGTCATAAGAGTATTTCTACTACTGAAATTTATACACACATTGCTAAAGATAGATTGCGTACGATTTTACTGCAAAAGCATCCACTAAATAAGTTACTTGAAAATAATGAGAATGAATAATAATAACATATTTATGTTTTTACAGATGTAGCAAAGTTAATAAACTCTAATATCAAATATATATGTTCGCTTATACAATCCTGTGAATTATTTATTTACTTTTTCTTTAGAAATATATACAATCGCATTAAATATTTTGATGCATTCTGGAGTTATTTATGAACGCGTCTTCAAACGTAAAAAAGAAGGTATTTGGTGTTCCTACCGATGTCATTTCTGTCTCTCTCTTTGGTTTGTTCCTCGGAATTTCGACTACAATGGTGTATTCATACCTCGGCCTATTCATGACAAAGGAGTTACATACGACAGAAGCTAATGTAGCAATTGTAGATGGTATTGTAGAATTTATCGCTTATGCTACAAGAATATTTGCTGGTGTAATTAGTGACGTCATGCGGGATAGAAAAATTATATTATTAGTCGGTTGTTTTTTAACGTTACTTATGAAACCTGTGTTTGCTATGGCACAGTCCGTATTCCACATATTGTTTGCTCAGTCAATTGAAAGGATTGGAAACGGATTACAAGCTTCTCCTAGGGACGCATTAATTGCAGATTTAAGTGGAGCAGGGGAACGAGGTAAATCTTTTGGTTTTTGTAAATCATTGAAGACAGTAGGCGGATTTACTGGAACTTTACTGTCTATGTGGATTTTGAGCATTTCTGGAGAAAGTTTTAGAGTAGCATTTGCATGTTCTGCAATCCCAGTAGTTTTCGCAATAATTTGTTTGTTTAGAATAAAAGTAAAAAAAAAGGAAGAGAAGAAAGCTGAAAAATCTCGCTTATCTCTTGTGTTTAAAAAAGAGTATATATGGTCTTTAAATAAGGATTTTTGGAAAATAATAGCATTCTCAGCATTATTTGAATTGTGCCATTTTTCAGAGGCATTATTCCCAATTTATGCCAATCAATTTGTATCAGTATCTGGAGCTGCTTCAGTTAGCTTGTTTGTAAGTCTAGGACAGGTGCCATGTGCATTCATAATCGGGGCTTTAGCTGATAAGTATGGTACTAATAAATTAATTGCTGTATGTATAGCAATGATGATTTCTGCAAACATACTGTTTATGTCTGCAACGTCGATATATTTTATATTTGCAGGAGCTTTCCTTTGGGGGGGGCAAATGACAGCAATTCAAGGTGTATTCTTAGCAGCTATTTCTGAGAGAGTAGATAGCAATTTAAGGGGAACAGCAATAGGAATATATTATTGTGTAATTGGTATCTCATTCTTACTTTCATCTGTATTAGCAGGAAATATTTGGACATATTTTGGATGTAAATATGCATTCTTATATAGCATAAGTATTTGTCTAATTTCATTCTTTACAAAAAGTTTCTTTCTTAAGAAGGGAAAATAATGAAAGTGGATATATGTTCTATATATATTGGGGCTGATCATGCCGGTTATGCATTAAAAGAATCGATTTGTTCTTATCTTAGTGCAAATTATCAGAGGCTGAATATAGTTGACTGTGGAACATATTCAGATAATGCTTGCGATTTCCCAGAGATAGCGAAAAGAACTGTTGATAGAGTGTTAGAAAATAAAGCGAAATCTTTTGGAATATTGTGTTGCGGTAGTGGGACTGGTATGGCTATTGCCGCAAATCGTACGAAAGGAATAAGAGCTGCAAATTGTTGGTGTGTAGACATTGCGAAGTTAGCAAGGGAACATAACGATGCAAATGTGCTTGTATTAGCAGGAAGGTTTTTAAATAATGAACTAGCGATTGAAATTGTAGACGCGTTTTTAAATTCTGAATTCAGTGAATTAGAGAAGTATTCTAAGAGAAATATTATGTTGGATGATATAAATTAAGTGCTCATATTTAAGAATTTAATAGATCATTTTAAGAAGACTATTGATGTAGATAATTTCAACTATGCATCAAGAAAATGTTTGTATTTTATACTATTAACAAACGTAATCGCTTCAATGATGGTCACTATATTTATCCCTGCATTTTCTAGTACAGCGACTGAATTAAATGCGACTCAGTCTTTAATGCAAATTACAATTGTTGCGCACCTAATAGGTGAGGTAGTCGGCCGAATATCATGTGGCATAGCAAGCGATTATTTAGGTTGTAAAAAAAGTGTAATTATCTATTTAATTGTTTCAGCTTTTGGATTACTAGGATGTGCATTATGTACATCGATATCTTTTCTTATATGTATGCGCTTTTTACAAGCTATCGGTAGTGGAGCTGTTTATGTTGTTTCATTAAATTACATAAATTATAACTTTTCTGGGTTAGCAAAATGTAGAGCTATGAGTACATTAGAAATGTACCAGCCGATTGCAAATTTAATAGCTCCGATATGCGGAGGTATTATTTGTTTATCTTTTGGCTGGAGATGGATATTTTTATTCCTGTTCATTTTACAAATTTGTGCTATATTGCTAATAAAACTGTACATGCCTTTAGATAGAGTTCTTGAAAAATTAGAATTTTCTTTCCATACAATTTTTATAGATTATAAAAATCTGATTTTTAATAAGAAATTTTTCGTTTATGCTGTTTTGCCAGGATTCACTGTCGGTGGGTACTTAATATATTCATCTCATGTCCCAGAGATATGTGAAGAACTTAATATGTCCTCAGAATTTAATATTGTTTTTTTTCAATCTATTCCACTTGTTATTAATTTATTGGCATCTTCGATATATAGATATACTGTCCGCAAATCAGGTGTTAGATTTTCTCGTAGAATTGGAGCGATTTCTAACGGTATTATGTCATTTTTACTTGCTCTTATGATAGCGAAAATATTTGATATACACAACATAACATTAATTCTAATTGCAATGTGCATTCAATGTTTTAGTGGTGCTTTTATCGTTCCAATTTCTGTAATTGGAGCAATGGAATCAGCCTTATCTAGAGCTGGCATTGCTGCAGCATCTATTGTTACATTGAGAAATTTAGTAATGGCAGTATCAATAAGTCTAGCATCTATATATACAGGTATAGAGTCATGTATATGTGAAATTTTTATTGCTACAGTTATAGTATTAATTTTACTGTTTTTTCGAAAAAAGCTGGAACACAATATTTACTAAGTTTCTTAGTTATAGGTTTTGTATATGACTATGATTACACACGCATTTTACATAATAAAAATTATAGTAACAAACGCTGATTGTAAATGTCGTAAAAATTTTTATTAAAATTTTATTTACTCTTGTATTAATATCGTTGAATGTTATAATATTACTTAGATTTACATGTATTTATTTGAGATGTATTTTGTTGTCTAATGGTTGAATTGTTTTCAAAAGCTAGTTTATTTGGATTTTTCTTTTTTTCTCTTGGAATTGCATCTATTGTTCATGAATTACATGTATTATATTCTACGATTCTGCTATCGATTTCTTTGATTTGTTTTTTAAAGGATTTTTACACAGCAAAAGCAAATTTAATAGTTTATAAGAAAGCTATTAATCACTATAGAGGTATTCTGTCTTGCTCTACAGATGCTTGGATTTCTTGGAATGTTGATGGGGAAATGATTGGAATATCTAAAAAATTTAGGGATTTATTTGAATTGAATGATAAGAATGAAATCCGTCTAAGTGATATCCTTTTAAAATTGAATCCTGATAAAGTAGACGCAATTAAAGCAAATTTTGATATACTGCTTGCAAGTGGTAAAAGTTTTTCTATTACAGTAACACCTATCAATTCTACAGAAAAGCTCGAACTGACTTTTGAAAAGATTTCAACAAGAAATACAAGTACTTTGTCAATATGGTGTAAAAACATTACGTCTTTGTCGTCAACAATAGATAGTTTGCAATATAAAAATCTTGTATTAACACGAAAGTTGGATATTGCAGATCGTATATTAGATAATATCCCTACTCCGGTATGGTATAGGGATCAAAATTTAAAAATAGAATACTGTAACAACACATATGCATCTATTCTAGATACTTCGAAAGATGTCGTTATTAAAAAGAATTTACCTCTTATCTCTGGAGCTTTATTCGGGCAAGGTCATTCATTAGCTGAAAGTGTAAAAAAAAGTTCCAAACCTCAAACAGTATCACAATATATTGTGGTTAATGGCACTAGAAAGACATTTTCTATTTCTGAAATTCCTTTCGCCTCTGAAAGCTTCGGATATGCATTAGATAATACTAATCTCGATGAAGCAATTAAAAATTTAGATAAAGTAATTGCAGCGAATGGAGAAGTACTTGAAAGTCTTCCGACTGCTATAGCAATATTTGGACAAAATACACGCCTGAATTTCTATAATTCTGCGTATAAAAAAATGACAGGTTTTGATGAAGCATGGTTAAGCTCTGCCCCTACATATGGTGAAATTTTAGAAAAGAAACGTGTATATAGACAGTTACCAGAGCATGCTGATTTCCAATTCTATAAAACTGAACAGCTTGGGTTGTTTGTATCATTATTAGAACAGAAACAAGATATGCTTTATTTGCCAAACGGGAATGTAATCAGACGCTGTGTTACTCCGCATCCAATAGGTGGATTAATTTTTATGTACGACGATATTTCTGAATCTATTTCATTACAAAGAGAGAATTCTACAGTTTTGTCGGTACAAAAAGAAACAATAAATAATTTAATAGAAGGAGTTAGTGTTTTTGGGAGTGATAATAGACTTAAATTTATAAACGCTAATATGTTCAAATTGTGGAACATAAATGAAAATATTCCAAAAGGTACTCACATATCTGAATTTGTAGAATACATTAGACGCGAAATAGAGTATGTAGGAACTTGGGAAGAATATAGTAGTAATGTTATAAGTAATTTAACTGATAGAATGACTAAAACTGGCCGAATCCTGAAAAAAGATAACTCTGTGATATTTTTCGCTTATTCTCCATTACCTGATGGTTCTCATTTGCACAGTTACATAGATGTTACAGATTCATGTAAGCTTGAATTAGCTACATATGAAAAAGATCAAGCATTGAATATAGCTAATAATTTAAAGTACGAATTTATTTCTAGTATATCGGCCGAAATACGTAATCCTGTAAATCTTATTATAGGCTACACAGAGCTTCTGGAAAAACAGTACTTTGGAACGTTAAATGAAAAGCAAATTACATACTGCACTGAGATACTAAATGCTACACAAAGGTTGATATCATTGATAAATAATGTAAGGTCAATGGATGCAATTAATATTGAAGACATTATCGTTACAAAGAAAATATTCGATATAAATCAAGTGTTAGAAACAGTAGTATCGGCTATTATTGATCGAGCAAATAAAAAAGGAATAACTATACAATTGCCTGATGATAAATCTCCTATTGAGGTATGCGCTGATAAAAAAATAATTAAACAGATACAATATCATATTCTCTTAAATCTAGTAAGTTTTATGTCGAAGAAAACAAACATAAAGATCCTTCTAGATGTCAACGATACAAATATCAAAGTTATTACAATAGCAAATGATCCTACAATAAAACATCAATCAAAATTACGTGCTTTCCAGCGAATGGGATTTAAACATGTTTCTCGTGTCACTATAAGTGAACAGATAAATCTTGGAATACCAGTTATTACGCCACTTATACAAAAGCATGGCGGGACAATAGATGTCCAGAGAAATGGAGGAAATATAACTGTGATTTATAGCATTAATACAATTGAATCTTCTTCAAATGATAAAATAACTGATTGCAATTGTACAGATGCATCTGTAGATGTAGCATAGTTAGAATTAAGCATTATGGTGAAATAAATTAAAATTAACTGGATTTATTTATAAAATAATATTAATATAGAAAAGTTATTTTGAGGTTTTACTATGGAACGAAATAAGTTCGGAAAAATCGTTGCAACTGTAGGTCCTGCTAGCAATTCTGCAGAGATGCTTGAAAAATTGTTTGTTGCAGGTGTCGATGTTTTCAGAATGAATTTTTCTCATGGTACACATGAGGGACACGCTGAAGTATTTCACAATATTAGGAATTTAGAAAAGAAATATGGTTATTCTCCGGCTATATTAGCTGATATGCAAGGACCAAAATTAAGAGTTGGAGTTTTTCAGGATGGTAAAATAGAACTCAAAACTGGGGATATTTTTAGGTTCGATTTAGATTCTACACCTGGAGATCAGACAAGAGTAAACTTACCACATAAAGAAATTCTAGAAGCGCTACAAGTAGGCTCTACATTGCTTCTTGATGATGGAAAGTTAAAAGTTGAAGTTATAAATAGGTCTGATACTTTTGCAGAAACAAAAGTTATAGTTGGTGGGATTCTATCCAACAGAAAAGGAGTGAATGTTCCAGATGTAGTACTTGCAATTCCTGCATTGACAGAAAAGGACTTAAAAGATTTGAATTTTGCATTAGATCTAGGTGTAGATTTTGTCGCATTATCTTTCGTCCAGTCAGTAAAAGATGTTTTAGAAGCAAGGGATATAATAAAAGATAGAGCTAAGATCGTTTCCAAGATAGAGAAACCAAGCGCTGTCGAAGACTTAGAGGCTATAATCGAAGCGTCTGATGCAATAATGATCGCAAGAGGAGATTTAGCTGTAGAAATGAGCTATGACGTTGTTCCTGATATCCAAAGAGACATAATCGAATTATGTCATGACTTGGGCCGTCCTGTAATAGTTGCAACTCAAATGTTAGAGTCTATGATTACATTGCCAACGCCAACAAGGGCTGAAGCATCTGACGTTGCTACTGCAGTTTATTGTGGAGCAGACGCTACTATGTTATCAGCAGAATCTGCATCTGGTGATTATCCGTTTGAAGCTGTTAGCACAATGGCTAAGATCATTGAAACAACTGAGTTAACAGATAGATATGTAGAATATTTGGAAAAAATGCGTCCATTAGGGGAATATAGTGTGGCTGATGGATTTGCGTTCGCTGCCAATAAACTAGCAGAATTGTCTTGTTCTTCTGCTGTTGTCTTATTCACAAATGATTATGATACTGTGGTTCGTGTATCTAGGTCTAAGTGCTTCCAGTTTGTGTTCGTTGCGACTAACTGCCTTAAACTATCTAGGCAAGTAGGCCTATTATGGGGCTGTTACTCCAAAATGATAGAGAAACAACCTACTTCTACTGAAAATATGTTCTCTTTGGCAAGATCAATTGTAAAAGAGAGACTAGGCGACGAGACATCTGGTGAAAATATCGTAGTCTTCTGTGATGGTAATGAACCAGCAATACATGTTACTACTGTATAAACTATCGTATAAATAAGTATCAACAAGAGGCTTTCATGCCTCTTGATTTTTTATGTATAAATTTTTGCTTATTTACTAAAATCTATAAATAATACAAAAAGCTGTAAACGACACTCGTCTTAAATATTAATTTACTTCAACTCTCTACACTATTCCAAAATTCTCTTACTTTAGCAAAAAATCCCTCAGATTGTTGGTGCTTATAATCTTTTGCAAAACATTTCAAAATTTCTTTTTGGTTTTCTGTTAAATTCGTTGGTGTAACGACTTTAATGTTAATTACCATGTTCCCACGAACTGTACTATTAACTGGATACACCCCCTTCCCTTTTAGCTTCAGCTGCTGACCGCTTTGCGTCCCAACTGGAATTTTCACATTTACGTTCGTTCCATCTATAGTTTGCACCTCAATTTCGCCGCCCAAAGCTGCTGTAGTCATAGGTATCGGAACAGTGCAAGATAACGTAGTACCATTTCGCTCAAAAATAGCATGTTTTTTTACTGTAATAAAAACATACAGATCGCCATTAGCGCCGCCACGAATCCCTGCCTCGCCTTCCCCAGACACTCGGACCCTAGTTCCATTATCAACACCTGCTGGAATTTTTACTTCTATTGTTTTCATTTGTTGATATCGGCCAGATCCGCTACATCTAGTGCATGGATTTTCTATCATTCTTCCTAAACCATTACAAGATGTACAAGTTCTTTCTACAGAAAAAAATCCTTGTGTGAACCTCATGCGTCCAGAACCTTTACATGATGGACAAGTCTTTACTTTCCCATCAGCTGAACCTTTGCCAGAACATGATGAACACTTACAATTTACATTCATACGAACTTCTATTGTTTTTCCTGTAAAAGCTTCTTCTAAAGTTAAACTCGCATCGTACCTTAAATCTTCGCCTCTTATTTCTTCTCTATGCATGTTTCCATGATTGCCATGCCCAAACATTTCTTCGAAAATATCATTAAAACTACCAGAGCCAAATCCGCCGCTACCAAATCCAAAGCCAAAATCTTCAGGTCTAAATCCGCCAGAACGCCCACCACCAGCATTATTGAAGCCACCACTTTGAAATGCGTCATGGCCATACCTATCGTATGCTGCTTTTTTCTGAGGATCTTTTAATACGTCATAAGCCTCATTAATTTCTTTAAATTTTTTTTCTGCTGATGCATCCCCTGAATTTTTGTCAGGATGGTACTTCATCGCCATTTTTCTATAGGCTTTTTTTATATCATCTGCAGAAGCAGACTTATTTACGCCAAGAAGGTCGTAATAATCTTTAGCCATATTTTCCTCTAATTTTTAAATTGACACATGGGGGATAAAAATCCCCCAATAACATATGCTGAGTAGATCTAGATTAGACTTCCTTGAAATCAGCATCAACTACATCTTCTTGCGTTTTTGCTTCACTTCCTTGTTGATCACCTTGCTGCGCTGCACTTTGCTCTTGTTGAGCTTTGTACATAGCCTCACCAAGTTTCATAGAAGCTTGAGCCAGCTTATCTGATGCAGCTTTTATTTCATCTGCATCTTCGCTCTTCACTTTTTCCTTCAACTCAGCAATTGCTGTTTCTATAGCAGTTCTCTCGTCAGCAGACACTTTGTCACCGTATTCAGCTAAAGATTTCTCTGTAGACGCGATAAGTTGCTCTGCAAAATTTCTAGCTTCTATACAAGCTTTCTTCTTCTTATCTTCATCAGCATGAGCCTCTGCATCTTTAACCATTCTCTCGATATCAGCATCAGACAAACCACCAGATGGTTGAATCCTAATAGCCTGTTCTTTATTTGTAGCTTTATCTTTTGCTGTAACATGAACTATACCATTCGCATCAATATCAAAAGAAACTTCAATTTGTGGTACACCTCTTGGTGCAGGAGGAATATCCGTGAGATCAAACTGCCCTAATAACTTATTATCTGCGGCCATTTCTCTTTCACCTTGGAACACTCTTATAGTCACACCTGTTTGATTGTCTTCAGCAGTAGAGAACACCTGACTTTTCTTTGTAGGAATTGTAGTATTTCGATCAATTAACCTAGTGAAGATTCCGCCTAAAGTTTCAATTCCCAAAGACAAAGGTGTTACATCTAAAAGCAACACATCCTTTACATCACCCTGTAATACACCGCCCTGAATTGCAGCACCAATAGCTACAACTTCATCAGGATTAACTCCCTTGTGAGGTTCTTTTCCAAAAAACTCTTTAACAGTCTCGATAACCTTTGGCATACGAGTCATACCACCGACTAATATTACCTCTGAAATCTCATTTGGCTCTACACCAGCATCTTTTAAAGCCAATTTACATGGAGTTATAGTTCTCTTTATTAAATCTTCAACCAAACTTTCTAGTTTTGCTCGACTCAACTTAATCGTCAAATGTTTAGGTCCGCTAGCATCAGCTGTAATATATGGTAAATTTATTTCTGTCTCGAAAGAGCTTGAAAGTTCAATTTTTGCTTTCTCAGCTGCTTCTTTTAACCTTTGCAAAGCCAAACTATCTTTTCTCAAGTCTACAGAATTATCCTTCAAGAATTCATCAGCTAAATAATCAATAATTCTCTTATCGAAATCTTCACCACCTAGGAACGTATCACCGTTCGTAGCTTTAACTTCAAAGACACCATCGCCGATTTCTAATATAGATACATCAAATGTACCTCCACCAAGATCGTAAACAGCGATTAATCCAGACTTTTTCTTATCAAGACCATATGCTAAAGCGGCCGCAGTAGGCTCATTTATTATACGCAAAACTTCCAGACCAGCAATTTTTCCTGCATCTCTTGTCGCTTGTCTTTGTGCATCATTAAAATATGCAGGAACAGTTATCACAGCTTGCGTCACCTTCTGCCCAAGGAAACTCTCAGCGGTTTCCTTCATTTTTTGCAATGTGAAAGCGCTTATTTGGCTTGGACTATATTTTTCTCCGTTCGCAGAAACCCAAGCATCTCCATTATCTGAAGCTACTACAGAATAAGGCACATCATACTTTTTCAAATATTCATCATTATTTTTTCTACCTATCAAACGCTTGATAGCATAAAATGTATTTTTAGGGTTAGAGACAGCTTGTCTTTTTGCAGCCTGCCCGACTAATTTATCTCCCTTGTCAGTAAATGCTACTATAGATGGAGTAGTTCTCGCTCCTTCTGCATTTTCAATTACTCTTGGCTTATCACCATCCATTACAGATACACATGAATTAGTCGTACCCAAATCAATTCCAATTACTTTACTCATAAAACATCTCCCTACAATAGGCAAAATAAAACTAAAAACAATACGAGAATAAAAGTGAATAGACCCCTAGGAACAACAACATAGCTTCCCAAGTCATGATTCCAGAGCCTAACATCAAGCACCCTATCCTCACTGCCTATTCTAATACCTACATGATTAAAAGTCAAATATATTGTGCACAGCAGATTAAAATTGCAGATTAAAAACAGAAGCCGAACTGATTAATTGATATGAAAGTCGGGTTTTTATTTGATGCTTTTACATGTTATAAATGGTAATATAAAATAATTGATTGGAGAGCATATGTGCAGAAATGAAAGTAATACAGTAAATTCAAAATCTATTTTAAGTAGATTCTGTTCTGAGTACATAATTTCAAAATGGAAAACTCTAGCTTTATCAATAATTTGCACTTGTATCTCTAGCATATGCACGATTGCAGTTGCATATTTAGTTAAGCCTATTATTGATGATGTATTTGTAGACAAAAATATTTATGCATTATCTGGCGTCGCTTTCGGTTTTTTATTCGTATCACTACTAAGAGGTATTAGCGATTACATAGAAGCGATTCTACTAAATGACTTATGGCAAAACGTTATCAAGAAAATACAAGTGTTATCGTTTAAAAGATTAATATCAGCAGATTTACATTTTTTCCATGAATCGAAATGTGGAGATATCATTTCTAAACTTACAAATGATGTAAACTCTGTTAAAAATGTCATTACTTCTGCTGTATCCTCATTATGCAAAGATTTGTTTGTTGTTATAGGAATCTTGATTTTAATTTTTTACAGAGATCCATATTTTTCTATAATTGCGATTATTGGCTTTTCTGCTACTGTATTACCTACTATCAATGTAGGGAAGAAAGTAAAAAAAATTTCAAGTAATACTCAACAGGAAATGAGTGAATGGGTAAGCTTTCTGACGCAAAGTTTTCAAGGAATAAGGATGATAAAATCATACAACTTAGAAAATTATGAAGAACAGAAAGCTGATAGTATTACTACAAATGTACTAGAACTGTCCGTAAAAGCTGCTAAAACAAAAGCAATAATTCATCCGATTATAGAATTTCTAAGTGGGGTCGCTGTTTCTATCATTGTATTTGTAGGAGGATGGCTTGTAATTAGCGGATCAAGAACACCAGGAACACTTCTTAGTTTTTTAACTGCATTAATAATGATATACAGGCCAGTAAAAAGTTTAGCCAACTCAAGCTCTTTGCTTTATGAAGCTGTTGCTTCTATGACAAGAATTTACGAAATTATAGATTTAAAACCAAATATAGATAATAAGTACGCACAAGAGAATATAAAAATTACAAATGGTAATATCTCGTTTAAAAATGTAAGTTTTAGATATTCTGAAGACAGAGCTCACGTATTAAATAATATTGATATTGAAATACCATCAGGAACGTCGCTAGCATTAGTAGGAAAAAGCGGAGCTGGAAAAAGCACACTTATGAATCTTATTCCTAGATTCTACGATACTACTTCTGGAGACATAATTATAGATGGCAATCCTGTAAAAAATTTCAAGTTAGAAAATCTGAGAAATAGTATAAGTTTAGTTAGTCAAGATATAGTTTTATTTAATGATTCTATTTTAAATAACATAAAACTTGGAAGAATAGATGCTACTTTCGATGAGATAAGAAATGCGGCTAAAATTGCAGCTGCTTTAGATTTCATAGAGCAATTACCTGATGGATTTGACACTGTAATTGGTGACAATGGAGTTTTACTATCTGGAGGACAAAAACAAAGAATTTCTATAGCACGAGCAGTTTTAAAAAACTCCCCTATCCTACTTTTAGATGAAGCTACCAGTGCTCTTGATACAGAATCTGAGAAAAAAATTCAAATTGCTTTAGCTGAACTAATGAAGAATAGAACATCTATCATTATTGCACATAGATTGTCGACCATTGTAAATGCAGATAAAATTGCAGTTATGGATTCAGGAAAAATAATAGAGATAGGAACTCACTCAGAATTGCTTGAGAAAAATGGAGTATATGCACATTTCTACAATACAGCAAACTGTAATTAGAAATATATCGATTTGCTTACAAGCTTATTTAAAAAATAGAACTTGAAGTTGATTAAACTTATCCGTAAAATCAGAAGTATAATTTGTCCGGTGATTTATGGGTCGCGTCGATATTTCTGTTGTTATTCCTGTTTATAATGAAGAAGAAAATTTAAGTTTATTATTTGAAAGATTGCATTCTACATTAGAAAAATATACAAATGAAAAAAATAAAAAATATGAAATAATCTTTGTCGATGATGGAAGTACAGATAAGACTCCTGAAATGTTAAAGGATTTTTTTGAAAAGAATTCAGACATTTTAAGAGTGATTTATTTTAATGGAAATTATGGACAATATGTTGCAATACTAGCAGGATTTGAACACGTATCAGGCGATGTAATTGTTACACTAGACGCCGATCTACAAAACCCTCCTGAAGAAATTCCAAATTTGTTAGACTTAATTGATCAGGGGCATGATTTAGTTGGTGGGTACAGAGCCAACAGGCACGATAATTTTTTCAGAAAATATGCCTCACGACTGATAAATAAAATCAGAAGAAAAATTACAGGAATTGAGATGAAAGATCATGGATGTATGTTGAGAGCTTATAAACGCTACATAATCGATAATGTAGTTAAAACACGAGAAACATCAACGTTTATAACTGCATTGGCTCAAAAATTTGCAGGTAATCCGATAGACATACCTGTCAAGCATGAAGAGAGAAATGCTGGAGGGTCTAAATATAACTTTTATAAGCTTATAAGAATAACATTCGATTTGATGACAGGCTTTTCTCTAGTTCCTCTTCAAATTTTTACAATGTTTGGTATGGCTATTTCATCTGCTAGTTTTATATATTTTTTGGTAGAACTTTTTAAAAAAGTCGTAACCAAACATCATGGATATGGTTTGCATTTTGCATTTGTATTCTTGTTATTAAGTTTATTAATAGTTGGGATCGGGCTACTAGGAGAATACTTAGGAAGAGCTTATTTCGCAGTATGCGATCATCCAAGGTTTGTCATTAAAAACGTTTTAGGTAAAAAGAAAATAGATGGAGGCATAAATGAATAGCATCAAATTTAATGGTTGTTTTCTAGAAAATAATTACGAAGACTCAGTTGTATTTTCTGCAATAGAAAAAGAGTGGAAAAGACAAGAAAATCAAATAGAATTAATCGCATCAGAAAATTTTGTTTCAAAAGATGTCTTGTCAGCTATTGGGAGTGTTTGCACTAATAAATACGCTGAAGGGTATCCTAGAAAACGATATTACGGTGGCTGTGAATTTGTTGACGATATCGAAGAAATAGCGATTCAAAGAGTTTGCAAGTTATTTAATTGCAAATTTGCGAATGTACAACCGCATTCTGGATCGCAAGCTAATTTTGCTGTTTACTATTCTTTATTAAATCCAGGTGATACAATACTTGGCATGGATTTATCGTCAGGAGGCCATCTAACACATGGATCAAAAGTCTCAGTATCAGGAAAATGGTTCAATGCAATTACTTATGGAGTAAATAATGATGGATATATAGATTATTCTATTGTAGAAAATTTAGCCTTAGAACATAAACCTAAATTAATCATTTGTGGCGCGTCTGCGTATCCGAGAAAAATAGACTTCGAAAGGTTTAGAAAGATCGCAGATGATATAGGAGCATATTTAATGGCAGACATAGCACATTATGCAGGTCTTATAGCGTCTAGCCTCTACCCTACTCCATTTCCATATGCAGATGTAGTTACGTCTACAACACACAAAACTTTAAGAGGACCTAGAGGTGGTATTATTCTGACAAATAAAGAAGAGTTAGCGAAAAAAATAAATAGTGCAATTTTTCCTGGAATCCAAGGTGGACCTCATATGCATACAATTGCTGGGAAAGCAGTAGCATTTGGAGAAGCTTTAAGCAGCAATTTTATAGCATATTCAGAACAAGTAATAAAAAATGCAAAAGTATTGGCAGATATTCTAATTAAAAGTGGTATAAACGTTTTATCTGGAGGAACAGATTGCCATATGATAATTGCTGATTTGCGCAATATAAATGTATGTGGAAAAGATGCTGAATCATGGCTAGATGAGGCAGGTATAACATGTAACAAAAATTCAGTCCCAAATGATCCACAACCCCCTATGAAAACTTCAGGAATCAGGCTAGGTACTCCAGCAATGACAACAAGAGGTTTAAAAGAAAGAGAGTTTCGAATAATCGGTGAGCTAATTATAGCCGTTCTTAAATCAGAAGAATCAGAAAGAGAAAATGTTATTAAATCAGTTAGAGAAAAAACGCTTGAATTATGTAATAGATTCACATTATACAAATAACATATGACAAGAATTCCAGGGAATTATCCTATTTGTGTCGATTTAGACGGTACTTTTATTTATAATGATGTTACACAAGTAGCTATTCGAAAATTTGCAAAAAAGAACTGTCTAAATATGGTGAAGATTTTATTCTGGTTTTTGCGAGGTAGAGCTTTTTTAAAAAATCGATTAGCCAAAAAAGTCGCTCTAGATATTACTGATTTACAAGTAAATAATACGGTCCTAAATATACTTAAAGAATACAAAAAATCAGGATGTAAAATTTATCTGGCGACAGCATGCTCAGACATATATGCTAAATTTGTTATATCACACTTTCCAGTGTTTGACGGATATTTCGCTAGTGATGGACACATAAATCTACGAGCAAATGCAAAAGCAAAGAAACTGATAAATGTATTTGGCGAAAAAAACTTTATTTATTTTGGAAACTCGCGCGACGATTTAAAGGTATGGAAGCACGCACATTCCTGCATTGCAGTAAATATCACAGAGAAAATATTCAACAAGCTGACAGAAAACAGAAGCTCAAATTCTATAATACGTATAAAATAAATTATTTATGTGAATTAATCCAATCTAACACTCTAGATTTTGACGTAGAACCAACGCAAGTGGACACAACCTTTCCATCTTTAAACAACAACAAAGTTGGCACGCTCATTATATCATAATCTGCAGCTATATCCTCTGCGTCATCTATATTAAGTGTAACGATTTTAACATCATCTAGCTCTTCCTCTAATTCCTCAAGAATTGGCACAAGCATTCTGCATGGGCCACACCAGGTAGCAAAAAAGTCTACAACTACGACACCACCAAAATTCAAAACTTCAGAAGAAAAATTAGAACTATCTACAGACTTCATAAAAACACCTAAAAAGATGGAGCGGGTGATGGGAATCGGACCCACGTCATCGGCTTGGAAGGCCGAAGCTTTACCATTAAGCTACACCCGCATTTTTCATATGTTAACAAAACATAGATGCAAATTCAACATAAATTTCGCATCGTGTGTAATTAGCAGATAAAAAAACACAGATTCCGTAATAAAAAATAAATTAAAAATTTTTATGATTAAAAATATTACGTTTATTAATTTAAATCAGAAAGCATATGCTTTATCTTTAAAAAATCGTGCCAAAAAAAACGCTTTTGGGATGGTGACCGTAATAAATATGCTGGATGGAATGTCGCCAAAAGAATTGTATCTTTGTTTTTAAATATATCTCGATTTTCTATTTTCATACCTCGAATTTTCGAAATTGATGTATTGTCCTGTAGTATTGCTTTCATTGCAGAACTTCCCAAACAAACGACAATTTTGGGGTTTATAATATTTATATGTTGTATAAGGAATGGACGGAATAGCTGGACTTCTTCAGTAGTTGGTGTTCTATTTGCAATTGGACGCCATGGAATCACGTTTGTTATATATATATCCTCTCTGTTTAATCCTATAGCTTCTATAGCTTTATTTAAAAGCTGACCAGCTTGTCCTACAAATGGTATCCCATGTCTATCTTCTTCTGCACCTGGAGCCTCTCCAACAAAAACTATTTTTGAATTTATATTTCCATCTCCAAAAACCATTTTGTTTGCAGTTTTTTTTAGTGTACACTGAACTTTCTCTTCAATAGCTTTTAGTTCATTTAAGTCATATATTTCTGATATTTCTACATCTTTATTCACATTTCTATTGAAATATATATCATTAACTCCCATCAATTCTAGCCAAAGTAAGTCATGTCTCAGCTTATCCATTCTTCACCTACATATTTACACGACTATTTCCAAGATTTTTAAACGAGAATAATAAAGTAATAGATTTTGTAGGTTTTATATCTGCTGATTTGAAGTTAGTTTTTGACAAAATTAGATCAGCAGAGAAACATTCATTTTTATAAGATATTCCTATAGAGTTTTTTAAAAGCTTATTTTTAGAGCCACCTAATATGCATGAATAGTTACAAGAGATATCATCGCGTATTTTTATTTCGAAAACTGAATGTATTCCACAGTTTGTAGATGTTCCATTGTTTTGTCCATTTTTTTTAGCTGAGAATGAGCTTATTTTTACATTTAACACTTTATATTTACCAATAGCTCCACATTCAAATCTCTTAAAATCATCTTTGTGCCTATCATAACTTCCTGAAGCAAAAATTGACGTATTACGATTTGGAAATAATTCTAATTTAAAAATAATATTGGAACTTTTTCTGTTAATATCAGATGAATCATTACTTTGAAAGTTTGATTTACTCAAACTTATGGATCGTCCGACTGTAAAGTTCGCTATGTTTTCGCTATTAAAATATGACGAAAGTTTTAGACCATATGGGATTCTACTACCATCATCAATATTTCCTGAAAAAGAATTTCTTATTGCTTCTAAAAAATTTGAATCATCTAGCTCAAAAAGCTTCATAGATGTATATTTATCAAAAATTACCGACATATCTCGCTTTTTATTATCAACTAAAACAGCACCTATGCATGGCTCTATAATAAGTGATAAGTCTTTAGTTAGAAGTGCTTCTAAGGGCCATTTTACGATCATGCTTCCTAAAGGTGATATTTCGTTTATAGAATTGCTAGTTTTTTCTGAGTTACCACAAGATGCTCTATTAAAAGATGTTAAACATTTAACTGTTATGTCGGCTACTATTCCATATCCGTTTACTAGGCTTTTCGAGTATCCAATATTTGCGAATGATTTATTTACACTGTGTTCTCCATGGAAATTTAATCTAGAAGCAAAAACATCAAAGTCTACACTGCCATCGAATATGTCATACGAAGCATGATGAGAAAATATAGGTAAAGCCAACGGTATATCATCTGTTGTATCTTCTGGCTTAAGAGTCTGGAAATACATTGTTTGTAATGATGTATATTCTTTTGTTAAAAAACGTTCTATAGAAATATCACTTGTTAATAAACGTCTATCAAAATCATTTAAAAACGGCATTTTCTTAAGATAATATTTATCTGAAACTAAGTTTATATTAGATTTCAGTCTAAATTCTCTATTTATGTCGTACCGAAAATTAGTAAATATATGTCCTCGATATTTATTGGATTTGATTTTTTTGATCTCATGTTTTTCATAAGAACTAATATCGCCTTTTACATGTTCTACAGATTTAGTACCAGTAATACTTGAATCAATTGTAAACAGTCCATTTGGAAACCTTATTGAATAACTTGTCCATGCTACAGGGCCAATCTTACTAGTAATAACTGGTTTAAATATCAGTTCTTGAGATTTCGATATAGAAACTAAATAACGAGGAATTAAACTCATTCCAGCGATCGTGTCATGCATAATTAATGGTGTTAAAAAACCACTACGCCTTTCTACATGGAAACTTGGATGTGAGAAGTATGGAAGATAAACTATAGGAGTACCTAAAAAATAAAATTTAGCATCTTTATATGAAATATCTTCTTTAGATTGTTTCACAGAACTAGCTTTTATTTCCCAAGTTAGTCTATCCCCGATAATGCAGTTGTAACAAGGCGAATAATCTATGTCCTGCATATTGAAGTACTCTTTATCTCTTATTAATGCGTGCTTTGCATTTATATGTGTATTATCTAATAAACGTAGCTTAGAACCTGAGATTTCTGCTTCTTTTTTAATCGTATCTATTTTTACAGAATCAGAATGAAGAACATTTCCATTAGTCTCTTTGATTTTGACATTCCCAAACGCATTAATCTTCTTACTATCTTGAATATACTCTACTGTATCAGCGCTAATTTTTTTCTGATCATATAAAATATCAACGTCCCCAGAAAAAATAACCTTATCATATGAATATTCTGCTAAATTAGCATTTAACAATTTGATTTCTTCTCCGTTGTTAGTCGCAATGATACATGAAAAATACAAAATTCCGAGAATACATAAGCATGTAGAACAACATAAATTTGCCTTGCTGATTTTCATTAATATTCTCTCCAAATTAATGCAGATAGACTAAAACAAAACATAGCTAACACTGGTGCCCAAACACACACTACTGGTGATATTACACCAACTTTCCCTATACTCTCGCAAATACTCAAAATAGTCCTGCTAATAATAGCTATACTAATTACACAAGTCGCTAAAAACGTTTTAGTTTTATAACGATTTAAAGGAAGGCACAAAGCTGCAGCGATCATTGCAAATATTAATAGCATAAATCCAGATGCTAATAGCTTATTGAACGCGATAATATATCTATCTAAATCTACACAATATAAATCCTTTTCAAGATAGTATTTTAATAAATCATATACATCACATTTCTCACTTGGGACAGAAAATCTAAAAATTTCTTCTATTGTAATTGGCGGTTTAATATTTTTTTCTGAAAATATTCTAGGTTCTTCTTTGATTATTTCATAGCCATCCTTTAGTTCCCAAACAGATTCTTTTATCTTAGCTTTCGAAGCGTATATAGTGGATTTATCGTAAAAAATAGACAAACCATCTATGTCATTATTTACTATATTGTATATATATATAATTTCTTTATTTTCTCCTTTTTTGGAAATCCATGTACAAAAAGTCTGTGGTGTTTTTTTTTGTAAGAGTATGTTTTCTATGTTTTTTAGATTTTTTGATAAATACATGCAACATGGATGTATAGATAATATCCAAAAAACGCTTATAAATAACCCTAGTTTTAAAAATGGTGAGATAATAACCCTTGCTGATTTTCCAATCGTTTTCATAATCGTTATCTGATTTGTGTTAGCAAGTTTCCATAATACTATTACTGCTGAAACGAAGTATACATATCCAAAAACTTCATTAAACAGAATGAATGATTTACAAAGGGCAATTATTAAGCCAGATGATATAGGCGATGAAAAATCTTTTGGTATTTTACGTATTATATCGACTAGACTGAACAATCCTATAAATGAAAAAACAAACAGTGAAATGCCAAGAAAGACTTTGAGTTGTAACTTAACTAGGTATTTTAAAAATGTATTACGTATCATTTCCACATATCCAGTTTTTTTACAAAAAATAAAGAAAGTAGTATAGTAATCAAGAAAAAGATATAAGCTATATATACATATATATTATTACTTTGTGCTGCATTTGTTAAACCTAAGTTGGCTCCATATAAAATAATCGTTGTTGATATTGCTGATATAAAATTTAAAATATTTGTTTTTCTAGAATATCGAGCAATCATAATTACAACAAATACGAGAAACGAAAGAGTTAAAGATAATATAGGTTCTAAAAATCTTGAATGTAACTCGGCCGCACACTTTAAATCAACAAAATTTTCTATCAATTTGCTTGTAGAGAATTCATGCGTCTTGTATTCAATTTTATGTTTAGAGAAAACCTTAGAAAGGTCATATTTATGATTTTTAAACTTTGTTACAATAACCGTCTTCTTGTCCGGATTATAATCGATAATTTCACCATTATGCAGAGAAAGGATTTTATCATTTATTCCCCCACTTTCGGCTCTATATATTCGTTCTGAAGTAGATGTTTCTTGCTTATCTGAAATAATTAAATTTTTAAATTCGAAATTTCCAGTATATTCTTCTGCGAAAGCTGATAATTTTTTTACTGTAATAAGATTGCCTGAATGTTGTGGAAGTGAAATGTTAGTAATTATCTGTGTTTCTAATAACCGAAATTTTTGTAAAGATAAAGGGCTATAATACAATGACAATAGACATAATATACATGAAATAAAAATGCTAATTATAGAAACAGGTCTAAACAAGTCTTTTTTAGGTATACCAAGTGATAACAACGCTACTAATTGTTTATTATCACGGAATCTTGAACATACAACAGCAATAGATATAGCTAATGATATAGGTAAAATTTTCGATATTAAATCAGGCGAAATATAAACCAGCAACTTCATTACTTGCCAAATTGAAGCTGATGCATTATTGATTAAATGCACATATTTTGAGAGTTGGACTATTGCTGCGCAAAACGCAAGACCAACAGTTATAATTACTGTTGTTCTTAATAGCCTAGCACACAACACTCTATGTAATGTATTCACTGTAACTCTAAAACAATATACCGCCTAGAGTACGATAAATAATTGTTATATTCAAGTTAATATTTGTGCAAGTTGTTATAAGTATGTACATTTTTTGCATATTAAAGCAATAAACCGAACGATTTTATTTTGAAATAGTTGATTTATAGCGATTTAAATATTCTGCAACCTTCGAAATAGGCATTCCCATAATCAAAAACGCATCTATCATACCCCGTCCTTCTCTTTATAAATGACTGTACTTTCTACTCTTTTTAATATATTCTTTCATAGTCGAGAAATCCTTTAAAAATAAATTTAGATAATATGTCAATAACATCCAACCTCTCGACTCTCCTATTCAATATTTCGTTCAGCTTCTGTTTTTAATCTGCAAGCACGAATTGCACAGTATTTTTTTATTGACTGAGATAAATAACTCTTGTATCATTAAAAAAGTTATTAGGCCGGATGGCAGAGTGGTCATGCAGAGGACTGCAAATCCTTTTACGGCGGTTCGATTCCGTCTTCGGCCTCCATGTTGTTTTTGAATGTTCGACAATTTAGATAATATAGTTTCTTATATCGCTTCTGTTCAGTTAGATAAGCGTAGTTCTGCTAAAAAACGTTTTGATATTATATCGACTGCATTTAGTTTACTAGAATTAGATATCGATCCGAAAAGAGTTGTTATTGTAGCAGGAACAAACGGAAAAGGAAGTACCAGTGCATCCCTATGTAAGCTATTATTGTCTTCAGGCAAAAGTGTTGGACTTTACACTTCTCCGCATTTAGTAGATATTACGGAACGTATAAAATTCAATTTTATAGATATACCTGAAAATAGCTTTATTTGTGCATTTAATTTTTTGTACAAAAAATGCTATTTAGAGAATAAACTTATACTTTCGCAATTCGAATATTTAACTTTAATCGCATGTTATTATTTTTTCGTTGAAAAAAAAGTAGATTATGCTATTTTCGAAGTTGGTATTGGTGGATTATATGATGCAACAAATGTAGTTCCACATAATACTTGTATTATAACTTCAGTAGATATCGATCATGAATATTTTTTAGGAAGTGATATTATTTCTATATTTAATAATAAGATTGGAATAATAAACAATCCGCAAGAACAAACAGTTATTTTTACTAGAAAACTTAATAAAAAATGCTATGAAAGTTTAAAGTCTATAGAATGCAAAAAACTAATAAAATCATACGACTACGGAACAAAAATTTATCATGAAGATCGAACTCCACGATTTTCAATTAGTATAAATGGCACAGAATTCCAGCTTAAATTACAGGGAGAAAGAGCTTGCGAAAATTCCTCATTAGCTCTAACAGCATTTGAACAACTAGGTTTTAATATTTATCAATACAAATCCGCTTTATCTGATTTAATTTGGATCGGGCGCATGAGCAAAATAATTTTTAACAATAGAGAAATTTTCTTATCTGGAGATCATAATCCTGCAGGTATAAACAGTTTGTGTGAAATACTCACTCATTATAAATATAATAAAATACATATAATCATAGGATTCTCTGTAGATAAAGATTTCAATTCTATGTTAACAACTATTACATCTATTAAATCTTCTATAATATACATCACCGAATCATCATTTAAACCTAGAAAAATAGAAGAATATGGAGAAAGATGGTTATCGTTAGTACATTATCATTTCAAGAATCCAATCACGACACTAAAAAACGTAATAGAAAATGCTTGTGAAGAAGATATGATACTTGTGACAGGCTCATTATACTTAGTAGGTGATATTTTAAAATATGCTAGAATATTTCAAAATACATAGTCAGCAATTCAAATCTCGAGCATAGTTTGTTTTTAGCAATTATCTAATAATTACTATATATTTTGCGACTAGAACTACAATACAAATAAATTGTCTGTATAATTTTTTATCACTGGCCTCTATTACAGCTCGAGAGTATATCGAACGCCACAAACTGCGTTAGGATGTATATAATCCACCAAATATCTCAACTGTTGGTATAAATTGATTATCTTTTTAATATATTTATCCGCATTTATAAACATATCAGAATTTGTATTAGTCAATATATGCAGCGCTTCTGTATGTTGATTATTTATCGTAATTTTATCTTTGTAACTTAAAGGACTTACACAGCCTCCATCACAACAAAAATACATTGTAATAATCTCAAGTGATTCTATTTACTATTATCTGACTTAACCTTATCATCCTTAGTCGATGGCATTTTTGTTTTAGATCTTTTTTGGACAGATCGAGTGGCAACTTTTTTTTCTGCTAAAATTTCACCATTGATTAGCTGTTTTATTTCTTCACCGCTTATTGTTTCTCTTTCTAACAGAGCATTAGCTATTAAATCTAATTCATTTCTATATTTCTTGAGAATATTTTTTGCATTTTTATATGTGTAATCTAAAAGATTACGAATTTCTTCGTCCACTTTTTGCTTTACTTCTTCAGATAAAGCACCATTGCTTGACATCGAATGGCCTAAAAACACATTCTGTTCGCCATCTAATTCTGCATAAGATAAGAATCCTAAATCTTTACCCATCCCCCATTCAATAATCATTCTTCTTGCAATCTTTGTAGCATTTGCAATATCAGACGAGGCTCCAGTCGTAACTTTTTCATTTCCAAAGATCATTTCTTCTGCTATTCTACCGCCAGCAGCCACAGCTAAATTCGCTTCTAACTCCTGTCGAGTCATAGACATTTTATCCTGTTCAGGTAGCCTCATTACCATTCCTAGTGCTCTCCCTCTCGGAATAATAGTAGCTTTGTGGATCGGATCGGATCCTTCGCTGTGGATAGCAACAACTGCATGCCCAGCCTCATGGTATGCTGTTCTTCTTTTATCTTCTTCAGACATTAACATTGATTTTCGTTCTGCTCCCATCATAACTTTATCTTTAGCAGATTCAAATTCGTCCATTCCAACTAACTTTTTATTACTTCGAGCTGCTAACAATGCTGCTTCATTTACTAAGTTAGCTAAATCAGCACCGGAGAACCCAGGCGTTCCTCTTGCTATTACCAAAGGATCAACATCATCTGCAAGTTGCGTTTTTTTCATATGGACTGTGAGAATTTTCTCCCTTCCTTTTAAATCCGGTAAAGGAACGACGACTTGTCTGTCAAATCTTCCTGGACGTAGAAGTGCAGGATCTAAAACATCTGGTCTATTAGTTGCTGAAATAATAATTACTCCATCATTTTCTTCAAATCCATCCATTTCAACTAAAAGTTGGTTCAATGTTTGCTCTCTTTCGTCATTCCCACCACCTAAACCAAATCCTCTATGTCTTCCTACGGCATCTATTTCATCTATAAAAATTATGCATGGAGCATTCTTCTTGCCTTGTTCGAACATATCTCTTACGCGGCTTGCGCCAACACCAACGAACATTTCAACAAATTCAGAACCTGAAATGCTGAAAAACGGAACGCCAGCTTCACCTGCTATAGCTCTTGCTAATAGCGTTTTTCCTGTACCAGGTGATCCGACTAAAAGAACTCCCCTTGGAATTTTCCCACCAAGTCTTTTGAATTTTGCTGGAGCTTTCAAAAAATCTACAATTTCACTTAATTCTTCTCTTGCTTCATCTACACCTGCTACATCTTCAAATGTTACAGTTTTTGTATTTTTAGACAACTTGGCTTTTGATTTTCCGAAGCTCATAGCTTTCCCACCGCCAACCTGGACTTGCCTCATCATAAATATCCATATTCCGACTAAAATTATTAGAGGTAACCATCCTATAAAAATTTGGAAAAATGAAACATTTGCACTATCAGATAAAGAAAGAACTTCAACGTTTTTTTCTATAATTTTATTTGATAATTCCAAATTGTGTGGAATGTTTGTAGTAAATATTGTTGAATCTTTAAAATTTCCTTCTAAAGTTTGCCCTTTGAAAACTACGCTATTTACCCTACCTGCATCTAATTCAGTCATAAATTTTGAAAAAGGTATTTCAATCGTTTTTTCTGCACTATACTGCAATGCATGAAAGATAATTGCGATAAAACAACATGCGACGACCCAAACCGTAATATTCTTATAATTTTTATTCATAAAATACCTCCATCATATTCGACACATGAGAAAATCGACAGAAAGTCAACATCTTGAACAAACTGAAAATCTATTAAACCCGAGCGTTCACTAACATTGTACAAATATACCATTTTTTTATCAATCCACAAAGATGGAAGTGTTACAGTTATGTACGACGGGCTGTCATCTGCCAAAACGACATATTGATCAAAATGTTTTATATAACTGTCATTCGATAAAATTCGTTCATCACGGACTTCAAATCTAAATCTATTGTCCCAAATGCCAGATTTACTAGAAATTTTAATTATGTCTAAATTCCTATTTTCTCGAAAAATTCTAATTTTATCTTTCAACTTTTTAATAATACATTTTCCAACATTGATTGAATTATTTCGTTTTAATGTTGATAAAACAGTTTTGCAATTATTTAATGATTTTGTATATTCTTGTCTTCCTACTAATTTTATACAACGTTTTAAAATATTACATTTTATATTTTCATCTAATCTATCAAAAGCATCAATATTTAGATCGACAAATCCATATTCATTTATCTTGCTGTAATTTTTCAAAAATTCAACAGCTTTTGTTTCTATAGAATTTCGTTCTACTCCACGCAATCTGATTTCATCAAACATAGCTTGTTTTTGGGCATGCCTTAAACTGCATATAAATTTTCTTTTTCTGACCCTTAAAAAATCTTCATTAGAATTCATCGGATCTTCTACCCATGTTTCTCCAATACTATTTAGATGAGATTTTATAAACTGCTTTGTAAAAGGCAAGCAAGGACGGATTACTTTTATTTCATCAGAAATATTGCGTGCTTCGCTCATACAAGCTAACCCAGGTAAATCACTTTTTTTCTCTTTCCTAATTAGGTATGTCTCTATTTGTTCATCAAGGTTGTGTCCTACTAGTAAAATTTTTGATTTTAAAGTTGTGCATGCATCTGCTAGTAGTTCATATCTAGCTTTTCTCGCCATTTCTTCTATTTGTCCAGCAGGAATATCTCCATGTTCCCAATTTTTGATAATATGACTCGTGCAATATTTCTCAGCTATTTTACCTACATTCAATGCTTCATCATACGACTCTTCTCTTAGATTGTGATCAACAGTGACAGCATACAAATCTTTACATTTTGCTTTGCACCATTCAGATGCAAACACCATCATGAATAATGAATCTGCTCCACCTGAAAATGCTACTACTAAATTTTGCTCTGTTCCTGCATATTTTTCTAGAACTGAAAAAATGTGTTTTTTAGCTAAAAAAATATTACTTGTCATTATGTTTTAATTTTTTTAAAGCTTTTTCTGCTTTATTAACAAAATCAGTTTTATCTGCGTAGTTATCTATTAGCCTTTTATACAAGCACTTTGCCGCATCTTTTTTACCAGGTATACCCTCTGATAGATTCGCCGCGAAAAACAACGCTTCATGAGCCTTTGCTCCATTAGGCCTTTCTTTTACACATAGCAGGTAAGCTTTTACTGCCTTATTTTTATTTAGACTTAATTCATAAGCTCGTCCCAAAAAGAAATAAGCTTGGCCTCTATATATATCTTCTTTATAGTCTAATAGAAATTGTTCTAATAGTGCAATTGCTTCTTTATACTTTTTTTGTTTTATGAGATTATCACATGAATCTATAATTTCTTTAGATGACTGTACGTTTTTTTTCTCTATTTCAAATTTAGATTTTTCTTCAAGTTTGATCTTCTCTTCTTCATACCTATGCATCTGCTGTTCTAAATATTCTATTCTAGCAATATTTTTTTTTATACATGATTCTGCAGATTCTAATTTCCCATGAATTTCTTTAATTGTTTCTTCTAAATCATTAAGTCTATCTATAAGTTCATTGCTATTTAACGCGAAACTATAGAAACAAAAACAACATGACAAAGCTACAAAACACTTTCTATAAATCATACGACCTCATAGTATTTATTCACAACTTACACCACATACATCTGCTCTGCGCACCCAACCTTTTAATCCATTAATCTGAATTTTTACGAAATCTTTATTAGTATTGTTTATCACAATTCCTACAACGCCCTTTTCTAATCTAGCGATTTTTACAGACGAATTCTTCGGTGATTTATATAGAACAGAATAATTCTTTAGCACAAAAATAGATTTTCTTTTCGATAGTAAACGTTTGTGCACCCAACTTTTTGAGCTTTCATGATCTTGGATTCTGTACCAATCGTTATATTTTGTTATTACCTTTACTGGTAGATACTTTCGTTTATATACATATACGACAGGATACTCTTCTCCAGGTCCTATCCTTGCATTAACTATGTGCGAACCCAAGCTAATTTCTGAGTTTTCATCTATTAAAGCTGTGTCTGAAAAGCAACAGCACACAGTTGTCAAAAATAAAAAAGCTGTAATTAAACGAAAAACACACATTATCAAACGCAAAAAAAACAGTGTCACTATATCACAAATGGACATATTATAACTACCGGTTTATTACAAAAATATTAATTCTGCAGATTAAAAAAAGAAGTCAAATGGAGTAATTGCTAGGAAAGTTGAGAGATTTGGTGTTATTGATATATTATTCAAATTTTTTTAAAGGATCACTTTACTATGAGAGTAATATATTAAAAAGAGTAGAAAGTACAGCTATTTATCAATAGAATAACGGTGCATGATAGATGCGTTTTGTGTGATTGGAATGTCTATTTATAGAATAGCAGAACATTTGAAGCACACTAAATCAACTGTTTCAGAAGAAATCATTTTGGTTATTGCTTTAATGTGCAATATATAAGAGAAACAAATGCTTCAGTTTACTTTCTTGTTTTTTATGATAATAAAGCTATATAAAAGCATACAAGAAATAGCACAACACAATGTAGATACCCCATATGACATACATATTCCGTATTTTTCGGATACGACACCAGAGATATAACTTGCAATCATCCCAGCAATACCACTTACAAGATTTAACAGCCCTATCGCACTTCCAAGAATTTTCTTATCTACCATATCAGAAATACATGCTACAGAAACAATTTGTGAAGAAGCCCTTTGGATGCCCCAAAAAAACACGCCTACAACACCAAAGATTGCAACTCCGCTCCAAAAACAAGTGGTTGAAATACATAATGCTAAAAATGAAATTAAAAGCACCTTCTCTCTTCCTAACTTATCTGATAAAAACCCTGCTGGATAAGATACAAAGACAGACACAAGATTAAAAAATCCTATAGCACCAGAACAAAACCATTGAGGCAATCCACTATCTTTTAAATTCAGTAAAAGGTAGCATTCAGGGGCTCTAGCAAGCATAAAGAAAAACATAATTCCTAGGAAGGACCAAAATCTTGAATTTAAATTTAAAAGAAATTTTATATTAAAAGTTGACTTAGATGAAGTATAAGCCGGTTCTTCTTTAATATACGCTGCAGCTATATAAACTGCTAAAAAAGCTGGAATTGTCGTGAAAAGCAAAAGAGACTTTATGTATTCGCTACTATCACCATAAAACCATGTTGCGCCCATAACAATAAATGGTCCCATGACGCACCCTATTGTTTTAAAAGTCATAGTCAAGCCTATATTCGCCCCTTTTTCTCCTTCTGTAGAACTCAATGCTACATATTGATCTCTAGGAGTTGCACTAAGCCCATTACCTAACCTATCTGATATTTTAGATGCAATAACAAGTCCTGGGCCACTCGCAAAAAGCAATAATGGTTTAGCTAAAAATGAGCAAAATGTTCCAACGATATACATTGGCTTACAGCGTCCCATTTTGTCACAGACAAAACCAGCAAATAATCTAGAAAACTGAGACAAAGATTCTGTCACAGCTTCGATCATTCCTATTGTTTTTATATTAATTCCTAAAACATCATGTAAAAAAAATGGAGTAATAGAAAAAGCTGCCGTTGTTGAAATCGCAACTAACAATGTAGATACGCCAACAGCTAAAATGCCAGATTTAATAGATCGAAATGCGGCTAAGAAAAGAGGCAATGACATTTAATTCGCAGATCCACGTGGATTATACTCAATTAATTCTATATAAGACACAACTTTTTTTACGCATGATGTAGACCTAGCTATATTCACAACAGCATTTAACTCTAATTGCGTTTCTGCGGTACCTAAAATGTACACTATACCATTATATGTTGTTATGTTGAAATTTAAACAATGTATATTACCATCGACAGCCATCGCAGATTTCACCCTAGAAGTTATCCACGAATCTTTTGCAGCAGTGTCAGTAGACTGCGTATGCCCAATTTTTATAGCGTCTATTACTTCTACTACTTTAGAAATATCTTTCGCTATTGCGACACATTCTGCCGCTTGAGAGCTATCATCGACAAAACCTACTAGAAGAACTCTAGCATGTTTTACAACTATTTCAACCTTACCTGAGAGTTTTTTACTCTGAAACTTATTGTTGATTTGCAATTTTATCCAATTATCCAAAACACTTCCAGAAACTCCTTCTCTGTTTCTCATTGAAACACTCGCTATACCAGCTCCTCCACAAATAATTAAAGGGGCACAAGAAGTAAATAACAAACAGAATAGTACTATTAAACACGCACTATACAGAACTTTCTTTAAACACACAAACATCGAACTTCGAACCAAAACACGCTTAATTGTATTACAAAATATCAATAAAAACAAAGCATATAAGTCAATCCAGCAGCTTAAAAAAATATGAAAGTCTATAAGTTCAAACTTAAGAACATTGACTGATATATGTTTGCAATGTATCATAGTTATATACTTTTGTGAGCTTTAAATTGGATTCTGTTCAAAATATTATTGCAACTTATGGGTACTATGCAGTATTTTTCTTTGCGTGTATAGAGGGAGAAGTAGCACTACTAACAGCAGGCTTCTTGTGTAAATATGGATATTTGTCTTTACCTTATGTCATATTAACAGCTTTTCTCGGAACAGTTATATTCGAACAGTTTGTATATTCTACAGGAAGAGTATATGGAAAAAAAATTGTAAAAGGATTCCCCAGATTTGAAGATAAAGTTAGGCGCGCAATGGCGTTTCTGAGAAAGTATAATACTACTTTTATTCTTATGTACAGATTCATATACGGTATTAGAAATATTAGCCCATTAGTAATCGGTATGGCACGTGTTCCAAAATGGAAATATCTAATTTTAAATATTTCAGCATCTGCTATATGGGCATGTTCAATTGCTCCTCTAGGATATTTATTTGCAAACATCCTAGAAGAAACGTCATCAGGAATGCAGATATTTCAAAAGCTATTGTTTGTCATTTTCTTTGGTACGACACTATCGTTTATAGCAGCTTATTATCTAAGACAAAGAAACAAAAAGTAGCTCTCTACCTACCAAAACAAATCTACAGTACGATCATAACGCAGCATGAGGTCTATTTGGAATGCAGCCCCACTTAAATACCGCTCAAGCCAATTAAGATATCTCTCATCATTAGCTTCCTCCATGGATGTCTTGTCAATTAGTGTTTGATCGTCGAGTGGTATTATATGGCACCACTTGCCGTACTGATAATATTTATCAAAATACTTAGTATAGATACAACGCCTAGCTTTAAATATAAAATCTTTCTGTTCCATAGAGATGAATTTACTAACATCAATGTCTTTAAAATTGTTTAGATCATAGTGAGCATCCAATAAGCGTAGTGATGATAGGTAAGATGCATACTTGATAATTATGTCTAATCTAGCCTTAAATACAGTATTAAATGTATACGGATCATTTCTGATTAATTTAGCTATTGACTGTATATCAGAAAAAGAACTATGCAAGGATCCTACAAAAAAGCAAAGACATGATGCTGTTTCACGAATTTTTTTAAATCTACCTTTAAGCTCATCGATGAAATTTTCTGCTAATTTATTAGTTTTATTTACATATAAAACATCAAGCTGCCTAATTCGAGTTTTCATTGAATTTTCTATTGCGCTCAATTCTTTCTTGCTATCTTCAAGATATGTGTTAAGAAGTTCATACATGACTATATCGTTAGTGCAATAATCTTTCTTAGATTCCCTTCTGTTTGTAAAGATATTAAACGCATTTTTCTGCGATAAAAAAAATTCACCTGGTTCATTTTCCTGTATAGATGCTCCAGTATATTTGTTTTTTAAAACCATCAGTCCATTTTCAAGATTATGCCGATCTTTTATTCGTTCATCCCTAACGAAAGAATCAAACTCATGCCCAAGTAATGAAATCACAGTCCATTGCGGCAATTGAGAATAAGCTAACCATATACTATAAAGATACGAGCTCCGCTTAACATTCTTAGCTAATGGGTAATATTTCGCATGTTTGCTTGCATAAGAAGACGCTATTGATCCAAACATCGCGACTAAAAATCTTTGAGCATTTGTCATAGCAGAATTTGACGTGATCCATGGTACTTGAGTAAAAACTAAATCATACCCATCCTTATTAACTCCTTGAATAATTGATTTTTCACATATATTATTGTTCCCAAGAGCTGCAAATAGCCAAATAAATGTCTGCAAAAAGTCACATCCCCAAAATCCACAATGATACGTATAACGCAGTGCAAAACAAATATAACCCTTTATATCATCACTTAAACCAAAATTACAAAACGCTTCATTGCTAATTCTAGAATCTAGTGCTCTTTCTGAACTTTTATCATACGCAATTTTTCCTATCTTCCTTATATTTTTTTTTATTATCTGTAAAACGCTTTCATCACTTGGGTATAAACCTCTTACAGAACATACATCATAGCAAAATTGCGCACTAGTCTGTGGGCACATTACACATAATCCTGATGCGTATACACCACACGACAAAGCATTCCGTATATCTAGATTGAAATCATCATAATCTTGAACTCCAAACTTATAAAATGGTTTATAATCGTATATTGTAAAACTACAATGCTGTATGTCTGTTTTCATTAATTTACTGTATTCTTCAATTAAACGCTGATCTTCTGTCGAGGCTGTGTTAAAATGTATAGGACAATCTTTCTCTTGCGAGCTTTCTACTAACTCAATTTCTTGTTTCACTCTTGTTAGTGCCTTCGCTAAATCTTGTCCGATTAATTTACTTACTTCTTTTTCAAAGGCTTGTGCATAAATTCTATTTCCAGATGCATAATTACTTACTTTTTTACTAGACTGCATAGGAAACGCGCAATCGTATGCTAACAAACATGCGCATAAAAAATACTTTTTAATCATAACAAAAAACCAAAAATAATTTCATTATCTCGGGATTAATGCATTCTTAATATCTTTATAGAAAAAATTGATGAAAATTACATTGAACTGTTTTGTTTCTTACATTGCATTATCCATTAAATGCTAGTTGTTTTAAATAAAAATATGGATATATAAAGTAAAAAAATACAAATTTTCTTGATTATTTTATTGAATTTGTTTGAAAGATATAGCTTCAGCAATATAGTCTTTGGAAATACTTTCACTATTACTTAAATCTGCTATAGTTCTTGCCACTTTAAGTGTTTTATAAAATCCACGAGCTGATATGTTAAATTTATGAGAAAAGTCTAGCAAAAAATTTCTAGCATCGGTTGTAAGCCCATTCTCAAGATCATTACCTTTTGCTTCGGCATTAGTAAAAATTTCGCATTTTTTATATCGTTCCGCTTGAATATCTCTTGCCGTGATAACTCGTTTTCTAATTATTTCTGAAGTTTCATCGTTTTGCCCTGAATTGTACTGTAAATCGAAAAAAGATATTTGTTCTGTAAAAATCTGCAAATCAAATCTATCTAAAAGAGGGCCAGAAATTCTCTGCATATATTCTCGTCCACAATTATGCGTATTTTTACATTCTTTTCCATTTATTCCGAGAAAACCACACTTACAAGGATTCATTGCTGCAATTAATTGTATCCTAGCAGGATATGATACATGGTTATTAGCCCTAGCTATACTTATATATCCAGTTTCTAATGGCTGTCTTAAAGCTTCTAGAGCAGCTCTAGAAAACTCTGGAAGTTCATCTAGAAACAAAACGCCTCTATGAGCTAATGATATTTCTCCAGGTTGAGCTTTAATGCCTCCACCCACTAATGCTGCCAATGACGCAGAGTGGTGAGGAGCTCTGTATGGCCTTTTGGTAATTAAACCATTTTCTGGAGTTTGATTAATCAAACTGTATATCATAGTTACTTCTAAAGATTCTTCTGGGCTTAACGGAGGGAGAATACTATTTAATCGAGATGCCAACATTGATTTACCAACGCCTGGAGATCCAGACATTAACATATTATGCCCACCTGCAGCTGCGATTTCTAAGCATCTTTTTGCTAAACCTTGCCCTTTTACGTCGCTTAAGCATTCATTCCCATAATGCTCTAAATCGCCAGCAATAAGTTCAGGGATTTCTATTGTTTGCCTCCCATTCAAATAGTTTATTAGGCACATTAAATTATCTGCTGGGATTACAGCGTTATGCCCAACCCACAAAGCTTCGTTAACTACACTTTTAGGACAAATTAATCCATACCCTAGTGACTTTGCACAAACAGCTGCAGGTAAAACTCCTGAGACAGGTTTTAAACAACCGTCTAGCGCAAGTTCCCCTAAGGCGACATAAGTATCTATGCTATTTTGTTCGATTATTCCCATTGAGCATAGCAAGGCTAGTACTATTGGTAAATCGTAATGTCCTCCATCCTTTTGAACGTCAGCTGGAGATAAATTCACTGTAATTCTTTTTGCTGGGAAACTAATACCTAATGAATATAGACAGGCTCTAATTCTTTCTCTAGATTCTGCTACAGACTTGTTTGGTAATCCTACTATATTAAATGCAGGCAGACCGTTAAACATTTGTACTTGCACATCTATTGGGACTGCGTCAACCCCATAAAATGCAACAGTAGTTATTCTTGAGTTCACTTGTTTACCTATATGTTCCACTCTGCTAACAAATGTTAGCTGCAAAAGGTAAAAATTTGGTTGCATTGTGCATTGCTAATTTTGCAGAAACATCAAATAAATGTTAGAATTGATTTGATTACTTTTTGGGGTGTTTTATGTCACGAAATTCTAGTCCTTTTTACAAAGCTGTTTCAGATAATGCTGCCGCTATCGATAGTGGTTTAAGGGCGTTCATGCTTAAAGTTTTCAATTATATGGGATTTGGGCTTGCAATTACTGGTGCTGTTGCATTTTTGATATCAACATCTCCAGAACTGTTATCTGTCATGTTATCAACACAAATGTACATATTACTATTTTTAGCGCAAATAGGGATTTGTTTTTATGTAAGTTTCAGGATAAACAGAATCAAAGCATCCACAGCACAATCATTGTTTTGGACTTTCGCAGTTCTGATGGGAGCATCATTATCATCTATATTTGTGATTTATACAGGTGAAAGTATAGCAAGTACATTTTTTATAACATCATCCATGTTCTTATCAATGAGTTTATATGGTTATACAACTGGTAAAGATTTATCAAAATTAGGTTCTATTTTACTGATGGGAGTTATAGGTTTGATTGTTGCTAGTGTAGTTAATTTGTTTATGCAAAATTCAGCATTTTCATTGATTATATCAGGATTAGGTGTGCTCATATTCACAGGTTTAACAGCATATGATGTCCAAAAAATTAAGGCTTTTTATTTCTCAGGAGATGATATAGAAATTTCGAGCAAAAAAGCGATAATTGGAGCGCTAAATTTGTATCTTGATTTTATAAATTTGTTTATATACATATTACGCTTTGTAGGTATGAGAAGAGATTAAGTTTAAATGGAATCCTTTTTGAATTCAGCAATACTAGCATTTGTGCAAGGAATTACAGAATTTATTCCTGTTAGTTCTTCTGCACATTTGTTGTTTTTCCGCAAATTTCTAAATATTTGCAATGATCATTCGTTCGACGTTTTTTTAAATTTAGGAACTTTGAGTGCTATATTATGTTTTTTCTGGTACGACACTAGAAATCTAATCGCTGGTGGATTAGATTTCCTATTTTTTAAGCAAAGTGAAAATAAATCTTTTTTTTATGATATATTGATCGCGAATATTCCGACTTTTCTAATATTTGGAATTGTTGAGTTTTTTTATGGAAAGCAAACAGAATCAATATTAGTTTTAGTTATAAGTTTAATATTGTTCTCTTTTGTAATTTATTACTGTGACACTAAATTTGACGCTAAGAAAAGCCATTATCCATCTAGAAAAGAATGGTTCTTTATCGGTATAGCACAAGTTTTAGCGATAGTACCTGGTGTCAGCAGATTGGGAGTCACTACGGCTGCTTTTCGTTGTGTAAAATATGACAGAATATCTTCATTCAAATACTCGTTAATTCTATCTGTTCCCGCTGTAGCTGGAGCATGCTTTTTAAAATGTATAAAGCTTATTAAATATCAAAGCTATTCATGTGATTTAGCTCAAATGCTAATTTGTTTATTGATATCTTTTGTAGTAGGTATTGCCACATTGCGTATAGTTATTAGTTTTTTGAGAACTCATACATATTTTGCTTTTATCGTTTATAGAGTAATTTTTGGTTTACTCATTTTGTTCTTTATGTTCTAATTAAAAGTTGTTTGGAGTCAATATGGATAATTACCCTATAATTTTATTATCTGATGTAGTCGTTTTCCCGAATACTGTATTTTCTGTAATGATCGAAGTAGACGTGTCTATCAGAGCGATAGAATATGCTATGGATAAGAACATTAATGTCGTTCTTTCTACTAAACAGACTAATTTTGAAAATGAATTTTCACTAGATAAATCATCATTTTCTATATATGGGGTTGTAGCTAAAATATTGCAAGTTTTGAAGATGCCAAATGGTAAGTTAAAAGTATTATTAGAGTCGTTAGATCGTGTTCGCATTCTAGAAACACAGTTTAACGGTGATTTTCATACTGCTGATTGTACAGTCCTTGAATCTGTTGTAAAAGCGAAAAGTAAAATCGAAGCGTTGCGTCGTACTTTGGTAAACGCTGTAGTTTCTTATAGCGAGTTGACTGACAATATAAAGAAAAATGTTATAGAAAAAATTATGGCGACAGAAGATGCTGCAAATTTAGCTGATATACTACTTGATACACTAACTTTTCCTATCGATGATAAGTTGAGAATGTTAGGAACAGCTGATGTCGCTGATCGACTAAGTTATGTTTTAGATTACATTAATAGAGAAATAGCAATTTCAAGTGAAGAAAAAAATATACAAAATAGCTTACAAGAACAAATTGAAAAAAATAATAGAGAATATTATTTAAGAGAACAGTTAAAGGCAATACACAAAGAGTTAGGGCTTGATGGCGAAGATGGCGGAAAATCTGAAATAGAAGAGTTAGAGAGAAGAGGAAAACTTAAAAAATTTACATCTGAAGCTAAAGAAAAATTCGATAACGAAATTAAAAAACTCAAAATGATGCCACCAATGTCATCTGAAACAAGCGTAATTCGTGGCTATATCGATTGGTTACTTGATTTGCCTTGGGGCGAAAAGAGTGTAGAAACGCGTGACATAGTAAAGGCAAAAAAAATACTTGATAGAGACCATTTTGGATTAGAAAAAGTCAAAGAAAGAATCTTGGAATTTTTGGCTGTTCAAAGTCGAGTAAAAAACGTGAAAGGACAGATAATTTGCTTATTTGGACCTCCAGGTGTTGGAAAAACTTCTTTAGCTAAATCTATAGCAGAAGCAACTGGTAGGAATTATGTGAAAATTTCATTGGGTGGAGTAAGAGATGAGGCGGAAATTCGTGGGCATAGAAGAACGTATGTTAGTGCATTTCCAGGCAAAATAATTTCTGCTTTGAAAAGAGCAAAAACATCAAATGCTTTGATACTTTTAGATGAAATAGATAAGGTTGGCGCAGATTCAAGGGGTGATCCAGAATCTGCACTTTTGGAGGTATTGGATCCTGAGCAAAATAAAACATTTAGTGATCATTATTTAGAAATAGATTATGATCTATCTGATGTGATGTTTGTCGCTACTACAAATAGTTTAGAGATGAGCCGGCCATTATTGGATAGGCTAGAGATCATAAAACTATCTGGGTATACAGAATTTGAAAAATTTGAAATTGCAAGGAAGTATTTAGTTCCTAAAGTTATGTCTGAAAACGGACTGGAAGAAGATGAGTTTAGTGTATCAGATGATGTTATTTTCAAATTAATCAGGGATTACACAAGAGAAGCTGGAGTTAGAAATTTAGAAAGAGAAATTTTGAATTTAGCAAGAAAATCTGTAAAACAGATAATGGAAAATGAAGAAATAAAGAATGTATCTATTAATTTAGAAAATTTGGAAGAGTATGCTGGAATACAGAAATATACAAGAGATCCTTTAGATGAAACTAGCTTGATAGGTGTTACAAATGGTTTGGCATGGACAGAAGTCGGTGGTGAAACATTATCTATAGAAGCTGTAAGTTTCCCAGGAAAAGGTAAAGTTACTCTGACAGGCAAGCTTGGAGACGTAATGCAGGAATCTATTCAAGCAGCCCTTAGTTTAATTAGGTCAAAATCAGAGCAATTCGGGTTGCAAAATGATTTTTTTGAAAAAAATGATTTTCATATACATGTTCCTGATGGTGCTACACCAAAAGATGGGCCTTCTGCTGGAATAGCTATGGTCACGTCTATCGTTTCTGTTATTACAAATCGTTCTGTTCGTAAAGATGTCGCCATGACCGGAGAAATAACATTAAGAGGTAGAGTGTTCCCAATAGGAGGTTTAAAGGAAAAATTACTGGCAGCACATAGGGCTCAAATAAAAACAGTTTTAATTCCAAAAGACAACGAGAAAGATTTAAAAGAAATTCCAGAGAATGTCTTAAGTGATTTAGATGTAATTGCTGTTTCTCACATTGATGAGGTGCTAAAAATAGCATTGGTATAACATTTAATCGTTAATTAATTATTTTTGGCGACAATTACGATTATTGCTGTTACGCGTTTTATCTATGTCTTTTAACTTTGTAAGTAATGTACTTGAAACATCAGATTGTCGTTCTACATACAGTGAAGGTGAATTAAGTATATTATATTGGCATGATTTAGTATTTGGCACGTGCGTTTCAATGTTGCTTGAAAAAATAATAGTAGATGATACGACGCACACATATAACAAATCCACTCTTATCAGATATTTGCAAAATGCATATCTTATGAATATTCAGATTTCTTTGTGTTTTTTAGATATTGACAATTTTAAACAAATTAATGATAGATTCGGACATTTAAAAGGTGATCAAGTCTTAGCCGATCTTTGTTCTTTTATAAAAATAAAATTAAATAGCAAATTTAAATTATTTAGATTTGGTGGTGATGAGTTTGTAATAACTAATACTGAAAATAGTATTGAAGAGCTCTATAATTTGATAAATGAAATTATTTGTAAATTACATTCGCATACATTTTCAAACGATATAAAAATTGAGATATCATACGGTATAAGCAATTCTGTACAATCAAAAAATTATATTGATTTAATAGAAAATGCAGATTCAGCTATGCGCAAGATGAAATCTACAAGAAAACTTATATAATTTTTTTACATATAGAAAAGCCTGCAAAAAAATGGGTTAAAAATAAAATTGTAGACTTACCTCTTTAATGAGCCTGAACAAATAAATACAAAAAACTAAAGTTAGTTACGGACTTACTCAGAATTCTACTATTCCTGCTTTTTTTTATAATCTTCTATAGCAGCTTTTACAGCTTCTTCTGCCAATACAGAACAATGTATTTTCACTGGAGGCAAAGCAAGTTCTTCAGCTATTTCTGTGTTTTTTATTTTTACTATATCATCTAAGTTCTTACCTTGAATTTTTTCAGTAATTAGAGAGCTAGATGCTATTGCCGCACCACATCCAAAAGCTTTAAATTTAGAGTCAACAACGACGCCATTTTCATCTACTTTTATTTGTAATTTTATCATATCGCCGCATGCAGGAGCACCTACAACTGCAGTACCAACATTTTGATCAGTTTCCTCAAAACTACCAACATTTTTCGGATTTTCGTATAATTCTAAAACTTTTTTCGAATACATAACTCACCTATAATTAACCATTCCAAATAGGGCTCATGTCTCTTAAACGAGAAACGACAGGAACTAATTTTTTTATAAAAATATCAACTTCTTCTTTTGTCGTAAATTTACCTAAACCGATTCTGATAGAAGAATGTCCATCGGACTCTTCACCTCCAAGCGCTTTTATTACATAAGAACCCTCAAGATTTTCAGATGTGCAAGCTGATCCAGAAGAAACAGCAATATCTGTTAGCCCCATCATAATCCCCTCTCCTTCTATGCCTACAAAATTTAAATTTAGATTTCCAGGAATTCTATGTTTTAAGCTGCCATTTACAAAAACTTTTGGTAATCGTTTCTGTATTTCTTGTAACATATAATTACGTAACTTCAATATACGTTCTGACTCATCAACAAGCTCTAATTTCGCTATCCTGCATGCCTCTCCCAACCCAACACATAAAGGGGTCGGCAGCGTACCTGAGCGCATGCCGCGTTCTTGTCCTCCACCATCAAATAGTGGGTTTAGCCTAATTCTTCGTGGAGATGTTCTCACATATAAAGCGCCGATGCCCTTAGGGCCGTAGATTTTATGACCAGAAATACTTATCAAATCTATATTTTCTATTCCGATATTTTTCATATCGATTTTTCCGATCGCTTGAGCAGCATCTGTATGAAAGATAATTTTATTGTTTTTAGATTTGCAAATTTCTGAAATTTTTTTAATATCTTGAATTACACCAATTTCATTATTCACTGCCATGATCGAAACAAGTATCACATCATCTGTCAATTCCTGCTGTAATTGGTCTATGTTAATTAAACCATCTCTATCTACATCTAGATACACTACATTATATCCATCAAGTTCTAAAGAATGACAGCATTCTAAAACACATTTATGTTCAATTTTTGATGTAATAATTTTATTTCCATATTCGCGATAAAATTTAGCTGCACCTTTAATGGCAAGATTGTTAGACTCTGTCGCTCCAGATGTAAAGATAATCTCTTTTGGAGAATTAGCATATATTATATCAGCAACATATTTCCTAGCTTCTTCAACTGCATTGGCTGCATTTCTGCCGAAAGAATGACTATATGAATGAGGATTCCCAAAATTTTCTTTAAAAAACGGAAGCATCTTTTCTAACACACGTTCATCACATGGTGTTGTAGATTGATAATCTAAATATATACCATTCATAATCACCTCCAAATAAGCATGTCCAGAATATCACAAATACATAATGATTACCATTTATTGTTTTGCAGATTGATGATGCGCAAATTAAAAAATTTATATTATATAGTTGCGTTTTTAACAATGATAATGCTATTATTAACGATGTGAGTATGCCCTATTGGGGTACTGTTTTTAATGCTTGTTTATGAGGTTAATTATGAATGAAATTTCTCTTTTTAATAGTCCATTATTTGTTGGATTTGACAGATTTGAACGTTTGATAGACAGTCTTAATAAAGTTGAGGATTCGTATCCACCATATAATATCGAGGTTATAGGTGAAGATGGGTTTCGTATAACTATTGCTTTAGCTGGGTTCAAAGAAAGTGATTTATCTGTTTCTCTAGAAGAAAATAAATTAGTCATTAGAGGGAAACAGCAAGAAGACACGACAGACCGTGTATACATACATCGTGGATTAGCATCCCGTAGATTTATAAAAACTTTTGTGCTTGCTGATAATATAGAAGTTAGAGATGCAGTATTCGACAATGGGTTATTGTACATTAGTCTTGAAACAGTAAAACCTACATCAGAACCTAAATTTATAAAGATTAATAAAATAGAATCAGCAGAATGATAAGCATAATATCAATGATTGAAAGTTGATTGATTTTTAGTATTTGAGTGTGGCTAATTCGTTTTCTGATATCAAGAATTGTATATTCTTAGTTGATTGCTATTTAACAATAAAATTAAATTAATTATTAAAATAGTAAATCTTTAATAGAAGGGCTATCTTTTCCTGACGACGAACCTGAGTCTTCGTATGTTACACAAGGTTGAATATGCAAGTATTTTGATAAAAGTATTCCACGAGTTAGCCAAAATGTATTTGGCGTTGTTTCTATTATACACATATGTCCGTCTATTTGTGGTTCTCGGTCTGTAACTACGTACGCTATTTTCGCATTTTGGTCTACTATATCTATATTCAATGCAGTCAAGCAAATTCTAGATTCATAATTTTTACAGAAACAGTTTCCAGAATATACATCTAACTCTAATTTTTGGTGTATTCTAGATATATTCCTGTCTGTTAATTCTGGCTCTACTACGTAATAAAATTCTTTCCCATTTCCATCTTTTGTATGTTTTTTATCTATACCTAATGTTATAAACGGAATATGGCCACAAATTACGCCATATTCTCCTTCTTCTCCTGAATTCTGATTTTTAGATGGTGATGGCAACCTAAAATTAACGGAGACAAAGTCTGCTAAAGCATGTTTGATTATATCTATATTTTCTTTTGTTCTCTGCTTCACATAAATATTTTTTTGAATTGCTACATTTTTGCTTATTGTTCCGCAAATCACGCCTATCACACATATAGCTATAGCAATTTCTAAAAGAATAAAACCATATTTTGACGATCTCAACAAACGAAGTTTCATTTCGTCGTATCGACTATTATGTCAAAGAAACTATATTCATCTTTGTTATTACCTGGTTCTATTTTTTCACTTTTAATATTGACTTTATTCTTAATAATTCCTGTATTAGGCAGTGTAGACACGTATATAGTAATATTTTGGGAAGCATTAGCTGGGAGGACAAAATCAGATGGGAAAACACTCACTATATCTCTTACATCTGGTCTAATTTCTACAGATAAATCAGATTTAGATATATTCTTTATAGTGATATTTTCAGATTGTTGCTTAAGAGTAAGTATTAAATCTTTTGGCTTTACTATTTCTATATTCCCATGTAAATCATTATTTTGCACTTTCCCATAGCACTGCATGTATACGCAACTGAAACAAAAAACAGCAGCTAAAGTTCTACATAGATACGCGGGCATTTTCTTAGTCATTATTCAAATCCTGTTCTGTTTGTATTCATTATTGTAATATAAAAAAGTTTAGCATAGATAAATATTCATGTTTTTTGTATAATATCGTGTATTTTTATCGGTTACTGTGAGATTATTAAAAAAAACAAGAAAAAAAATCACTAAGTCAGAAACATTCATAAAACTTACTTCTAAGTGTGTTGCCAAACTTATGAAGTTCTGTTTTGTTACAACAAAGTGGGAAACAATCGGATTAGAACACGTTGATTCTTACGTTATGTCTAATCGAGGATTGCTAATGGCACTTTGGCACGATAGACTTATGACAGCTCCTTGTGCTTGGAAATGGATTAAACCGCTTCATGTCCTCGCTTCTGAACATAATGATGGAAGGTTAATTGCTAAAACAGTAGAAAATTTAAATATGATACCTGTATATGGTTCGACTGGAAAATGTTCAGTTAAATCTATTAGAGAAATGATAGATTTGTGCAATTCTGGACAATGCTTAGCGATTATTCCAGATGGGCCAAGAGGGCCAAGGCATGTTGTATCTGATGGAATAGTGACAATATCAAAAATAACAAAAACCGACATTATTCCGTTTTCTTGCTGCGTAAAAAATTTCAAAAAATGTAAATCATGGGACGAATTTATTATCGCATATCCATTTAATAAAGGTGTAATAATTTGTGGTGAACCTATAAAATATAATGATATCAAGGATATCGATACCGAAACAGTAAAGACTATGATAAAAGAAGAGATAAATAAATTATCTCAAATTGCATACGAGAAATTACAGGAATTATAATGTTGAAGTTATACAGAATATTATGGGTAATATTTTATCCGATCGCCAAAATAATAATATCAATTAGAATAAGGTTAGGAAAAGAAGATAGTATAAGATTTAAAGAAAAATTTGCAGAACCATCAATACAAAATAATTACAAAAATATCATATGGGTTCATGCTGTTAGTATAGGAGAAGTACTGTCAGCCATAACTTTTATAGAAAGATTCCAGAAAGATGTTTCAGATGATTACACATTTTTATTAACGACGTTTACTACATCTTCTAGAGATATAGTAAACAAAAAAAAATTGAAAAATGTAATACACCAGTTTGCTCCGTTAGATCATGTTCCAATTGCAAGAAAGTTCTTATCATATTGGAATCCGAAATGTGTTATCTTTATAGAATCAGAAATTTGGCCTAATATCATTACAGAAATTAAAGCTCCTATATTTTTAGTAAATGCACGATTAACAGAAAAAAGTTTCAAAAGATGGAAGCTTTTAAAGAAAATGTTTTCAAAAATTATTTCTAAGTTTTCTATGATATTCGCGCAATCTAAAGAATCATGTGAGAATTTTTCATATTTTATACCTAAATATATCGCCAAAAATAACACTAATGTAATTTGTGCTGGCAATATTAAATACTCCTCTGCCCCACTTCCAGTAGATGAAAATCTTTTTAACATATTTCAAAATGAAAAACATAAATTTGTAGCTGTAAGTACACACTCAGGCGAAGAAGAAGTTATTTTAAATGCATTTAAAATAATTATAGATAAAGAACCCAACTCGCAATTATTTATTATTCCTAGGCATCCAAACCGTGCAAATGAAGTTTTCGAGTTAATTAATAAAAACGGATTTTCATGTGTTCTAAGATCAACTGTTACTAAATCTGATGATGTAAATGACAGCATAAATGTAATTTGCGTAGATTCATTTGGTGAAGTAGGAACTTTCTTTAAAATAGCAGATATAGTTTTTGTAGGGGGATCTTTAGTAAATATAGGTGGACATAATATTTTTGAACCTGTAGCATCTGGGAAACCTGTCATGTTTGGAAATTATGTGTTCAATTTTGAGGAAATGAAAAACTTCTTAGTCGAATGCAAAGTAGGATTTGAAGTAAAGAACGAGCTAGAAATTTCAGAAATATTTTTAAAATATATTTTAAATGATGATTTTAAAAAGAATACAAATAATAGCTTAGATAGTATGAAATCTTTTGATCCATTAGCAATTATTCTGGATAATATAAAAAACATCATCCAGAAGTAGAATACTTACAGAATTAAATTTGAACCATATTGCTTGTCGTGTACAAACACACAATAAATATATGGTTCAAATTCCCTTGATAAATTATGAGGCGAATTTAAATGACAAAATCAAGCTTACATACTGTATTAAGTATTTTATAAACATCCATTTTCAATTTATCTAAATTTTCAACGGAAGTTCCCTCAATTCTTAGTGTCAATTTCGCTTGTGTATTAGATGCTCTAATTAACCACCAACCAATATTAGATTCCACTCTAATTCCATCTATACTGATATATTCTATGTTTTTTGTATCTAGATATTGTTTTAATTCTTCAATAACAAGAAACTTTCTTCTGTCATCGCAAGTAACGCTTATTTCTGGAGTATTAAATCCATTCACGATATTAGCGAATATATACTCTCCATTATTTTTTGCATTTGAAGCAAGTTCTAAAAAACGCAAAGCAGCGTATATCCCATCATCAAATCCATACCATCTATCTGCAAAGAAAAAATGCCCACTAAACTCTCCAGCTAAGCTAGCATGTAGATACTTTAACGTTTTATGAATTACTGAGTGCCCAACTTTTTCAAAAACATGCTTCCCTCCTATTTGTTTTATATAATTAACAACAGACAAACTAGCTTTAATATCGCTTATGATTGTACTATTTGGAGCATTTTCTAATATACTTTTTGCAAATATAGCTAGTAATTGATCACCATATAACATCTGTCCTTTATGGGTCACGACAACTACCCTATCTCCATCTCCGTCGAAAGCTATCCCGAAATCGCAACCACGCTCCTTTATCACTTTTTTAATTTCCGTTAGGTTTTCATCTACAGTTGGATCCGGAGGTCTGTTTGGAAAACGTCCATCAATGCCATCGAAAATAACATGGTGTATTCCCGGTAACCTCTTAATTGCCTTTTTTATCATTATACTCGTTACGCCATTCCCGACATCCCAAACGACATTTAAATTTCCCAAAATGTTTAAACTATTTAGAATCTCAGATAAATATCTATTGTGTATATCCTGAATAATTGTCTCTCGGCCTATCCCATCAATAAACTTCTGGTTTTCTAAAATTTTCAATAACTCCTGAAGATCTGTCCCTACAAGTGGCTCATTTTTTAAAGAAATTTTAAAACCATTATGTTCTTTTGGATTATGTGAACCTGTTATCATTATACCGACATCATATTCACCAACTGTAAGAGCATAAGAAACGATTGGAGTTGGACTTAATCCGATATTAGTTACATAGCATCCTGATTTAACTAACCCTCTAACTAAATTTTGTAAGAGAGGTTTAGAGGACAGTCTACCATCATATCCGACAACTACTTTTTTTTCTATATTTCTACTTTCTAGAAATGTAGCAATTCCTCGTCCGATAAGATATGCATCTCTGTTGAATAAACTTTCATTATAAATACCGCGTATATCATACTCTCTAAAAATTGTTTCATCTATCATTACTGCATTTTCTAAGTTGCCATTATTGGGATAAAAAATCTTATAAAATTTTTTTATATATGTGACAAACTTCGGTTTTATGTAATCTTTATAAAACATTTTCAATTTTTATGTAATATCTAGGGTGCTCTAAAGAGTTTACAGATTGAGATGAACTAAACATCCATCCAGAAAATATCAAATTATAACTACACTCTGAATTATATCTGTCTACTCGTTTCTCATATACATTAACAAAAGCAGATATGCACAAATTCTGATCTGGAGCAGACCTAAAACACTTTTTTATAACGATTTTTAAATCTCCGAACTCAAAATGTTCATCGACAAAAATTTTTTTCTTTATAGTTCTAACACCGCTTTTTTCGCATACTTGCACTGTAGCACTGTCGAGTGCAAGCGCAGTTTTATCAAATCTTTTATCAGTGTCACTCTCCACATCGCATACAGTATCTACATTCCAACAATACTTATCAGATACATCATTATCCATCTCTTCTGTGCCCGGTTTGTTATTAGAAGCGACATTCACAAGATTATCTGTTGAACGAATATCTTCAACATCTACATCAGTCATGACACAAAATGCCAACTGTTGTAGAATAACGAGTTGTGACAAGCAGATTGTAATTTTTCTAGTAATTAGCATTATTAAATCTGTATATCATCTGCGATTGTATCATCTTGTTCAAGATTACTGTCTTCACTATCATTATCTAATAAATTTATACCTAAATCATCAAATTCTTTCGTCTTGCTTTTCTTTTTGAATATAAGCTCTTGTACAAATTGTTCACCACATTTCGGACAAGCTATATTGCTTTTATTAAAGTCATAATAATTTGTTGAACAATACAAACAGGACCTCTTACTCCCCCAACTTTTATCATACATGATTATGTTCCTAAAAAACTATATGGAATCATATGCTAATATACAATAAAAAGTCAACGGAAGTTATGTGCATTGTATCAAAGCGAAAAATAAATTACACTTAAAAACAGTAAAACAATCCTCTATTATTGATATATTTTAATGACAACTCGCAATAAAAATTACTTACTTTAATCCTGTTATTTTAAGAATTTCTTTGCGTAGATAAAGTTTTTCTGTTTCTCCGCTCATATTATTCCAGTTTATTTGTATTTTTGAAGATAAGATTTTCTTTATGTTTTCAGAATTTGAAAAAAGATAATTCTTACCTTCGCTAATACATGGTATCGTTAGTACCCAATCAGAATACTTATTCATAACTTTTTCTAGTTTTTTTAAAAAGTCATTCATTTGCAACATTTTTTTTGCACTATACAATTCTATTTGAGCGATAGCAAAGTTATTTGCTAAAATCTTCGTGTCATTTTCAATTGCTTTTTCAAAACTTTTGATAGTATCATGCTCAACTTCTGTATAGTACCGCTCTATCCAATTTTCTGGTAAATCAATGAATTTCTCTAATTTTTTAAATGCTCGTACATCCCTTTCAGTCGTAACACTTGCCTTAAAATTTAAAGTATTTGCAAAAATCGCAGTATAAAGTAAATTTGCAACAACTGGACTTGGCTGTCTATTTCCGAACAACTCAAAAATTAATGTTGCACACGCACCAACAAACTCAATCTGTCCGCGATTTCCCCAATAATTTTCAAATCCTGTATGATGATCAAAAACTTTTATTATCTTATTTTCAGAAATTTGTTGTGAAATATATTTAGGATTACTAATGTCAACAATAACTATCTCATCGTATGTATCAAATTCCGTTCTGAAATTTAAATCCCATTTTCTGACAATTTCTGGTATTGTCGAGTTAAAAGCTCCAGGCAATACTGCATCGCAATTATACAATTCTGCAAACGCAATCGCACAAGCTAGTACATCAATATCTGTATAAGCTATTCCACTTGTTACACAAAGATTTTTATTCATATTCTATCATCCGTTCAAATATATTATTTAGTATACAATAATTTTTCTAATTTCATTACTTCCTGTTTACTAACTTCTTCTATGTCTCCAGGTTTAAGGTTTCCTAATAAAAAATTATGAAATGACACACGAATTAACCTATTTACAGAAAGCCCAAAATAGCCCAAAACTTTTCGAATTTCTCTATTTTTACCTTCATATAATGTCATTGTTAGCCAAACATTTTTAGCTTTGTTGGATATTACTTTTACATCAATACTTCCGTATTTTACACCATTAATTGAAATTCCTTTTTTCAACTTTGTAATAATCTCTTCGTTTATTTCGCCATACGCTCTAACTTTATATGTTCTTTTTATGTTCGATTTAGGTAATTCTAAAAATCTAGCTAGATCTCCATTATTTGTAAGCAGCAGAAGACCTTCTGAATTTAAATCCAACCTACCTATATATAAAATCCTTGGAAAATTGATTTTTATAATATCAAAGATAGTCTTCCTATTCTTTGGATCTCTTCTGCTAGTTATATAACCTACAGGCTTGTAAAATTTCCATAATCTTACATCTGATGTATTATCTGTAATTTTTTCCCCGTCAACCTCTACTACATTTTCATCAGCAACGAAAAATACTGGAGTCCTCACAATGCTACCATCAACCTTTACTCGGCCTGATTCTATAAGTTTTTCAGCCTCACGCCTAGATGCTACACCAGATTTTGCTATTACCTTAGCGAGTCTTTCTGCTTTCTCCATTTCTATCTTCTTTAATTTTCTTCATTTTCATATTTATTGTATCAAAAATCCTATGCGCTAATCTCTTCAGCATATTAACTTCGTAATCAGAATAAATTTGCAAGAAAATTTCACCAGATGTATTAGATACATTAACAGACTGAGGAATTTCTATATTTTCTGATATCAAAACAGATCCTGTGCTTTTCTCAATAACTTTTACATCTGCGCCATGAGTAAGTAACAGTAAATTCGATGTCCCAGATCTATCATACAAAACGCCTTCAGAATCCCTCTTTAATTTTATATCTAGAATAGTACCAGAAAGATTGTTAGGGAAATCCCTAACAATATTCAGTAGATTATTTCTTAGCAACTGACCTTGTCTTTCTTCTATTATTTTTATTGTAATATTCTCATCATACCGGGCACTTAACTCACTATTATATAAAGGTTTTATTTGAGAACACCCGAGCAAAAATAGCAAAGTCAAAGAAACAAGAAATCTCATTTATATCACCAAGTTTAATATCTTCTGTTTTACGTATATTTTTTTCCGTATTTCAATCCCTGATACTAAGCTAGAAATTTTTTCGTTCTTCAAAGCTAAATCTATTACTTCGTTTTCAGATAAGTTAGCAGGAACTTCAATTGTACATTTTAATTTCCCATTGATCTGTACAGGAAGGGTTATCATCTCATTTTGAATAAATTCATCACAAATCACTGGCCACATTTGATTAACAGCAAGATCATTCGCTCCAATTGTCTTCCACAACTCTTCAGCAAAATATGGAGTAAATACAGAAAATACTATAGGTAATTTACTTAATACATAGCTATACGAATAGCGTAGTCTTTCTATATTTTGCATTTCATCATATAAAGTATTTACAATCTCCCTAATATAAGCTACAGCCTTATTGAACGCGCAAGCGTCTAGTGAATCTGTTAAATTTTTCAATAATCTATAAAACGACGATACAATTTTCTTGTCTTCCTGTGACATATCAGCACATGGGGCATTATCAGAATTAAAACTCACTCCGTATTCTTTAGCAAAAACGTATAAACGCCAAACTCTATTCAAAAACCTCCAACACCCATCTAAACCTTCGTCTGTCCATTCAAAATCTCTATCTGGAGGCGTATCTGAAACTATAAAAAATCTTACAGAATCAGCTCCATAACTTTTTATCATTTTATCAGGGTCAACAACATTCTTCTTCGATTTGCTCATTTTTTCAGATCGCCCAACGACGACTTCATCTCCTGTTATTTTTTCAATGAGTTTTCCATCTTTCGATCTAATTACATCTTCTGGATACAACCATTTACCATCTTTATTTTTGTAAGTCACATGACAAACCATTCCTTGAGTTAGTAAATTTTTGAATGGCTCTTTAAAATTAACCCCCAAATCTTCAGTAACTGCTCTAGAAAAGAACCTTGCATATAATAAATGCAAGATCGCATGTTCTACTCCACCGATATATTGATCTACAGGAAGCCAATAGTTTAAAGCTTCCATATCAAATTCTTTCTTATCGAAAAAATTTAATGCAAACTTTAAGAAATACCATGATGAATCAACAAATGTATCCATCGTATCAGTTTCTCTTACAGAATTTGCTCCGCACTTAGGACAATTTACATACTTCCATGTCTCATGTCTATCCAAAGGATTCCCTGGCTTATCAAACGTTACATCATCAGGTAGCGTAACTGGCAACATATCATCAGTGCATGGAACTTCTCCACAATTTGGACAAACAATCATAGGAATTGGACAGCCCCAATATCTTTGTCTTGATATTCCCCAATCTCTTAATCTAAATTTTTCTGATTTTTTTGCTAAACATTTTTCAGAAAGAAATTCTATAATTTTTTCTTTAGCATAATTTACTTTCAGACCATTCAAAAACTCAGAATTAATCATCGAATCTGTTTCTTCACAAATCACTTGGTTAATTGGTAAGTTGTATTTTATAGCAAAATCTTTATCACGTTCATCATGAGCTGGGCATCCAAAAATAGCCCCTGTCCCATAATCACTAAGGATAAAATTAGCAATATATACAGGTAGATGTTCACCATTTACAGGATTAATTGCAACAATACCAGTATTGATTCCTTTTTTATCCATTTTTTCAATATCTTCATTGGATACGGATCCCTTATCACACTCTGAAATGAAGTCTGCAATTTCTTTGTTTCCTTTTGCTAACTCCACAGATAATGCATGTTCAGATGAAATAGCGACAAAAGAACCACCAAATAGAGTTTCAGGTCTTGTCGAATATATCAGAATTTCTTTTCCACATGTTGTCTTAAAAATGATCTCAGCTCCGATAGACTTACCTATCCAATTTTTTTGCATTGTCCTAACCTTTTCAGGCCATCCTTCAAGTTTTTCTAAATCATCTAAAAGCTCTTGTGCATAATTTGTAATTTTTAAAAACCACTGATTAATTTTCTTTTTTTCGACATTTGCACCAGATCTCCATCCGCATCCATCTATTACTTGTTCGTTAGCTAAAACACAGTTATCAACAGGATCCCAATTCACAGTTGACTCTTTCTTATATAAAAGTCCTTTTTCATACAATTTCAAAAAAAGTTTTTGTTGATAAGAGTAGTATTCTTCGCTACATGTCGCCAATTCCAAATTCCAATCATAAGACAAAACCAACGATTTTAGCTGATCTTTCATGGCTTCTATATTGCTAAGAGTCCAATTTTTTGGATGAGTTCCTCGTTCTAAAGCAGCATTTTCTGCAGGCAAGCCAAACGAATCCCATCCCATCGGATGTAATACATTAAAACCTTGAGCTCTTTTGTATCTTGCCAATATATCTCCAAACATGTAATTTCTAACATGGCCCATGTGAATTTTCCCAGAAGGATATGGGAACATTTCCAATATGTAGTATTTCTTTGCATTTATTCCACTACGCTTGTTATTAATCTGACAAAAAACATTTTTCCATGTTTTTTCAGATTCCATAAAATTATATGGAGGTATATCTGATAAATTTTTCATTTCTATTCCTGCAAAAACTGAATAAAACCATTAAAATTCTAACATAAGAGACTGTAATTTTATATAGCGTTTTCAGCTAACACAGAAAATCTAGGGAAAAACATCAATGTTTATATAGCATTGTTTATTTTATATTACTTTATTCACTAAAAAACGATGCCATCGTAGATGCTATATAATTTTTCAAGCGATGGAAAACTCCGATTCTTTTTACTTTCGGCTTAGTAACCAGCAATCTATTTAGCTTTTTATTTAATTTGCGTAATTCCTTATTTTTCAAATTACTAGATAAATTTTCTGACAAAATTGTATTTATTGCACCACTAATTGAAATACTTGCTTGTTGATAATTTCTGCCAAAAAATCTTGCTGGACGACTCACAGCGCATTTCATTGCTTTAACTAACACTTTAAAATTTGGATTTGCAGACAAAATTTCATCATCAAAATATAGAGACTCAATTGCTGGTTGGTAGTGTCCCTTTATAGCTCTAATTTTTTGAGCTTTTTCACTAGATAAAAATACTATTAAATCCACAGCTAAATCTTTGTTACGTGAAGTTTTCGGAACTCCGAAATTCCATCCACCTAAAGTGCCACTATGCTTTCCATTATTTCTTATAGATTTTGGGATTAAAGTCATTCCGACCTTACCTTTTAAAGCCTCTGTATGTCCTGCTATCGCAGCATAAGGCCAATTGCGCATAAACAATGCTTTACACGATTGGAAAACTCCCCTACTTTCTTCTTCTGAATGATTTGCAACACCAGGTGGGCATATATTTTTTACACAATTCTGCATAAAATTCAAAGAATCAGAAGATTCATTCGATGTCAAAAATGTTTCATTAAAATCGGCTATTTTTCCTCCGAAAGAATCTAACATCTCTAAAAAAACGCATGTTAGGATTTCTGTAGCTTTTGCTTGAAACACATATCCATAGAAATTAGCGTTTCCTGCGAGTCTCTCTTTCCCCTGAATGAAAAGAGCTGTTTCATACAACTCCTCCCACGTTTCTGGTACACTCTTTCCATACTTTTCAAGAAGGTCGATTCTGTAAAACATTACACCTACATCTGCATACATAGGCATAGCAATTAGTTTTCCGTCGACATTGATTGTTTCTTCTATACTTTTAAAATATTGCTTTTTATTGTTCTGAACAATTTCATATTGAGATAGATCTTCTAGATGATTAACAAATGCGCCTACCCACGCGATATCGAGCAAAATAACATCTAAATCACATTGCCTTGAAAATAGAAGTTGCTGATATAATGAGAAACATTCATTGCTTGCTCTAGGAAGTGTAATTATCTCTACATCTACATCTTTTCCATTTTTCCACTCATTTATAGCTTCATCTAAAAGATCTTTTTCTATACCCTTTGCTCTGCATGCAATTCTTAATGTAGAGTGAGAGCAAACGTCAGAAAATGACATTGCTCCAATGAATATAGCAAATAAAATCTTGCCAATCCGCATATAATATCCCCTACTTTACTATTTTTGGCGGAATGTTGATTTTTATATTAAGCTCCTTAAGTTGCTTTTCTGAAACTTCAGATGGAGCATTCATCATTAAATCTTGAGCTTGTTGATTCAAAGGGAACGCTATAACTTCTCTAATATTAGGCTCATCAGCAAGAAGCATAATCATTCTATCTATTCCAGGAGCGGATCCTCCATGCGGTGGAGCCCCGTATTGGAATGCATTAAACATTCCGCTAAATTTACTTTTTACAGTATCCGCATCATAACCAGCAATTTCGAAAGCTTTTAACATTATTTCAGGAACATGATTTCTTATAGCTCCACTAGATAACTCTATTCCATTACAAACAATATCATACTGATACGCATTAATTGTTAGCGGGTCTTGAGTCAATAATGCATCCATGCCACCTTGAGGCATTGAGAAAGGATTATGAGAAAAGTCAATTTTTCCTGTTTCTTCATTTAACTCAAACATAGGAAAATCAACAATCCAGCAAAACTCAAAAGAATCTTTAATTAAGCACAAAGATTCGCCTAGTTTAGTTCTCACACTGCCAGCGAGCTTCGGCGCTATTTGTTTAGTATTACATACGAAGAATACAGTGCCATCTTCTTGTAAATTTACAACTTTTTTAAGCTCTGCAAGTTGATTCTGATCTAGGAATTTTACAATAGGTCCTTTTGCTTCTCCATTTACAAAATTTATGTACCCCAACCCAGGCATACCTTCGTCTTTAGCCCAGTCATTTAATTTATCAAAAAAGCTTCTAGGTTGGTGGGCGGCTTCTTTAGCTAAAATTGCACGAACCACAGAACCGTTTTTTATAGCATCGACAAAAACAGTGAAAGTAGAATTTCTGAAAATTTCTGTTACATCTTCAATAACTAAAGGATTTCTCAAATCCGGTTTATCTGATCCGTAGTGTAACATAGCATCCTTGTATGCAATTCTTCTAAATGGATATTCAGAAACTTCCTTAGTTGAAAATTCTTTAAAAACGCTATACAGGACAGGTTCTAGAACATTAAAAACATCATCTTGAGTAGCAAAAGCCATTTCAAAATCTAGTTGATAAAATTCGCCAGGAGATCTGTCTGCCCTACTATCTTCATCCCTAAAACATGGGGCTATTTGGAAATATTTATCGAACCCTGCGACCATTAATAGCTGTTTAAATTGCTGAGGAGCTTGAGGAAGAGCATAGAACTTTCCTGGATGTAAACGGCTAGGCACCAAAAAATCTCTCGCGCCTTCTGGAGAACTTGCCGTTAGAATTGGCGTCTGAATTTCAAGAAAACCAGCATCTGTCATTTTTTGGCGCAAGCTAGAGATAATATTAGATCTCATGACAATATTCTTATGCATTTTTTCTCGCCTAAGATCCAAAAAACGATATCTTAATCTATTTTCTTCAGAAAGGTCAGAGACACTACTAACAGATAGCGGCAAAGCTGCACACTCTGAAATCGTCGAAAAACTTTTTATAGAGACCTCTATCTCCCCAGTAGGATTTTGGATGTTGACTGTTTCATTAGTTCTTTTAAGTACGACCCCTTCTATTGTTACCACGTTTTCTAATCTCGTTTTATCAACTTTTTTAAACACTTCGCTATTCGTATCGACAACACACTGTGTGATACCATAGTGATCTCTTAAATCTATGAATAATAGGCTTCCGTGATCTCTTTTTTTATGTACCCAACCAGATAATTTTACATTTTCATTCACATCTTTTGAGTTAAGTTCACCGCATGTATGTGTCCTATATTCATTCATATCTTCACCAAAAATCATAAAAACTGTATTTTTAAATTATACTGTTTATCATAAAATGATACAAGCTGATAAGACGAATATTCTAATAAGATTAATAGTATATATATTAATCTAGCTTACTATTAATAATTTATTCACATAAATTCGAATATAATGTTTTGTGAATTTTGTTTGGGCTTTTTATTAAAGCATTTTGTACAGGTGATCATATGCAAAATGGAATGTCAAAAATATTTGTTATTTTATGCGTATTGTCTATTGATGTTTCTTTAGCTGAAGAAAATAATGAGTCTATCGTAGATATTACTCAGAATGTATCTACAAATTCTCCATGTGCTGAAGAAGGAGATGCTCCGTACATAAAGATGTACGAAGCAGGAAATTATCGACTGTTAAACTCTAAGCTGTACCCACATGTAATATACATGACATCTTTTTGCTCTACATGTATTGCTGCCCCATCTTTTTACGAAGGCAATTGGCATACAGTCAACAGTATAGATCCAAAATTTTTAATAGGTGTAAATTGTTATAAAATTGATATATCTAACGGTAATCACGATAATCTAGCAATATCATTAGATGATATCAAAAATTTTGAAAATGAATACGGAGAAATTCAAGGCGGAAGTGTTGTTGTGTTCTTCACAGGTTGGTCGAAATATTGGGAACGTAATAATAAAAGATACATTAATAGACATCCTGTTATTAATTTAGATGCAATTGAATATTTATGTTCGAAAGGCATCGCGGGGATAGGTATAGATGCTCCCTCTATCGACCTAAAAAGAGATGGTTTTTCATCGCAAATAGCATTATATAATAAAGGTAAGTACCTTATAAAAAATATATCTGAACATGCAAATAAAATTCCAGCAGTTGGTTCAAAGTTAGTTATAGCACCACTGAAATTTGAAGCGTGTAATGAGGCACCAATTCGCATTTACGCTGTTATAGATCACAATAAGGAAAATAATACATCTCTCTTCAGGAAAATCATGAAGTGGTTGATGGGTTAATGGCACATATAAAAAATTGTCTTTGATATAAATGCATTAACAATGTGACGTGCATCAATAATATTAATGCATTTACAGCATAAGTGCATATATTAAAAGCAATCATAATGTGTAGTCTGCATATTGCTAAGTTTTATTACATCAGTTTTTATAGTAGAATTTGTAGATCTTTGTGGAGATTATATTGAGTATAGGAAATATTATTTTCGGTAACCCTCTAAAAACTGAAAATTTAGAAGGACAGAGCTTGCCAAAAAAGAAAGCTTTGGCTGTCTTTTCTGCTGATCTTCTTTCTACTGTTTCGTATGCGACAGAAGAAATATTAATTTCCCTTGCCACAATCGCAGCATTTTGTTTTTCTTTCAAAATAGCGCTGTGCATAGCGTGCTTAATGTTAATTATTTGTTCATCGTACATGAACACAATTAAAGAATATCCAAATGGAGGCGGAGCGTTTTCTGTAGCCTACAAAAATTTTGGAGAAAACGCAGGATTATTAGCCGCTTCTGTTCTATTTTTTGGATACACACTTACTGTTGCCGTGAGCCTTTCTGCGAGTGTAAATGCTATTACATCTGCATTTCCTGAGCTACAAACATATTCAATTAACATTTGTATAGGATATATAATTTTAATTACTCTTTTTAATCTTAGAGGAACTAAAGGGGCTGCTAATATTTTTACATACCCAACTTATACATTTATAATAACCATCTTTATCCTTATAATATGCGGTTTATTTTCTAATGCTGATAATCAAAGCTATACAATTACACAAAAACATGACTTTTCGATAACAGAAATAAGTGTAATATTTCAGGCATTCGCATATGGATGTACAGTGATGTCAGGAATAGAGTCAATTTCATGTAGCGTTCCATCGTTCGAGAAACCACGTAGACATAATGCGAAAGTAACTTTAGCATGCGTAGTAGCTATATTATTATCAATGTTCTTGGGAATTACTTATATAGCCCAAAAATTACAAATTACACCATCGTCTTCTGAAACAGTACTCTCTCAGATTGCTAAAATATCTAGTGGTGGTACAGGTGTAATATACTATTTTACACAAATTATGACTTCCATAATACTTTTGATGGCAGCAAATACATCATTTTCTGGGTTCCCCAGACTTGCTAGTGTCCTTGCGAAAGAACGCTATATCCCTACTAGTTTTGCAAACCTGGGAGACAGGTTAGCGTTCTCAAATGGGATAATTTTTTTAGCAGTATTTTCTGGAATTTTGATAATTTCTTTTGATTGCGATACACACTCGTTAATTCCTTTATATTCATGCTGTGTATTCTTATCGTTTTCATTATCTCAAGCAGGCATATTAGTGCATCTTATCCGAGAGAGAAAAGAAAATTGGTATGTTAAAGCTATATGTTCTGTAATAGGGACAGTCGCTACAATGTTGATATTTTCGATTGTTTTAATTAGCAAGTTTTTAGATGGTTCTTGGCTGTTTTTTATCGTAATACCATCATCTATAATATTATTTAAATGCATCAATAAAACATACAGAAAAACTCACAGAACGTTAGATTTAAAAAATGGAGGATTAGGTAAACTAATACGAAGTAAGAATACAAAGGAACAAACAACTGTCGTAGTTCCAATTTCGAGAATTCACAAAGGCACAATATCCGCTTTAAAATTCGCGCAAACACTATCTAGTAATGTCATAGCTGTTATTGTAAATATAAACCAAAAAGAAACAGAAAAAGTAAAATTAGCATGGGACGCTCTTAATTTTTTTATGCCATTAGTAATCCTAGAATCTCCATATCGATCTATCATAACCCCACTTTTGGAATATCTCAATGAAATTGATAAAACTACAAAAAATGGAGAACCAGCAATCGTCGTATTGCCAAGTTTTATTCCAGGAGAGTTATGGCACAATATATTACATAACCAAACAGCTACTATTTTAAAAACAGCATTATTTTATAGAGAAAAAAATAATGAGAATGTTAGAATTATAGTAGATGTCCCATACAAACTAGTAGATTGAAATTCACGAAAACTTAACCATTGCTTTTGTACAATTATAGCTTGATACAATATTATTTTAGGAGGATAATAATGTCTGGCGAGTTGTTATGGACACCATCAGAAAAACGAATAAAAGATTCTAACATTTATAAGTTTATAGAATTTATCAACAAAAAATATTCACAAAAAATTTCTAATTACACAGAATTATGGGAATGGTCTGTAAATAGTAATTATGAATTTTGGCGCGCAATTTTTGATTTTTGTAACATCATCTACAGCGATAGAGGGGAACGCGTTAGTAACAATGAATCTACGTTTTGGCTACATAGATACTTTCCAGATGCAAGATTAAATTATGCAGAAAATTTGTTATGGAAAAGAGAAGGAACAGCTTTTATATTCGTAGGCGAAGATAAAGTTACGACAGAAATGTCGTACGAAGAATTGTACGAAAAAGTAGCCCAAACAGCGTTAGCTTTGAAAGATGCAGGAGTAACTGTAGGAGATAGAGTCGCAGGTTATACAGCAAATATGCCAGAAACTATAATAGCGGCACTGGCTACAATTAGTATCGGAGCGATATGGGCATCTTGTTCTCCTGATTTTGGTGTAAATGGCGCACTAGACAGACTAAAGCAAATTTCGCCAAAAATTTTGTTTGCAGTAGATGGCTATTATTACAAAGGGAAAGAGTTTTGTAACTTAGATAAAATAGCACAAGTCTCAAATGAGATGAATGTTGAAAAGACTATTATAATTCCATATATAAGCAATAAATTACCGGAAAGAATAAACTCAGATTGCATATTTTTCGATGATTTTTCGAAAGGCAAGAACATAGAAGAATTCTACTTTGAGCAACTTCCTTTCAATCATCCAATCTATATACTATTTACATCTGGTACTACTGGGGTACCAAAGTGTATGGTGCATGGTGCTGGAGGAACTTTACTCCAACATAAAAAAGAGCAAATGCTGCAATGTGACTTAAAAAGCGGGGATGTAGCATTTTATTTTACGACATGCAGTTGGATGATGTGGAATTGGCAGGTGTCTATGCTTTCATCTGGAGTTACAATGATGCTTTATGAAGGAATGCCAATGTATCCTGATACTGATGTATTGTTTAAACTGTCAGAAAAATATAAAGTAAGTTTCTTTGGAACATCTTCAAAATACTTAGATACATTATACAAGTCTGACATTAATGTAATTGATAAGTATGATTTATCAAGCTTGAAAACTATAGGTGTAACTGGCTCACCATTATCGAAAGATACATTTAAATTTGTATATGAAAAAATCAAGAAAGATGTACATCTAAATGTTTTTGCAGGTGGTGGAGATATAATATCAAGCTTTAACATGGGGAACCCTATAAGCCCTGTATATGCTGGCGAAATGCAAGGCAGAGGCTTAGGAATGGATGTAAGAGTATTTGATGATGGAGGGAGCGAATTACCAATAGGAGAACAAGGAAAACTAGTATGCGTAAAACCATTCGTATCTCAGCCTATTGAATTTTGGGGAGACGATAATTTTAAACGCCTAAAGTCCTCATACTTCGAGGAATTTCCAGGTGTTTGGAGTCATGGTGATTGGTTTGAAATTACAGAGAATGGAGGAAGTATAATTACAGGAAGAGCTGACGCAGTTTTAAACCCATCAGGAATTAGAATAGGAACAGCTGAAATTTACGAACAAGTACAAAAAGTATATGAGATCTTAGAATGTTGTGCCGTCGGACAACAATGGAATGACGATGAACGTGTAATTTTATTTGTAGTTTTAAGAGATGGATACGCATTAGATGAACAGCTAATTAGTAAGATTAAAACGACTATAAAAGCTGGAGCGACTCCTAGACATGTCCCAAGCAAGATAATAGCAGTTCCTGGTATTCCAAAAACAAAAAATGGAAAAATAACTGAGGTGGCAGTAAAATATACTATTCACGGAAGAGAAGTCAAAAATAAAGACTCACTAGAGGACGCCTCTGTACTTGAATATTTCAAAGATATAGAAGAACTAAAAAGTTAAACAAAAATATATCGATCATTAAAAAGGCATACACAAAACAGTGTCTTTTTAGGATTGATATATACTTTTTATAAGGTAAATAACCTATAAATAAGCTTTTATAAAATTCCAAATTTTTTCATAGAGAAATAACTGTTATTTCCTATGATTATGTGATCATGTAATTCTATATCTAGTGATGCTGCAATATTCTTCAATTTTTTTGTACTTTCTATATCTTCATATGTAGGCATTACATCACCGCTAGGATGATTATGAACAAGTATTATCGCGCTAGCTCCAACGCTTATCGCTTTATGTACAATCTTTCTATTATTTAGATATACTGAATTTATATCGCCTATACTGACCTGCTCTTCATAAACTAGAATATTTTTCTTATTAAGATAAAATGCGAGTAAAACTTCGTTTTTCAAATTTTTAATAGAAATTCCGCAATAATTCACTATATCACTTATAGAAGATAATCTAATCTCTTTTTTTTTCACAATAGACTTTGACATAGAATCAAATATTTTTGAAATTAAATGGAAAAGAATGACAGTTCTATCCCCTACTCCATTTGTTTCAATTAATATAGACTCATCAGCAAACATTACTCCATTTAAGTTACCAAATCTTTTAATCAAATCTTTTGCTATTGCTTTGGTATCTTTTCTTCTATTAACAAAGAACAACAAAAGTTCAAGCAATTCGTAATCTGGAACACGTATTTCTGATTTATATGTATCTTGAAATCTTTTTATTGCCCTAGCTCTATGACCTATCTTTCCACTCATACAATAGCACAAGTATATAATTTATCCTGATAATATATGTTTAAAATTACTATTCTGTAAAAATTATACAACCAGTTTCTGTTATACCGACAGTATGCTCAAACTGAGCAGAGAGAGAACCATCGGCTGTAACGGCAGTCCATCCATCATCTAACACACGACAACTCGAATCACCAGCGTTTATCATTGGTTCAACAGTAAAACAATTACCGACTTCCAAAATTGGGCCACTACCTTTATTAGCATGATGCAATACTATTGGATCTTCATGGAAGCTTTTACCTATTCCGTGTCCACAATAATCTCTAACAATAGAAAAACCGTGTTTTCTAGTAATGGTCTTAATAGGCTCGCATATATCTCCAAGATGTATTCCAGGTTTCAGCAAAGCAATAGCAGACATCATCGCTTCATAAGTTGCATTTATCAATGTTCTTGCGTTTTTTGAAACATTACCTACAGTATACATTCTACTAGTATCACCATAATATCCGTCAAGGATAACAGTTACATCTATATTCAAAATATCACCATTTTGAAGTTTCCTCTCAGAAGGTATTCCGTGACAAATAACTTCATTTATCGATATACAGACAGATTTTGGATAACCATGATAATTTAAAGGAGCTGGAATAGCATTATTTCTTATAATTTCATCATGGCAAATTTTATTCAATTCTTCAGTAGTGACTCCTTCAACAACGAACTGATCAACATAATCAAGAATGTGCTTAGCAAGCTGACCAGCATTGTACATTTTTTCGAAAGCTTGTTTAGAGTACTTCCTTATCGCCATAATAAATTACACAAATAAAATCAGTTTTATTGTATCAGAATTTTATGCATATATCACATCTAAAATTTCATACATTTTTTCCCCACTTGGGCTTACAAAAGTTACCTCATCTCCTTTGTCCTTTCCTAATAAGGTTTTCCCTAGTGGGGACTGTACAGACAGTAGTCCTTTAGAAATATCGGCTTCGTCAATGCCAACTATTTTATACTTAAATTCCTCATCAGTATCGACATCACAAACAATTACAGTAGTTCCGAATCTCACACTAGTTCCTGTCATTTTTGTAACATCAACTATCTCAGCTAAAGCTAGTTTGCTTTCTAGTTCCTTGATTCTTCCCTCTATAAGACCTTGTTTGTCCTTAGCATACTGATACTCGGCATTTTCCGATAAATCTCCTAACGCTCTAGCCTCTGCAATTGCTTGAATTACAGCAGGACGTTCATTAGATTTTAAATTTTTTAATTCATCTTCTAAAATCTTATAACCTTCAGGTGTCATATAAACCTTACTCATCGTATTTCTCCTAAAAAACAACTTGTTGTAAAACTAATGAAATTAGATCACTTGCAAAACATACTATAGAAATTTTGTATACAAATAGTTAACTATTTATCATTCTAATTTTAACTTGCACTTACCAATTTCGGCCACATAGCATTATCTAAATTTGCTAACATATCTTCATGATTCTTTATTTCTTCAGCAGATGCGTAAAAATCTCTAGCTTTCCTTACTGCAGCAATTTGCTTTTTTTTCACTTCCTTATCTTGTTCTGTCAATACACCGAAAGATAGTATGCTTTGTTTCCCTCCTAGCATGTGAATATATACTTCACTAAGTAGCCAACAATCTATCAATGCACCATGTTTTTCACGCTTTTCTAAAGATACATCAAAGCGCTTACAAAGTGCGTCTAAACTTGCTGGAGCTCCAGGAAATTTCTTTCTAGCTATCAATAATGTATCAACGACATTATCCATTGATATAAGAGGCTTATTAACTTTTTTTAGCTCAGAATTTAAGAAACCAATATCAAATTTCGCATTATGTATAACTAAAGTAGAATCTCCAATAAACTTCAAAAAATCATCTACAATTTCTTTAAACTTCGGTTTATCATAGAAAAATTCACTAGGTAATCCACAAATTTCTTGAGCTTCTTTAGACACTTCTCTTTCTGGATTTATGTAAGTCTGGTATACATTACCTGTAGGAATTTTATCTATCAGCTCTACACATCCTATTTCTGTTAACCTATCTCCAGTTGCATGATTTAAACCTGTGGTTTCAGTGTCTAAAATGATCTCTCTCAATTATTCCTCCATCTCTTGTTCTTGAAAAAGCTCATCGACTCTATATCGACGTGCAATATTATTTAAAATTGCTGTTACGAAATGAACGTCGTCTACTGACAAAAAACAACCAGCTACATCGACGTACTCTTTAAATAAAACCTTGCTAGGAACTTCTTTAAAAAACAACAACTCACAAACAGCCGCTCGCAGTACAGAAACGACTACTCTATCGATCCTACTAAAAGTCCAATCTTTTGTCAAGTTTAATTTAATTTCCTTGTCTATAACCGATTGATTCTGCGAAGCTTTTTCTAAAACGCCTTTAACTCTAGTTTTTGAAACATTTGCGATCTTTAGCGGTAGCGTATCGATCAACTGATCGATCTCCATAGTAAAAAAATCATTCGTTATTTTCTGAATAGAATCTCCAGTAACATCATGTTGATACAAGCCCATCACTATACACATTCTAGCAAGTTTTCTGTACCCTGATCTGCTCTCACTCTTTATCATATTCTATGCTAAGAAAAACACTTTATTAATATTAACACGCATAAAACATTTAATTCAATATGTACATTATAAGTTTTATTGACACTATTTAGCTTATGAAGTTACACATATTGAGGAAAAAGATATCGGATTTCCAACAAATTTCTTTCTGTTTTCAAATCAGAAACGGCTGGAATGTCATCTTTTTAATTAGAAAATTCAAAATCATATAATGATCGCATTTACCCACTTTACAAATGTAAAATCATCATGTATCATTTAAAATTGATTTAGTTTACGGTGAATGAATTGCGTCTTTTAAACTACTCTTTATTATTGTCTTCATTTTTTATGTTAACATCATGTGATGACAAGGAAAAAGGTAAAAACATTGGGCCTGCAGTTAAGGTTGTTAAAGTAAAGAAAGAATCAGTGCCGCTAGATTTCGAAGCTGCAGGTAGAGTTTCTGGTTCACTTGAGATACAGGTTAGAGCGCAAGTTGGCGGAATTTTAAAAGAACGAAAATTCAAAGAAGGACAGTTAGTTAAAAAAGGCGAAAGTTTATTTTTAATTGATCCTATACCATATGAAACTATTCTTAATAAAATGGAGAGTGCTTTATCTCTAGCTGAGTCTGATTTGCGAAGGACAAAAAGAGATTACGATAGAATGTCTAAAATGTTTAAGGCAAAGGCGGTTAGTCAAAAAGAATATGATGACTCTTTGTCTGCATACGAAGGTTCTGTTGCGAATGTAAACGTAGCGAAAGCGAATTTGAAAGAAGCGAGAATAAATTTAGAATACACAAATGTAAAAGCTCCTATATCTGGAATTGTTAGAAAGGAAAGTCAAACTGTAGGTAATTTAATTTCTACTGCTGGCGAATCTGCGTTATTGACATCTATGGTCCGAACTGACCCGTTGCATGTTCATTTTTCAATATCCGGAGATTTCTGGCGCAAAGTGTTTAATTTGGCAAAAAACAATGAAGCAGACATTCCAGCCTTAGACAAGCTCAATGTTAAAGTTGTACAATCTAATGGTGATGTATGCCCAGTTTCTGGGAAAATCGTGTTTGCAGATAACGCTGAAAATGCTGGCACTGGAACTATTTCTTTAAAAGCTGAAATTCCTAATAAAGATGGGAAGAGTGGCCTAATGCCTGGACAATTCGTTCGAGTTATTGTAAATGGTGCTCAGTATAAAAACCCAGTTATACCTACTTCATGTGTTATAGCTACTGCTGGTGGGAGCATGGTCTATGTAATCGATGATAAGAATATAGCCCAAATCAGACCAGTAAAAGTAAAAACTTTAAAAAATAAAGCCATTGTTATGAGTGGCCTAAAAGAAGAAGAAATCGTAGTTTGCGATGGAATAATTAAAGTTAGAGCAGGTTTAAATGTTACTCCGATTTTTGATGACGAACAAAAACTTAAAAATCACAGAGAAAGCAATGAGGAAAAAACATCTGAGAAAAACAACATTTAGCATGCATTAGAGAATGAGGCAATGAATACTTTATTTTTTATAAAACGTCCGATCTTATCTATAGTAATTTCTCTCCTTATTTTAATATTCGGAGGAATATCAATTTTTAACTTGCCAGTAGCGCAGTACCCAGACTTAACTCCTCCAACTATTTGTGTAACAGCTCAGTACCCAGGCGCTAGTGCAGCAGTAATTTCTGAATCCGTCTCGGCAATTTTAGAAGAAAAAATAAATGGCGTAGAAGACATGATTTACATGAATACTACAGTGTCTGCTGCCACAGGAACATCAACTACGCTAATTTCGTTTAATGTCGGAACTGATCCAGACAAAGCGATGATCAATGTAAATAACCGTGTACAAATGGTTACTTCACTACTCCCTGACGTCGTACGACAGTATGGAGTAAAAGTTGAAAAAAGGTCGACTGCTATTTTGCAAGTTGGAACACTGTATTCTACGTCACCTTTGTATGATGCAAAATTTTTAGGTAATTATGCGATAATTAATCTTGTCGATGACTTAAAAAGGTTGGACGGAGTTGGAGATGTTCAAGTTCTAAGCGGCAATGATTATTCGATACGTATATGGCCAAAACCAGATATAATGACAAAATTACGACTTTCTGTAGGAGAAATTGTCGCTGCTGTTTCGTCTCAAAACAAGCAAAGAGCAGCTGGAAAAGTTGGGCAGCAACCTGTATCTGATGTAGAAAAAACAATGACTATTGTCGCGCAAGGGAGATATACAGATCCAGAACAATTCAAAAATATAATCATTAGAAGCGATATAAATGGAGACAATTTAAAACTTCAAGATGTAGCTGATGTAGAACTTGGAGCTATGTCATATGAGATCGATGCTAGAACACGCGGGTGTAAAGCTGTCCCACTTTTATTTTTCTTGTCTCCTGGAGCAAATGCTCTTGCATGCGTAGATAAGATAAATAAAAAAATGGCGGAATTATCTGAAAAATTTCCTGAGGGGGTAAATTATAAAGTTATATATGATACAACGAAATTCGTTGAAGAATCTATTCACGAAGTTATCAAAACATTGTTTGAAGCAATTCTTTTAGTAGTTTTAGTCGTACTATTATTTCTGAAAAAATTCAGAGCTACGATGATCCCATGCTTAGCTGTTCCTGTCTCTATTGTTGGAGCATTTGCTGGCATGTTGATGTTCGGTTTTTCAATAAATACACTAACATTATTTGGGCTAGTTCTTGCAATAGGAATCGTCGTTGATGATGCTATTATAGTTATGGAAAACGTAGAACGTATAATGCATGAGGAAAAGTTACCTGTAGATAAAGCGACAGAAAAGGCTGTAAATCAGGTTGCTGGCCCTGTCATAGCAGTCGTATTAGTCCTTTGCGCTGTATTTATTCCAGTATCGTTTTTAGGTGGAATGAGTGGAGTTTTATATAAACAATTTGCGATGACAATTGCATTTTCTGTTGTTATTTCTGGTATAGTTGCGCTTACGCTAACCCCTGCACTTTGCATACTTCTTTTGAAAGGAGAAAGCAAAAAGAAAAGCTGGAAATTTTTTGATATTTTCGATGAATATTATAAAAAGTTTGAAAATAAATATTTAGTAGTTGTTGAATACTTGCTGAAAAATGCTAAACAAGCAGGTTTAGCTATTGCCGCTATAGTTATAGTAACGTTCGGATTGTTCAAAATCACGCCTGGAAGTTTGTTGCCAAATGAGGATCAAGGTGTCATGATGGGATGCGCATTTTTAGACCCAGGTGCATCTCTTGAAAGATCTGTAAATGTCTCGAATTATTTGGATTACATAGCTGGAAAAGACAAAGCTGTAGATGATTATACTGTAGTAGCTGGATATGATCTTATCGGTGGTAGCCCAAGAAATAATTCTGTAACTATGTTTATGAAACTTAAACCTTTTAATGAAAGAAAATCTGAAGAGCTATCAGCATTCGCTGCTTGTAAAAGATTTATGATGAACGGAGCCAAAGCTCCTGAAGCTGCAATTATCGGGTTTACTCCACCACCTATTGTCGGTATGAGTACGACTGGAGGCTTTGAGGTTTATCTACAAGTTTTAACAGATAAAAGCTTGCTTGAGCTTAATGAAAAGCTAAGAGATGTCTTAGCGGAAGCTGCGAAACGTCCAGAATTAGCTGGATTAAATAGCACGTTTAATGCCAGTTCGCCTCAGTTCAAACTCACTGTAGATAATTTAAAAGCTATTTCTATGGGCGTTTCAATTGATGATTTGTATCTTGCGATTCAGTCTGCATTTGGAACAACATACATAAACGATTTTACAAAATCAGGTAGAACGTTTAAGGTTATACTGCAAGCAAAAGCCGATTATAGAGCATTCCCAGAACAAATGGAAGACGTTTACGTAAAATCGCAGCGAGGAGAAATGATTCCTGTATCTGCATTTGCAAAATTAGAAGAAACGATCGGATGCGATGATATTACACGATTCAATGGACGTATATCTGCAAAAATAATTGGCTCACCAGCTCCTGGATATACATCAGGAGAAGCTATGAGCGCAATTGAAGAAGTTTTCAATAAAACTTTAGATGAAAATTATGGGTATGCATGGAGTGGATCTTCGTACCAAGAAAAAGTATCAGCTGGTACTGGCGGAATTGCCATGTTGCTTGGTCTTATTGTCGTTTTCTTAATTTTGGCAGCTCAATACGAAAGGTGGTCTTTACCTGTAGCAGTATTACTCGCAGTACCATTCGCTATGTTTGGGGCGATCTTAGCAACTTGGCTTCGAGGATATAGCAATGACTTATACTTCCAAGTTGCTTTGATAACATTAATCGGGTTAGCTGCAAAAAATGCAATTTTAATAGTGGAGTTTGCTGTTGAGCTTCGGAAAAAAGGTGAAGATTTATTAAATGCTGCTTTATATGCATCTAAATTAAGATTACGTCCGATTGTAATGACTTCATTGGCATTTATTTTTGGATGTTTGCCTTTAGCTATTAGTAGTGGAGCTGGTGCTGCAAGCAGACACTCTCTAGGCACAGGTATTATCGGTGGAATGGTGGGAGCTACTTTTATAGCTCCACTATTCATTCCTCTTTTCTTTGTAATTGTTTCTAAAATGAGCGAATATTTTCGTGGATACGCTACAAAGAAAGAAGCAGAAAAAATAGGAGAATAAGAATGAGCAAAAATTTCATATTTGTCTGTTGCATTGGTTCTTTATTAACAGGATGTTCTTTAGCTCCTAAATATAAAAAACCTCAGATGGAAATGCCAGATGTTGATAAATCTGTAGATATAGTCTATGAAGAATTATATAAGAAATTTGGTGGGAACAAATGGTGGACAATATTCAATGACGGAAATTTGAATGCGATTGAAGAGAAAGCCCTTGCATCAAATGGAGAAATGAAAAATGCAATTTCTAAAATAAAAATTTTTGAATTAGCGCATGATTCCGCAATGTCAACTATATTCTCGCCGAATATTAATTTTACTTCAGATATAAAAAAGACAAAGATGTCTGCTAAAGGTATTTATCCAATAAATGCGAATGACAGAGAAAAGAGCGTAGTAAGTAGTGGCTTATCTGCTTCATATGAAATCGATCTTTTCGGTAAAAGTTTAGCGCAAAGTAAAGTGGCTTACAATGAATTTTTAGCTAGTAAGATGGCTAAGGAAGCGTTGTTTTTATCTTTAACTGCATCAGTAGCAAAAGCATATTTTTCATACATAGCTATGGAAGAAAAAATAAATATAGCGAAAAGAACGTTAGAAACTAGAAAATCAACGTTTGACATGTATAAGAGTCGCTTTGAAAATGGATACTGCAATGAGTTAGATTTTAATAGAGTCAAAGCTGACTTACATAATGCAGAAACGACCTTAGCTAAATTAGAAGATGCTTTTTGTAAGATTGAAACAGCTTTATGTACATTAATTGGAGAATCTCCTAAAGAAATTATAAATCCTTCGATAGTATATAAAAATATAAATAATGTAGATTTGGTAGATATTATACCATCAAACATTCCATCAGATTTGTTACAGAGAAGGCCAGATATTGGACAAGCTGAAGAAGAACTACTAGCATATAACGAGAGGATTGGGGTTGCTAAAGCTGCATTTTTACCATCATTTCTTATTACAAGTTCAGTTGGTTTCGAAAGTGGTGCATTGCAAAAACTTACGACTAATACAGCAGATACATGGCTTGCAAACTTAGGTGTCAGTCTTCCTGTCTTTAATGGGGGACGCCTTATTATGAAAAAAAGAATAGCAGAAGAACAATATAAACAGTCTGTTGAGAACTACAAACATGTAGTCAGAAATGCATTTAAAGAAGCAAAAGATTCCATAGTTTCAAATGTAAAGTGGAGAGAAATTGTTGCATCTACTACGGAGACTAAGGGAGCGCTAGCAAGAAGTTATAGTTTAGCTATTGAAAAGCATAAAGCTGGATTAATTGGATTGATAGATTTACTAGATGTAGAAAGGAATTTCTTAGTTGCCCAGCTAGATCAAGTAGATGCTCTGCAAAATTTACTTAATTCGATAGTAGATTTGTGTAAATCTATTGGTGGTGGTTGGAAAATAAATAAACGGCAATAAAGTTATGAAAGAAGAAATTGTAAAGTCAATAAATTTTATAAAAGAAACACTTGATTTCTTAAGGGGGTTTCTTTGACTTCGACGACCTAAATAAAAAGTTGAATGGACTAAATGCTGAAGCTGAAAATCCTGACTTATGGAACGATGCTGAACATGCTAAAAAAATTTTACAAGAAAGAGCTGATATAGAAAGTGAAATAAAAAAATTTGAAAAATTTCAGTCTGAGTTATCTGATTCTGAAGAATTGTTGCAAATTGCAGAGTTAGAAGAAAATGATGAAATTGTTAGTGAAATTGAATCTACTATTTTATCTTTAGAAAAGTCTGTTAGATCTTATAGGCTTGAAAATTTATTATCTGGTGAAGTCGATAAAAACGATTGTTATATTGAAATACATGCTGGAGCTGGAGGAACTGAAGCTCAAGATTGGGCATCAATGTTGCTTCGTATGTATACGCGCTGGGCTGAAAAACGCGGCTACAAACTTTCTCTTATTGACGAAACAACTGAAGATGTAGGAATTAAATCTGTAACAATTCAAGTAAGTGGATTGAGAGCCTATGGATGGCTAAAAGCTGAATCTGGTGTCCATAGATTGGTAAGGATTTCTCCATTTGACTCTAATGCGAGGAGACACACAAGTTTTGCATCTGTTTGGGTATACCCAGTAATTGATGAAAAGATTGAGATAGAAATTTTAGATAAGGACCTTAGGATTGATACATATCGAGCTTCTGGAGCTGGGGGACAGCATGTAAATAAAACTGATAGTGCAATACGTATTACACATATTCCGACAGGAATAGTCGTTCAAAGTCAAGTTGATCGCTCTCAACATAGAAATAGAGCAATTGCTTTTGATATGTTACGAGCCCGTTTGTATGAGTTAGAATTAAGAGAAAGAGAGGCAAAGCAAAGTCAAGAGGAAGCGAGTAAATCTGATATTGGATGGGGTAACCAAATTCGCTCTTATGTTCTGCAGCCATATCAAATGGTAAAAGATTTGAGAACAAATTTTGAGGTTGGAAACGCTATGGCAGTCTTAGATGGAAATATCGACGGCTTTTTAGAGTCATCAATTGCTTATAAAAACAAACAAGAAAATTAGGAGAATAAAAGTGTTAAAAGAATTACAAAGATTACGCGGGATTGCATGTATAATGGTTTTGCTACAACATGTATGTTTAGTCGCTCCAATCGCCTTTTTTCAAAATACAGTACCAAGCGTTTTCCAATACGGATCATGCGGAGTATATTTATTCTTCGTAATCTCCGGGTTTGTAATCGCATTTACTCAAAAAAACAAGTTAGAGAATTGCTGTAAATCTGACGATTTTGTTGAAAGGCTGTATTCTTCTGGAAACGTTTTGAAGTCTTTTTATGTTCGAAGAGCGTTTAGATTAATCCCAGCATTACTTGGAGTATTACTTATTATTATTTCTTTTCATAGCATTTTTACTAACGATCGAGTAGCTATCTTAGGTGCGATCAAAACTTTATTTGATATAATCTCGTGCAATTATGCAGATTGTGTAAATACAAATGTTTTATATGAAGCATTCCATCTACAAGGTACAGGTCCTTTATGGACATTATCAATCGAAGTGTTTTTTTATTTAACTTTCCCTGTAGTATTTTTGCTGTTAAAAAACAATACTAGTAGAGTTAAATTTTTTCTGATTTCTGGTGCGATAAGCTGGTTTTGTTTTCGTTGGATATTTGATCATGTATTGCATCTTTCAGTGTTAAACTATTATAACATTTTCATCAATTTAGATGGTTTATTACTAGGAACATTTTTAGGTATTACATACGATAGGAAAAAAGCAGATACGGCAGAAAATCATTGGATTTGGTCTTGCTTATCATTAATCTTGATTTTCGGAATGTGGTGTCCTCAAAATTTTTCTGCAGTTCAAGATGAAGTAAGATGGTGTAATACAGCAGTATTCTTCTCTGTGTGGTTAGTATACTTAGCTGTATATAACAAAGGAGTACTAAATATTCCTATTATAAAAAATATGCTAGAATATTTAGGTGATAGGTCTTATTCGTTCTACATATATCAAATGTTCCTTTCCTTTTTTATTAACTGGCTATCCAATTCGAACTATCTATCAATTAAAACTAATTCGTTAGAATGTGGATGGTTGTACATTATAACATTATTACTTCTTACAGAAGTGAGTTATAACGTTATAGAAAAACCTATGCGCAAGTTCGGAGATTCACTATCGAAAAAGTACAACATCGATTAATGTTTTGTTTATGAATTATGAATAGTATGAATAGTATGTTATATTATTTGAGAAGTTAGATGAGGCCATTATGAAAAAAAGTATTTTGTTCCTCTGCTGTATATTTACATTAGATTGTTTTGCTGGTGGTAACGAACGACAAAATGAAATTACAAAAGAAGTAAAAAAGAAAAATGATCAAATAAATGTATCCACTGCTAAAAAAAATAGAGGCCGTAAAGCATCAGAAAAAGTAGCACATTCTAATATCCGGAGGCCTTGGTTAAAAGCTCCACAGAAAGTTGGACAATATGAAAATTGGGATAAAAAAGATGGAGATGGCTTAGGTCGTTTTTCTAATGAGCATTGGAATGTCTCTGAACATGAATTTCATGATAAACTGGCTCATCTTGGAAATAAAACAAATTTTGAAGCTGGAGTTAATATAGCTATACATAGGACATCAAAAATAGCTCGGTTAACATCAGAGTATAAATCAGCAAGGTTCAAGCAATTGCAATCAAAACTTACAATTCTTCCAAATATACATGCAGAATTCTCAAAATCAAATTCAAATGATGATTACACACAAGAACAAAAAGGAACTCAAAATTACACGAGACGCTCTAAAGATGGAAACACTCAGGTAGTCTTATCACAAAATGTATTTAACGGCTTTTCTACTATTAACAATATGAAAGCTTCTGAAGAAAATGCAAATGCTGCGAAATGGAAACTTGAGTCAGAAACTCAACAAGTGATATATAACATTTTAGAAGCAACATGTACTCTTTGGTATAGTACTGAAAAATCTAAATTCGCAAATATGAAAAAGGAGAATTTAGAAAAAGCTCTTAAAGGAGAGAAAGCTCGTTTTGCCGCTGGGTTAGCTACTAAATTTGACGTATCGAAAGCAGAGGCAGACTATGCTGAAGCAATTTACTTTGCAGACCAAGCTAAGTTTGAGCTGTTAGCAGCTAGAGCGAATTTCAAAAAATTGACTACATTGGTTCCTCTAGACGAAGTCGAACTTCCTAACATTAATATTGATATACCAAATGACATAAATGAAATAAAGAAAATAGCGGCGGCAAATAATCCTTTGCTTTTATCAGCTATGTTTACACAAAAAGCATCAGAACATATTTTAGATGCTACATACGGTAAATTGGGGCCAAAGTGTGATGTGAAAGTAGCGTTTGGGCGTTCATTACATAGAAGGAACAACGCTCCTGCGCAAGGTGATGTAAAATACACAGAAAATAAAAATTTCAAATCGATCACATTTTCTGCGACATTGCCTATTTTCGAAAATCATGAAGGCAGTGGAAATACATATTCGGCAATATCACTTGCTCATGAAGAATCAAAAAGAGCTGCATGCGATGTTGTTATACAGAGGACTGTAGTAGAAAATGAGTGTATTACTAATTATGAACAATATGTAACATGTAAATCACTTATTAAAAGTGCAAGTACTGCTGTACATAGTGCTGAAGTAGGAGTAGCTGGAGATCGTCAAGAATCAGAACTCGGTATGAAATCTATTACAGAGACGCTTGTTCGTGAAAAACAATTATGTGATCTAAGGATTTCTCTAGCAGAAGCTAAACATAAGCTTGTGTTAGCAAAAGGAAAAATCTTGCAATCTATGGGGAAATTGACATTTGATAATGTAATGAAAGGGAAAAAAACAAACGTTTTGGATGAAATAAAATACAAAGATCACGCAAAAATTCATTCGATAGACGATGATACAAAACATATCGCTAGTTAATTGGAAGATATCATGGCTGATAATAAGAACGATAAAGATATATTCGAATCAATCAAGAAAATGGTAGAGACAGACGAGAATTCGTCTGTCTTGGAACTGACTGACATGATCGGAGATGATGGGAAAATTGTAAAAATTAGCAAGAGCTCGTTAGATGATCAGCAAGGTGAAACTGATGTAACGACTTTTCTAAAGCTGATGCAAACTAATAATAAAGATCTAGGAGGTTTATTACCTGAACATTTAAGAAAAGAAGTCATGGCACACGAATATGCTGAATCTCAGAATAAAGTTAGTTTGCAGGAGTCTTCTCAACAGGATGTTCAACAAAATGTAGATGAAAGAATGGATAAACAAAATAATATTGTAAAGAGAGAAGATAGTTTAGAGCAACTTACCGCAAAAGCTATTGATGTTTCTACCGGACAAACAACCAAACAAAATCCATCTGCTATATCTAATACAGATGGAATAAAGCATAACGATGTAATTTTAGAAAAAGATCCAAATATTGTAAAACAAATTTTAAGATCAAATATTGTAAAAAGAGAAAATTATAATAAGAATTTAGAGGTAAAAATGCCAGAAAATACAATATCAAACTTAACTAAGCATTTTGATGATGCAACAAACTTTGATGGAACTAGTGATTATGTAAAGAAAATTGTTCAATCTTATGTAAAATCATATTTAGATGATGTGCTACCTGATTTAGTAAGAAGCACAGTCGAGGAAGAAGTAAAAAAAATGCTGAAAAATATGGCGTAAGAAGAATCTATGAAAAAGAACGAGGCAAGAAGCAAGACAGTTTGGTTATATGGAACACATGCTGTTACTGCTGCTTTAAATAATCCTAATAGGAAAATTTTACGTTTTATTGTATCAAATAAAACTCAAATAGCAGAATTTCCTAATATTAAGTCTGTAAAAGCAGAAATCGTAGATAAGCAGGTATTTAGTGATATATTTGGAAAAGACGCGATTCATCAATGTTGTGCTGTTTTAACAGAACGTCTATGCAATGTTTTTTTAGAAGATATACTGGAAATTGATGACAATAGACCAATATTACTTTTAGATCAAATTACAGATCCACATAATGTTGGAGCAATACTTCGTTCTGCTGCAGTTTTTGGTGCTAAATGTATTGTCACAACAGAAGATAATGCTCCAATAGAATCTGCAGTTTTAGCTAAAAGCGCATCAGGAGCCTTAGAAATCGTTCCGATTGTTCGTGTCATTAATTTAGCGCAATGTATGAAAACATTGAAAAAGCATAATTATTGGTGCGTGGGCTTAGATGAGCGTGGAACATCAAATTTAGCTGAACTAGATTTTTCAATTAGATATGCATTTGTTATAGGTAGTGAAGGTAATGGACTAAGAAGACTGACAAAAGATTCTTGCGATATACTTGTAAGATTACCAGTTTCTTCTAACTTTTCGACATTAAATGCCGCACAAGCATGTACTGTAACTTTGTACTAAAGTTTTAAAGGTAGAATGTAATGAATATTTTTCGAGCTTATTGTTTGGTAATTCCATTTTTGGTTTGCTCATGTGCTAGTGAAAAAGCGCTTTATGAAATGCAAAGTAAAAATCCACATATTAACATAGAAAAAAAAAGAGATCCCTTCCAAGCATTAAATAGAAAAGTCACAAAATTTAATATTGCTTTAGATAAATATATGCTTAGGAATATTTCTATAGCATACAAGTATGGCGTTAACGATAAAATGCGTGATTGTGTCTCAAATTTTTTACATAACTTACGCATGCCATGCTCTGCCATATTCCATTTTATGTGTTTAAATGGCAAAGATACGACAAAAAGTGTGTGGAGATTTTTAATAAATTCAACAATCGGCATTTTGGGACTGTTTGATCCTGCAAGTAGGTTGTTTAAATTGAATTCAAAAGAAATTACATTTTGTAATGTTTTAGAAAACTACGGCTTGGTAGGTAAGCCTTATATAGTTCTACCAATTTTAGGCCCATCCTCACCTAGAGATATGATTGGATTTGTAGGAGGGATATTTTTAGATCCGCTTTATTACGTGTATCCAACATGGTTTAAGTTTGGACAAAAACCAATTGAGGCTATTAACGATAGATCAAATAATTTTGAAGCAATTGATAGCATACTATATAATTCTATTGATACATATACTACATTACGTGACATGTATTTAAAAAGAACGGACGAAGAAATAGCATTAGAATTATTAATCGACTAGGTATAAATCATCAGAGGTTGAAATGGCAAAGATGTATTTTTATTATGCAGCAATGAATGCTGGAAAATCGACTAATTTGTTACAAGCTAGCCATAACTATACAGAACGTGGTATGAAAACAGAAATTTTTACATCTTCGTTAGATAATAGATATGGTTATGGAGAAGTAACATCAAGGCTAGGCATAAAAGCAAAAGCAACATTGTACGATAAGGATTTTAACTTCTTTCAATTTATGCAAGATAAACAAGATACAGCATGTGTACTTGTAGATGAATCTCAATTTTTAACTCAAAAACAGGTAGAACAATTAGCAAGTGTTGTTGATACATTCAATATTCCTGTTTTAGCGTATGGGTTACGTACTGATTTCCAAGGCAACCTATTTGAAGGAAGTATGCGTTTATTAGCAATTGCAGATTCTATAAAAGAACTAAAAACTATGTGTTTTTGTGGCTCAAAAGCTGTTATGAACGCAAGGATTGACAAAGATGGAACGGTCTTGCGCTCTGGAGAACAAATTGAGATAGGAGGAAATGAGTCGTATGTACCACTCTGTAGAAAACATTTTATAGAAGGAATTATAGAAAATAAATAAGAGACAGCCATATCTCTTAATAAGGCTGTCTTACTTACAAATAGTCTACACAGTTAAGTTTGATTTATCTATTGGTTTATCGCCTTTTATCCAACCACACTGACATAATTCGCCTGTTTGCAAAGCATCCAGTACTCTCAAGACTTCGACAGGATTACGTCCAATCCCCATGTCTGTTACCATCGCAAAGCGAATTATATTCTCTGGATCGACAATGAATAATGCTCTTTTTGCTGCACCAGATTCACAATCAAGTATCCCTAGATTTGAAGAGAGAGTTTTATGAAAATCAGACATTAATGGATAATTTAGTTTATTTAAAGGAGTATGATACTTTTTCCATGCCCAATGCACAAACTCACTATCTACACTACACCCCAAAATTTGAGTATTTCTATCTTGAAACTCTTTTAACAAATTAGCAAATCCAATAATTTCAGTAGGACAAACAAATGTAAAATCCTTAGGATAGAAGAAAATTACTTTCCAACCTGTATAAGTATTATTGCATATTGTTTTAAATGCATTGTCCATGTTTAATTGATCTGCAGTTTGCTCACTTAAAGAAACCAAAGAGAACTCAGGAAATTTATCACCGACTGTCAACATAATACAAAACCTCCAAAAATATATACAATTTTATGCTAACAGATTTTTCAAAATTATAGAATACATATTTTGATATTACCTCATTTTTTTTGCTCTCATAGATTTACGTATCTTTACGTAAAATGCTCCCTCTCCTCCATCTGCTCTATCTGCACACGATACAACAGATATAAAAGCGGATAGTTCTCTCTCTACTCTTTCTAGAAAACTTTTTCTAATAGTTTTGTTGTTTTTCCAACTGCCACCAGTAATTACAATTATATCGTTTATTCCAATTGCAGCTTTTTCTAGAATAAACTTCTCTAATTGCTCCATAGCATCATTTAGTGTAAAACCATGTAAGTCTATTACATGTTCTTTTTTGAAATTTTTCCTTTCATTTTTCAGGAGGTCTCTTACGCTTAAAAAATCGTCTGATTCGTGCTTAAACATGCTATTGTTAAGTACGCTATCATTCAAATTTGGAACATCGTTTATGTTAAAGATTTTTTTAAAAAATACCTTCCTGTTTTTCCTTTGAAGTTTTTGAATACCATTAATATACTCTTCCCAATTCATTTCAACGTTCCAAGTGCTTTATAAAATTCGATATTTTTTTACGCCTTCTTTTTTGATCGGCTAATTTATACATATCAATTTTTATTTCAGGAATATCATTCGATAAATCTTCATTATACAAAACTGAATACATATAATCGTGCCAAACTCTAGCAGGGATAGTACCACCTGTCACAGACTTTGCCATAGGGCTCATAACATCATTTCCTACCCACACGGATGTCGCTAAATTTTTTGCAAAGCCAGCAAAACAGGCATCCATGCTATTATTTGATGTTCCACTTTTACCATATGCTTGAATTGGCAATTTAGCTTTTTTCCCTGTACCATAATCTACCACAGATTTTAGCAACTTTTTCATCTTCTCACAAACATCGTGACTCAAAACTCGTTTTCGCTCAATGCGTTTTCTATATAGCAGTTTTCCAGATTTCGTACGAATACTAATTATGCCATACGGATCAATTTTATAACCTGAATTTAATACAGCTCCATAGCATGCCGTTAACTCAAAAATATTAGCAGCGCCACTACCTAAAGCCATTGTTAAATCATTCGGTATGTCACAAGAAAATCCTAATTTTCTAGCTGTGTTTTTTATACTCCTAACCCCAAATTTTTTTGCTAATCTAACAGCGCATGTATTTACTGAATATGCAAAAGCATCGCACAAAGTCAACTGTCCCCTACTCTGCCAATGATAATTTTTTGGAGACCAATTGCCAATTTTTATTGAATTATCTGATACACAATCTAAAGGATCTAAACCATTTTCTAAAGCATTTAAATAAACAAAAAATTTGAAAGAAGAACCTGCTGATCTTGCAGCAAAACACCTATTAAATTGGCTTTGGCTATATGTATGACCTCCTACCATAGATTTTACAGCGCCTGTACTATCCATACAAACAAGAGCCATCTGATTTATGTTTAACTTGAAACCATCATCAAGTAAATACTTTCTAACAATAGCTATAGCATTTTTTTGCATTCTACGATCTAACGTAGTTCTTACAATAAGATCTTCGTCTGACGAACATAAATTAGGAATAATCTCCATTACCCAATCAGTAAAATATCTATTATCTGACATAGTTTCTGTTATTTTGTAGTTTTTATCACAATTTTCTATACATTCATCTACTTCAACTTTTTTTACAAAACCACACTCAAGCATTGCAGATAAAACTATAGCAGCACGTGTATCTGAAGCATCTTGATTAGAGATTGGGGAATAAGCAGTAGGAGATTTCAAACATGCAGCCAATTTTGCTGATTCAAGTAGGTCTAAATCTTTTGCATTTTTCCCGAAGAATCTATGCGCAGCAGCATCTATACCATATGCACCGCCACCGAAATAAACTCTATTAAGATATATCGTTAATATCTGATTTTTTGTGAATTTACTTTCTATCATGAAAGATAGAATCAACTCTTGCAATTTTCGTTTAATTGAACGGTCAGGAGTTAAAAATAAGTTTTTAGCTAATTGTTGAGTAATCGTTGAAGCACCTTGAATTTTGTTTTTCATTATATTTGAATGGATAGCACGAAAAACTCCTATTAAATCTACACCAAAATGATTATAAAATCGCCTATCTTCTATAGCTAGAACAGCCTGATAAACATGTTTTGGAAGTTCATCTGTCATTACTACTTTTCCAAACAAGTCACCATAACTTGCAATAACATTTCCGTTGCAATCTTCAAAAATAATACTAGACTTTCTAGTAGAAACCTTCAGTAAAGAAAGGCTTGGAATATCATAACAAACGTATGAACAAAGTAGAAATACAAACACAAACCCACAAAACAGTGCATACGAAATAACTTTAGCACTATTATGGGGTATGTTAATTTGTATTTTTTTTCGTTTTTTTTTACCCAACAACCTCTCCTAAAAAATTAAGTGTCTAAATTCATAACTTTTAGAGCATTCTGTTGAATAAATTCTTTTCTTGGCTCAACGACTTCGCCCATAAGCATTGTGAACGCCTCATCAGCAGTTTCTGCATGCTCACATTTAACTTGCAATAAAGTACGAGTTTCAGGATTTAATGTAGTCTCCCATAACTGATCTGGATTCATTTCCCCAAGACCTTTGTAACGGTTGACAGAAATGCCTTTCTTCGCACCTTTATTAAAAGAAGCAACCAAATCCGACAAATTCCTCACATTATATGTACTATCTTTAATATTTAAAATAGCATTATTTTCTGCCAAAACTCTTAATTTAGACGCATACTTGCATGCTACACCTAGTTCATAAGAACCTATACGTTTTTTGGGGAATTCAAATGTCTCCTCTACCCCCCTTTCCTTGCGAATGATATTGTAAAAATCATCATCCTCTTTCATATACCATTCACCACCACTATTTCTTTTCATAGCAGCTAACATCGCATCTAAATTAGAATTAAAATCACCATGCGTAGTCAGCATGTTAAACATGGCAAGATGATCTACTAAAACATCATTTTGTACATCATTATATAAATACTGTAACTTAGCTTTAGCAACACTAGCAGAATGAATCATATCTTTCAAAACATCATCTCTAAATGTAGATTCGCCAATAGACAAAAACGCCGAACTTATTGTCGAATTCATCAAATAATCCTCAAGAGCTTTTTCGTCTTTTAGGTATATTTGAGAGTTACCTTTCTTTACCCTGAAAAGAGGTGGTCTAGCTACATATAAATATCCACCTTCTATTATTTCAGGCATCTGTCTAAAGAAAAATGTCATAAGTAGCGTTCTAATGTGGCTTCCGTCGACATCAGCATCTGTCATAATTATAATCTTATGATACCTAAGTTTTGTAACGTCAAACTTACCATCTCCTACGCTTGCACCTATAGCTGAGACTAAAGTACCAATCTCAGCGTTTGCTAACACCTTATCGAATCTTGATCTTTCAACATTTAATACTTTACCTTTTAATGGTAAAATCGCTTGATATCTTCTATCACGACCAGTCTTACTTGAACCACCTGCGCTGTCTCCCTCGACTAAAAACAACTCACATAAGGCTGGATCCCTTTCTTGGCAATCTGCTAATTTCCCAGGAAGAGTTGAAATTTCCAAAGAATTTTTTCTTCTAGTTAGTTCTCTTGCTTTCCTAGCTGCCTCACGAGCTGCTGCTGCCTCTATGATTTTCAATATAACTTTTTTAGCATCGACAGGATGTTCCTCAAGCCATGTATTTAACTGTTCACCGACAACTGATTCGACTACTGGCCTAACTTCAGACGAAACTAGCTTGTCTTTCGTCTGAGATGAAAACTTTGGATCTGGAACTTTCACAGATAAAATACAAGTTAGACCCTCTCTTGAATCCTCACCAGTTGGGCTGTATTTTTCTTTTTTCATATTCTCTGATAAATAACCAGTTATTGCACGTGTCAATGCGTTCCTAAATCCTGCCAAGTGTGTTCCACCATCAGACTGGCGAATTGCATTTGTAAAGCACATAGTATTTTCGTGATAACTATCGGTCCACTCGAAAACAACTTCGACAAAAATCCCGTCTCTTTCTCCCTTTACAAATATAGGTTTTTCAATTAAAGGTGTTTTAGATTTATCTAAGTGTTTTACAAATTCTATAAGCCCACCTTCATAATGCAAAACACAGCTATTTTCCTTTCCTTCTCGTAAATCTCGTAATTCAATTCTTACGCCAGAATTCAAAAAGGCTAATTCTCTTAATCTATGTTCCAAAGTGCTATAAACAAAATCTGTAGTCTTGAAAATAGATGCCGAAGGCCAAAACCTAACTGATGTCCCATGTAATTTCCCTGCCTCACCTATTCTCTCTAAAGGCTTTTCAGCTTCACCTTCTCTAAATCTTATGTAGTATTCTCCCCCATCCCTATGTATTGTAAGGTCCAATCTATCAGATAAAGCATTTACGACAGATACGCCAACGCCATGTAATCCACCAGAAATTTTGTAAGAATTCTGATCGAACTTACCACCTGCATGTAAACGAGTCATTATAACTTCAGCTGCTGATACATTTTCCTCAGGATGTATATCAGTTGGAATACCTCTTCCATCGTCAGAAACAGAAACAGAACCATCTTCGTGGATTGTTACTTTTATTGATTTACAATAACCAGCAAGAGCCTCATCGATAGCATTATCGACGACCTCGAAGACCATATGGTGCAACCCTGAACCATCATCAGTATCACCAATGTACATTCCTGGGCGTTTCCTAACTGCATCTAAGCCCTTTAATACCTTAATAGAATCTGCACTGTATTCAGAATTGTTATGATGGTTTGTCATTTTGTATTACACCTTACTTTATATACGTAGTTTACTTGATTTTTAACATAACGCCAAGTATAATTTTTGAAATTTTTAGGCTATCTGTATGCTACATAACAAATTAGTATTTAACTTTCTGATTTTTTCTGTTGTTGGAGTATGTAATTTTTCTTTTTGCTGTGACGCAAATAAGACAGAAGATAGTGAACATGGAGAAATTACAGATAGCAGTGTAGCAAGTGCAGTTGGGAAAGGAGAATCTTTAGCTCTTCCTGAGGCATTAGTAAAAAATGTAGGGAAAGAAAAAGCTCTTGCAATTTTTTTAAATGCTATAGTAGATTCAGTAAAAAATAATCATGTTGTAAAATATGAAAATTCTGAGTTACTATTGAAAGCAGTAGAAGGATTCTTATCAAACTTAGATCCTCACACATCATATTTAAATGAAAAAACATTTAAATCATTGATAGAACAAACAGACGGTCAGTTTGGCGGTATAGGGACTGAAATAATAATAGATTCAGGGCTTATAAGAATCGTAACTCCGATAGATGACACACCAGCGTACAAGGAAGGGCTAAAATCTGGGGATTATGTTATATGCATAGACGATGAATATATAAATGGGATTTCAGCAGACGAAGCTGTCACAAAGTTAAGAGGAAAGCCTGGAACAAAAGTCAAACTAAAAATAAAAAGGACAGGCAAAGATCCATTCGACGTAGAAATTACTAGAGACATAATAAAAATACAATCTGTAAAAGCAGAGCTTTTAGATGGAGTTGGATATATAAGAATTTCATCATTTGATAAAAATACAACAAAAGATATGCTTAAATTCATACAAGATGCTAAACGAAATCTAGGAGATAAATTTCAAGGCGTAATTCTAGATATGAGAAATAATCCAGGAGGATTATTAGATGAAGCATATTCAGTCGCAGATGCATTTTTAGATTCAGGAAAAATAGTCACTACAAAAGGTCGTGTCCCTGCGACATTTTTTGAGTTCAACGCAAAAAAAGGTGATGTATTAGAAGGTAAACCAGTTGTAGTACTAGTTAACAGTGGAACAGCGTCTGCACCTGAAATTGTCGCAGCAGCTTTACAAGATAACAAGAGGGCAATTATTGTCGGAACAAGAACATTTGGAAAAGGTTCTGTACAAAGTTTGATTCCTTTGTCTAATAAAACTGGAATGAAAATAACAATTGCTATGCACTACAAACCTTCAGGCGAATGCATACAATGCAAAGGCGTTTCACCTGACGTAGAAGTAAAACCTGCGTCTATTTCAGAATTAAAGGATTACACATGTTTAAGAGAAGAAAATATTAAACATGCAATAGGTGGCTTGTCTGAAGAAAGCGCTGTTTTAACTGAGTGCACAGCAAAGAAAATCCAAAAAGAAAATGAGCAAGAAGAAGTTAACCAACACACTGTAAATAAAATCATGGAATTTGTAAAAGATTTGTTTGGGCTTAAAAATGTTGATTCTAAATCAGATAGAGAAATTCGCAAGAAAGTAAAGGAGCTCTCAAAATCTAAAGAAAAAAGTGAAGACGACGATTTTGATTTATTGTGTAGGAAGTTACCTTTAGAAGAAAGAATCGAGAAGGATTTACAACTAAGGGAATCTTTCACAATCTTAAGGGCATTTAAAAGTTACTCTATAATATTAAAAAAGCAAGAAGAAAATAAAAAGTTAAAGTAAGGAGCAATTATGAAACAAAAATTTTTTGCATTTACATGGGTTATGTTTGGTCTTATAGTAGCAGCGTTAGCAGGACTAGAATATCTTATAAATAAAGAAGACAATTTTACAGTACAAAAGCAATATAAATTAGTAGTGAATGAGGAAGAATTAAAAAATGCAAAGGATGAGAGGACTAAAAGTGATATAGAGAAAGATGACCATCTCAAAGAGAATAATGTTAATACAGAAAAAAACCAAAAAACAGAAAGCAAAACAGCTGTAAAATCTGAAGAAAAAACAGCCTAGGAGTTGAATATGTCCATAGAAAATATGATGGATAAAATTTTGAATAGATATGAAGATTTAAAAATCATGTTAGCTGAACATGCAGGAGATTCAGATAGCTTCATAAAATTATCAAAAGAATTCGCTGATACAGAAGATTACGTTTCTGTAATTTCTGTATATAAAAATGCATTGCAAGAAGAACAAAGTTTATCAGAAATGCTAAAAGATCCATCGTTGGACGCAGATATGAAAACATTAGCTGAAGAGGAATTAGTCGCATTAAAGAAATCTCTTCCAAAATTGAAAAGAGATGTCGAAGTGAAATTTCTACCTAAAGATGTAATGGATGAAAAAAATGCGATTATTGAAATCAGAGCTGGTACAGGAGGAGATGAAGCGGGTCTTTTCGCTGGCGATTTGCTAAGAATGTATCAAAAATACGCAGAACATAAAAAATGGAAATTTGAACTCTTGAGCAGTAATGAAACTGGAATTGGAAGTATTAAAGAAGCTACAGCAAGTATATGTGGGAAAGGCGTATTTGCTCTTTTGAAGTTCGAATCAGGTGTACACAGGGTTCAAAGAGTTCCGGTTACAGAATCTGGAGGAAGAGTACACACATCTGCTGCTACTGTTGCAGTTCTTCCGGAAGCTGAAGAAGTTGATGTACAACTAGATGAAAAAGACTTAAAAATTGATGTCATGCGTGCATCTGGTGCTGGAGGGCAACACGTAAACAAAACAGAAAGCGCTGTAAGAATTACGCATATTCCTACTGGAATTGTTGTTACACAACAAGATGAAAGGTCACAACATATGAATCGGCAAAAAGCTATGAAGATTCTCAGAGCGAGAGTGTTTGAGATAGAAAGTCAAAAAGCTGCCAATGAACGAGCGTCAGATAGAAAAAGCCAAATAGGTACTGGCGATAGATCTGAAAGAATTCGTACATACAATTTTCCACAAGGTAGAGTTACTGACCATCGTATAAACTTGACGTTATATAAAATTAGTCAAATTATGGAAGGAACTGGGCTAGATGAAATCATTACGCCTTTGGTAGAAGCGCATCAAGCTGAATTATTAGAAACGTTTTCGATAAATGAAAATAGCTAGAAATCTAGCCTTAGAAATTGCAGTAAAAATTTCTAATGACAAAATTGAAAAGGAATATAGTGTATTAATAAGAGAGCTACGCATATTGCTTGCAAATGCTTGCTGTACAACATATGAAGATATATTCTTTAATTCAGGCAAACTACTTACAAAGAATGAATTCGTTATTTTTATGTGTTTTTTACATGAGTATCTACGAAGTAAACCTATAAGTAAGATTATAAAACGCAAGTACTTTTACAATCGCAAATTTTTTGTAAATGATGAAGTTTTAGACCCTAGAGAAGACTCCGAAACGATTATCGATTTAGCGCTTTCTCTTTTCCCAAAAGAATCAGACTTATCTATACTTGATATAGGGACAGGGAGTGGATGCCTAATTGTAACGTTGCTTATAGAATTTAAAAACGCAAAAGGGCTTGGAATTGATATTAGTAAAAAAGTATTGGAAGTCGCTATCACAAATGCGAATAGTGCTTTATATAATCGCGATATAAATTTCGAGATAATTGATTTTTTGAACAATTGCGACATATTAGAGAAATTCGATCTTATTGTAAGTAATCCTCCATATATAAAATCATCTGAAATTGAAAATTTAGACTATAATGTAAAGCAATATGATCCTATCCAAGCTCTAGATGGAGGTAAAGATGGACTTATATTCTACAGAGCAATTGCACAAAAATCTGAATCATTATTACATGAAGATGGTATAGTAATTGTTGAAATTGGATACAACCAATTTGAAGATGTTTGTAAAATCTTTGAGCAAAATAAATTTTCTCTAGTAAAGCACCAGAAAGATAACTCAGGCATAAAACGCGCATTGGCATTCAGAAAGAATGTGTGATATAAGCAGATACAATACAAAAGTACTTTCCGGCTATCTAATTTTTTCCCACGCTTTTTTAAATTTTTTCTTATATGCACAATGTTCATCATGTGTATTAGAAAAATGTAAGTCTGCTGAATCTGGATTACTAGCAAAATAAAAATAAGAAGATTTAATTGGATTAGTGACTGCTTCTATATCTATAATTGATGGCGAACATATTGGTTTAGGAGGCAAGCCTACATTTTTATATGTGTTTCCAGGAATATCGACAAACCTGTCATTAAGTTTTAAATGGCGTATCCCCTCAAAAGTTCCATTAGTCATATGATATATTGATACTGCACATGATTGTAATCTCATACCGGTTCTTAATCTATTTAAAAAAACACTAGCTACAAATTTTATATCGTCTATTTTCATAGCTTCTCTCGCTATAATAGAAGCTAAGCATATAGCTTCTTCTGCGTTATTTAGTATACATCCACTTGTCCTAGATTCCCATAGATCATTTAATATTTGTTGTTTACTCTTTTTCATTTGCAATATGATGTCGTTTTTTGTAGTAGGATGAACAAATTCATATTTACCAGCTAAAATATCACCTTCAGATAAATCAACTGTTATTTCTCCCAGCAAGTCATTTCGCTTATTCAGCATATCTACAATACTAACCTTAGTTTGCCCCCTAAATATTACTATATTGTGGACAATAACATCTCCTGAACATAACTTTTTAATTGCCTCTAATAAAGTATATTTTTTCGCTATCTTATATTCACCTGGAGCTAACCTATATCCGATTAATTTTAAATATTCTATTGCGATTCTTGCATAAATTGAACTTTTCGCTATCCCAACTTTTTCTAATCCAATACATATATCACTTGATGTCTCATTGTTTGTCACAATAACCTTAGTAGAATAACTCTTCTCTTGCTGCCTAGTAATTTCATAACAACAATCAATCAAAAATCCAGAGGATAACAATAGAGATATTGATAATATCCCAAATGTATAATTTTTCATTTAGTTATACACCTTAATTTTCGTTAGCGCTTTTATTTTTAACCTGTTTATATAACCAGGCGTATACTTTTCTATATAACTTTTTTGTTTAACATTTGCACCTGGGTAAATTGTTTTATCATCTATTAAATCCTTCTTCACATATTTTCTAGATGATATTGTGCAAGTTGCTCTACTAGTTGAATTTGCTATAATTGCATTAATCTTAGGTGAAAGTAGGAACTTTAAAAACAAAGTAGCATTTTTAATGTGCTTTGATGTTTTTGGAATTGCACAAACATCAATCCACAGAGAAGTACCCTCTTTCGGTAAAATAAACTTTATATTAGATCTTCCATTCTTTTGTTGATCTTGTCTAATTATGTGTTTTATATCGCCAGAAGTGCCTAAAATTACGCATGAGCTTCCAGAAAATAAATCTTCGAAACCATAATTTGTGAACTTAAAAATATACTTTCTTACATCAAGTAAAGTTTGAGTAATCTCGGATAAATCATTTTCGTCACAAGACTCAGGATCTTTTCCTAAATATGCAAGTACAGTAGGAAATAATTCTTCATGAGATTCATACACAGAAATGCCATGTTTCGCTAGTTTGCTAGCATACCTCTTATCGAAAACAATAGCTAAACTATCTAATGGAGCATCTGGACAAACCTTTTTTACAACCTTTTCGTTAATACCAATTCCTGAAATTCCCCATTGAAATGGAATACAATATTGATTGTTTATATCGAATGCTCTCAATTTTTCTAAAATGTCTTCATCCAAATCATTGTAATCAAATTCACTTTTATCTACTTTCTGAAATATTCCAGTTTGTAGCTGTCTAGCAAAAAATGGAAAAGCCGTAGGAAAAACTACATCATAACTATTCCCACCTGCTAACAACTTAGCCTCTAAAATTTCATTTGAATCAAAAATATCTACGACTACATCAATTCCAGATAGCTTTGAAAAAAGTTCGACCAATTCTTCAGATAAAAAATCTATTCCTACGTATATATATAGCTTCTTTTCTTCATCTGTATTTCGAAAATCTATATTAGCCAGATCATCAGCAAAAACACTAACATCATCACTTGTAAATATTGACTCACGTCCATTAACTGCAAATGCACAAAATGCGCTTACATATATAGCGATAACAGCTCTAATAACATATTTATATATTTTCTGCTTTTTCATTTGCTAAATCTTTCTTTCCAATTTTGCCATTCAGCATCAAGATTTTTCTATAGCGCATCTCGCCAAAAGGAATCGAAATTGCATACATTAGCACTAATACAGATAATGTATACCATGGTTCAACAATTAGAAATATTACGACTAAACTAATTAATAATATTGCAGGAATTATTTGTTTCTGTTCTATTTTTATCATTTTTGATGAAAATGTATGAATTCTAGACACCATCAATGATCCAGATAATATTAAAAATAAGATAGAAACTACCGAAGATAACGCAACATCATTTTGAACTTGTAGATACACTATAGCTGGGAAGACTCCAAGAATAGCGCCAGCCGGAGCAGGCACGCCTGTAAAAAAAAACCTAAGATGAGCTTTCCCCTTTTCTGCCTTAGTTCCATGTGCACTGTTTATTTGGTCAACATTAAATCTAGCCAAACGAAGAGCGCAGCAAACAGTAAAATACAAACAAGCAGCCCACCCAATAGTAGAGTGTTGCATCAATACTGTCGTGTACATAATCATTGCAGGAGTTACACCAAAGCATACAAGGTCAGACAAAGAGTCTAACTCCGCTCCAAACTGAGATGGGCATCCGAGAAACCTTGCGACACGACCGTCGAGAGCGTCAAATAATGCTGATAAGAACAAGCAAATTATAGCCATCTCTAAACGACCTGACAAACTGCATCTTATCGATGTCAGTCCTAAGCATAATGCTGCGAGAGTAATAACACATGGAACTATTCTAACAACAGGGAAACTAGATAATTTAGACTTTTTTCTCATTCTATTTACTAACCTTTAAATTACTAAAATTTAGCAATTACTGTTTCACCGGCTACAGTAGTCTGCCCTTCTTCTACTAAAGTAGATATATCTTCTGGCAAATATACATCCACACGGCTTCCAAACCTAATTATTCCGACTCTTTGTCCTGCCTCTATTCTATCCCCTTCTTTCACATCACATCTTATTCTACGAGCTATCAACCCAGCTATACGAACGAATACGACTTTTTTCCCGTCATCAGTACGCACTGTAAAAATTTCTCTTTCATTATCGACACTAGCTTTATCTAAAGTTGCATTAAAAAACTTCCCTGGAATGTACTGTATTTTTTCTAATGTCCCAGATACAGGGCTTCTATTAACGTGTACATCAAAAACACTCATAAAAATGCTAATTTTTTTCACTTTTTCATTTCCGAGGCCAAGTTCCTCTTGTGGAATACAATCACAGACCTTTTGTACACATCCATCAGCAGGACTAATTATTTGATTACTTATGTTTTTAGGAGTTACTCTATCTGGATCCCTAAAAAAGCCTAGGCAGCAAACTGTCAATATCGCCCCGACCCATCCAAAGTTAGAATTTACTATGCTTATGACTATTGAAATTACAGCTATTATAGCTGCTATTTTCAAACCATCTATATCTATAGGGAAACGATAATCCATAAAATCTCCGAAAATACATTGCTATAATATGATACATTACTTTTCTTGTTTTAAAAAGTATATTATATGATTTATTCACAGCTGTTTTATAAATTCGGCTGATATTACATGGCAGATTGTCTTTTTTTGTGATTTATTGGTATATAATTTGACTTATATGGGTTTCGCGTTAAAATATAATATGTATTGAGTTACTGCCATGGAAGCATAATGTTTAAGTTTATATTATATTTCATATGTGTTATTTCTATATTACCAGAGTATACTTTTGCATCTTTAATAGGCTTCTTGCAAAAGTAATTTTAGACGCTCCCGTCGTCCTGATAATCAGTATCTAAAAACACATAGTTTTGACTTTCGCAATAACACTAATAAATAACATACAATTGTGTGGATATACAATCCAAGATGGAAATATATGCCGAGATGATAAAATTTACCGCACCTCGAGTTCTGATCTCACTTT
>CAYPOM010000003.1:0-104899 GCA_964412505.1 uncultured Alphaproteobacteria bacterium
TAGTGCGATATGGTATGCGGTCGTAAAATTGACGGAAAAATTTGTATGGTTTTTATGGAAAGTGCGTTTTGCTCTCAAATCTGAGCATAAATTAGCAAATTCTCTAGTCAACATGCTTTGGAGAGATTTCTGCTATTTGGAGACTTTTTAGTGATTCTCTCGACCAATTTTTGCCTAGATTATGTTGTAACGAAAATAAAGAAAACCCTCTGAATCAGAGGATTATGAAGGATATATGATATACGAAAATTATTAGCGTAAACAAGTTAACTTTTTTATAGTGGTGGAGAGAGAAGGATTCGAACCTTCGTAGACATACGTCGGCAGATTTACAGTCTGCTGCCATTGACCGCTCGGCCATCTCTCCATACTACATCTCATTGTATAATGCATTTAGTATAAAGTCAAGTCTTGTGGAATTGCGAATTAGCTCATTGCATGTAATGATATGATGATTATTTGGAGTTATGAATTAATAAAAGCTTGTAAGCATGGAGGCAACGAGAGGTTAATAAAGATTGTGTTTAAAAATGGAGTTCAGAAGTGGAGATGTAAGGAATGTGGGAAATATCAAGGAGCAGTAGATAGTAGAGAAAAGTACACGGAAGCAGACAAGAAAGCGGCATTATCGTTGTATCTTGAAGGAGTTGGTTTTAGGCCAGCAGCAAAAATCCTGTCAAAATCAGTTGAAATGCTCAGACTCTCCGCGCCACTGCTCGTCAATAAATTTAACTCAAGACCGATATGATTCGCAATTCCCACACTATTGACTTCAATCATTTATTTGATGTAGAATTAAGAAGTTTTTAGTCCCCGTCGTCTAGAGGCCTAGGACACCGCCCTCTCACGGCGGCAACACGAGTTCGAATCTCGTCGGGGACGCCATCCTGAAATTTCAACAAAAATTAGCAGTTTTGAGAGTGAAAAAAACTGGGATCCAAGAATTTTGTCCAGGAATTTTTATTAGCGTGTATTTTCTATGATGTATTAATACTAGTATTTTGGTCATCTTATTTTTGTTTTGTGTCATTTTTATAATTCGTTTTTACTCAAAAAACTGGACTATTTCTGGACATAATTATCATGAAAATAGCCAGCCTCACGATTATACTGAGCCCCGGATTTAAGGCCACGGTTATCGATCGTTTTTATGTGATATTATGTAAAGAATTGAGGTTTAAGTATTTGGAAAACATAAAACGGTGGCTTTAAGTCTGATGTATCTTTTGTATCTTTGATTGTAGACCTTATGGTTAGCATTGACTGGACTCTAAAAAATCTTTCATAGAGAAATACCCATTTTTTTTGTTTAAAATCCACTCTACAATACTTACAGCTCCTTCTGCAAAAATACTTCTATCGTAAGCCTCATGTAATAGCTGGAGCTTATCTTTTTCTCCGAAAAACGTTACTACGTGTTCACCAACTATTTTCCCACATCTTCTATCTAAAATTTTGTCTTTTCCTACTCCAGCATTTTCTGCTAAGAAAATAGCAGTTCCAGAAGGTGAATCTTTTTTTGCTTTATGATGAGTATCTAAAATACTTACATCATATTCGTGTAAAACATTAGATGACTTTTTTGTAAACGCAGCCATTAAATGAATAGCTATACAAAAATTACTAGCATAGAAAAATGGAATTTTCTTTGCTGCATTTGCTATTAATTCTTTTGTTAAATCAGATAATGCTGTAGTTCCACTAACTATTGGTTTCGAATGAGAAACACAATATGGAATAATTTTGCTTAACGCTGCATCGTTAGAAAAATCTATAATTACATCAGAGTTTTTTATAACATCTTCGCATTCTGTTAAATCTGATTTAGAAGAAACACCACCAAATAAACAATATTTATCAGAATTATTGATAATATCGCATACTTGCTGTCCCATTCTTCCTGTAATTCCTACTACGCAAATCTTAATCATGTCTACATACCTCTATAATTTGTTATTGCACTAACAATACCAAGCAAGCTATTTATCTCCTGCTTTGTTATTTCTGAACGCATAAAAAAATTTCTAATTGTCATAAACATGAGATCATGTTTTTCTTTATCTCTAAAATATTTTTTTTCAACTAGCATTTTTTCTAAAATATCAAGAAAAATCATTATGTCATTTTTATCAGCAATTTCTGTCTTTCCTGTCTGGAAATTTATACTAGATTTTTTCGAATTTAGCTCCATCAATTTATAGCATAAAATTAAAACAGCATGAGCTAAATTATACGAAGAAAAAATACGACTTTCTATAGAAACAATATGATTACAAAATGAAATTTCTTCGTTAGATAACCCATTATTTTCTGGCCCAAAGAGTATTCCTATATTAGCACCTTGCAATATATAAGATGAACATTCAGAAACACATTCTTCAACACTATAGTTTTTTTTTATTAAATTTCTAGAATCACGTGCAGATGCTGCAAATAATAAATTTAAATCACGTATCGCATTTTGTAATGAATCAAAACACTCTATTTGCATTTTATCTAAATTTTCAGCAGATGCTAAATCAGCTTTCTTATTTGGCCATTCACATAAAGGTTGAACTAATCTTAACCTTGTGAATCCACAATTCACCATTGCTCGTGCTGCCATTCCTATATTTTCAGCCATTTGAGGTCTATGTAAAATTATTACTAAATTCTTTTCCACGTATAGGTTCCGTCTTTTTTATCTTCAACAACTACACCAATATCTAGTAATTTTTGTCTAATTTCATCTGCAGTTTTAAAATCTCTATTTTTTTTTGCACCAGATCTTTTGGCTAATAATTCTTCAATTTCTGAATTATCGCAATTCCCATGAAACCATGCTTTAGAAGTTTTATTTAATAAGCCTAACAATGCAGCATTCTCTTTTAAAACTTTGCGATATATAGATTTTTCTTCATCTGATTCTGATTGAAAAATTTTATCTGAAATAGCATGTAAATTTCTTAACGCTAGCGGCGTATTTAAATTGCTAGCTAAAGCATTCAACACATAGTCGTCTTTATAAGCGTCTGGAACTACGTCAGAAATTTCACCATCTAAAGCATTATAGAATCTGTCTAAAGTCTGTTTTGATATATTAACGACATTATCTGTCCAATCTAAAACATTTTGATAATGTGTTGAAAGTAATGCACAGCGAATAATTTCTCCATCATATTTATTCAAAAGTTCGCGGATTTGTATGACATTTCCTAGTGACTTAGACATTTTTTGGCCATTTACAAGCAACATTCCATTATGCAGCCAATAATTCGCCATATTTTTCCCAAATGCCCCATGGTTTTGAGCAATCTCATTTTCATGATGAGGAAAAATTAAATCTTGTCCTCCTGCATGAATATCGAAAGTTTCTCCTAGATATTTGTGGCTCATAGCTGAACACTCTAGATGCCAACCAGGTCTACCATTTCCAAATGGAGTATTCCATGCAGGTTGGCCTTCATCAGACGGTTTCCATAAGACAAAATCCATAGGGTCTTCCTTAAATGGAGCAACTTCAATTCTACTACCTGCAATCATATCATCTAAATTACGCTTCGATAAACATCCATAATTTTTGTCTTTTCTCACGCGAAATAATACATGTCCTTCTGCTTGATATGCATAGCCATTTTCAAGTAACTTTTGAATTAGATTGACCATCTCTTGTATATTGTCTGTGGCTCTTGGTTCATAAGTAACATTTAACACATTTAAAGCGCTTGTATCTCTATGGAAAATTTCAATAACTTCGTCCGTTAGTTCACGAATAGAAACTCCTCGTTCTTTCGCTCTATTATTTATTTTATCATCTACATCAGTAATATTTCGAACGTATGTAACGTTTTGATAAACAGCAGATAAAAATCTAAAAAGTACATCGAATATTACAATAGGTCTTGCATTCCCAATATGTGGAGAATCGTATACAGTTGGACCACAAGCGTAAATACGAACATTAGATGGATCAATCGGTGTAAATTTATCTAATTTATTTGTAAGTGAGTTTTGAAAGAATATATCCATATTGCCTCTCAGCTATTCGTTTATAAAATCCATAATTGTTTTTTGTATATCTTTTATCCCAATATTTTTAGCTGAACTTGTAATTAAAATATCAGGATGCACAGCTATATATTTTGCAACATTTTCTTTTACTTTAGCAACAATTGAGTCTTCGTCTTTGATTTCGTCTATTTTTGTTAAAATAATTTGATAAGAAACAGCTGCATCATCTAAAATTTTCATGACTTGATCATCTGTAGACATTATACCTCTACGTGAATCTATTAATAAGAATGCACGTCTAAGCTGTTGTCTACCAGTTAAATAATCTAAAATCAATCCATCCCATTGTTTTCTCATCTTTTTAGAAACTGACGCAAAACCGTAGCCAGGTAAGTCTGCTAAAATAGCATGTCTATTAAGACTGAAAAAGTTGATTTGCTGAGTTCTACCAGGCGTCTTAGAAACTTTAGCTAACCCATCAACGCCAGTAACAGCATTGATAAGAGAAGATTTACCGACATTAGAACGTCCAATAAAAGCTACTTCAGGCACTATAATATTAAACGCTGGAATTTGATCTATATCTTGTGCTCCTGCTAAAAATTCACAATTTCCATCAAAAACAGATTTAAATGTCTGCATAACTTTTACATTTTAACTACAGCTATAGCTTCATTGTTTTTAACAGAGAAAAAGCCAGACTCAATTTCTATTTTTTTTGTCTTCTCTGTTTTCCCTTCCAAATACATAACTTCAATTTCTCCTTTTTGAAGTGCAGAAATAATTGATACATGATTTGGATATACGCAAAATCTACCTAAAACTCCAGGTAAACTTACACTTTTAGCATTCTTAACCGAAATTAATGTCTTATCTATTGCATAAACTGAGACGTCCATACTTATACACTAGCTCCAATTTTAGCTGCTTTTTCATAAACATCCTCAATTGTCCCAACCATGTAAAAGGCGCTTTCTGGCAAGTGGTCACATGCGCCAGAAACAATCGCTTTGAAGCCACCAATTGTATCCGCTAAATTTACGAACGTCCCTTTAATACCTGTAAATACTTCTGCTACATGGAATGGTTGAGACAAAAATCTCTGTATTTTTCTTGCTCTAGCTACGATTAATTTATCTTCTTCTGATAATTCATCCATACCGAGAATTGCAATAATATCTTGTAATGATTTGTAAGTTTGTAAGATTTTCTGAACATCACGAGCTACATTATAATGCTCTTCTCCGACTATTCTTGGTGATAGCATGTTTGACGTCGAATCTAAAGGATCAACAGCAGGATAAATGCCCAATTCAGCTATCTGCCTGCTCAACACTGTTGTTGCATCTAAGTGAGCAAATGATGTTGCTGGAGCTGGGTCTGTTAAATCGTCAGCAGGAACGTAAATAGCTTGAACGCTTGTAATAGATCCATTTAAAGTACTAGTAATTCTTTCTTGCAGTTCTCCCATATCTGTAGCCAAAGTAGGTTGATAACCAACAGCAGATGGCATACGTCCAAGCAACGCAGAGACTTCAGAACCTGCTTGAGTAAATCTGAAGATGTTATCCACGAAAAGTAAAACATCCTGATGTTCATGGTCACGAAAATACTCAGCTAAAGTTAAACCAGTTAAAGCTACTCTTGCCCTAGCGCCTGGAGGTTCATTCATCTGACCATAGACAAGAGCTGCTTTCGATTTTCCTCCTTCTAAATCTATAACCTTTGCTTCCATCATTTCATGGTATAAATCGTTACCTTCTCTTGTACGCTCTCCAACTCCAGCAAATACAGAAAAGCCACCATGAGCTTTTGCTATATTATTTATTAACTCTTCTATTAGCACTGTTTTCCCTACTCCGGCTCCGCCAAAAAGTCCGATTTTTCCTCCCTTAGCGTAAGGCGCCAGCAAATCGACAACCTTTATACCAGTGACTAAAACAGCACTTTCCGTTGCTTGCTCTACAAAAGCTGGGGCCTCCCTGTGTATAGGTAATTTCATCTTTGCTTCTACAGGTCCACGCCCGTCTTGTGGTTCACCAGTAACGTTTATAATCCTTCCAAGCAATTCTCTCCCAACTGGAACTTCAATCATTCTTCCTGTATCTATGACTTCCTGATGTCTAACTAATCCATCTGTTGTATCCATAGCTATCGCTCGAATAGTATTCTCACCTAATTGTTGCGCTACCTCTAAAACCAATTTTTTCCCGTTTAACTCGACTTCAAGTGCATTTAAAATTGCTGGTAATTTTTCATCAAAAACTACATCGACAACAGCTCCAAGAACCTGAGAAATATAACCTACATTTTGTTTAGTTTGATCTTGCATTTTTTTACTCCTGATTAAGCGATTCTGCACCAGAGATAACCTCTACTAATTCTAATGTTATCATCGACTGCCTCAATCTATTGTATTTTAAACTTAGTTTGCTGATTATTTCATCAGCATTTCTTGTCGCATTATCCATAGCGACCATCCTAGCACTTTGTTCACTAGCATAATTCTCTAACAATGCTTGATAGATCTGAGCGGTAAGATTACAACTAATTAATTCATCTAAAACTTGTTTTTCAGTAGGCTCTATAATCGTTATTGAGTCACTGGATTTAGCTATGTCTTGTAAAACTGGCACAACCTGCTCTGTAACTACATTTTTACTCATTGCAGAAGAATATTTAGTATAGACTAAAGTAACGACATCAACTTCTCCAGAATCAAATTTGTTTATAGCATAATCACTAATTAGTTGAGCATTTTTATAAGAAATATCGTTTTTTCTCGCATCGTTAAATAAAAACAAATCATCGTTTTCACTAATAATGTGCTTTAATGTGTCATACGCTTTTTGACACAGGCACAAGATTTGAACTTTTCTGTTGTTCTCACGCGACAAATTTATTGCGTTTTTCGCTTCCTTGACTAAGTTATAGTTAAAACCGCCACATAAGCCTTTATCTGAAAAAAACACAACTATTAGCTCTGCTTTCGCATCAGCTCTTCCTGTTAAAGCTTCAGGCTTGTAATCTAAAAAATCTTGTCTAATACTAGAAATTATTGTTTTTAACCCATAGCTATAGCCTTTTGAAGCAGATGCTGCCATTTCAGACTTTCTTAATTTTACGCCAGCTACTAACTTCATAGCAGCAGTCAATTTTCGCGTTGACTTAACTGTATTTAGTTTATCTCGTAATTCTCTGAGATTAGCCATTTAAATCACCAACTAAAAAGTACCAGATTCTTTGTCTCTTAAGAAATCATGCACATATCCTTCTATGATATTTTGCATGTTTTTTTCAGTTTCAGCTTGAATAACTTTTTCTTGCCTAATTTCAGAAAGTATATCCTTATGCTCTATTCTTATTTTACTAATTACAAATCTTTCAAAAGCACAAACATCTTTTACTGGAATTGAATCCAAATAACCATGTACACCGACGAATATTCCTATAACTTGTTCTTCAATAGACAAAGGGGAATATTGCGGTTGTTTCAATAATTCTGTCAATCTGTCTCCTCTATCGATTAATTTCTTAGTTGAATTATCAAGATCAGATGCAAATTGAGCAAAGCTAGCCATTTCTCGATATTGTGCGAGTTCAAGCTTGATTTTTCCTGCTACTTGTTTCATACATTTTGTTTGAGCAGCAGAGCCAACACGGCTCACAGATTGCCCGACATTTATAGCGGGACGAATACCTTTATTAAATAAATCATTTTCTAAGAAAATTTGACCATCTGTGATGGAAATTACGTTTGTTGGTATGTAAGCAGACAAATCTCCAGCTTGAGTTTCAATTATAGGTAACGCAGTAAGAGACCCCCCTCCTTTTTCATCACTTAATTTAGCAGCCCTCTCTAATAGCCTAGAATGCAAGTAGAACACATCTCCTGGATATGCTTCTCTACCAGGCGATCTGCGTAGCAACAAAGACATTTGTCTATATGCAACAGCATGTTTAGATAAATCATCATATATTATAAGAGCATGCTTCCCATTATCTCTGAAATATTCTCCCATCGCACAGCCAGCATAAGGCGCCAAATATTGCATCGAAGCTGGATCTGATGCTGTCGCAGCTACAACAGTGGTATAAGACATAGCACCGAATTCGTTCAATGTCTTGACTATTCGGGCGACTGAGGATCTTTTCTGACCTATAACCACATATATACAATACAATTTTTCAGATTCTATACCACTTTCAAAAGCCTTTCTCTGATTAATTATAGTATCTATTGCGAGAGCTGTTTTCCCAGTTTGCCTGTCTCCAATAATTAGCTCTCTTTGCCCTCTACCTATTGGGACAATCGCGTCTATTGCCTTATATCCAGTTTGCATAGGTTCAGATACAGACTTTCTATCTATAATTCCAGGAGCCTTAATTTCGATAGGACTGTACACTGGGTTTTGCAACGGTCCTTTGCCGTCTATAGGATTACCTAATGCATCCACGACTCTACCTAATAATCCCTCGCCAGTTGGAACTTCCATAATTTTTTTAGATCTACGCACACGCATCCCTTCATGGATATCTCTATCTCCTCCCATAACAACCACGTCTACAGTGTCTTTGCATAGGCTCAAGCTCAAACCACGCGCACCTGAATCGAAAACAACCATTTCTCCCATTTGTACATCATTCAGTCCATATACTCTAGCTATGCCGTCACCAATAGACAACACCTCGCCAACCTCAACTACATCCGGGATCGGGTCAAATCCATTAATTCGCTCATACAAAGCTGAAATAATTTCTGATGATTTTATATTCATTGCCACACCTGTAAATCGTTTAATAATCTGTAAATTTGTGTTTTAGATGAGTAATCTAAAATTCTCCCATTATACTGAATAGTGAATCCATACGATGAATCGTTCGCTTTCTCATGAACAAATTCGATATTTACATCTTCACCGATCTCAGCTCTTATACTTTTTTCTATGCGTGTTTTATCTTCCGAAGGTAAAATGTAATTCGACGTTATAATAACATCCTTTGCATGATCTTTGTAGTTTCGCATATAAATGAAATCATCAAAGATTTCTCTAATTATATCGAAACGTCCATTTTCAACAATAGTAGAAAGCAAATTATAAAATATTTTGTGAATTTTTAATTCATTGTTAAGCTCAGAGATTATAAAGAATGCAAACCTCTTAATAAAACAAGCTTTTGCAAAAATGATAGTAGCCATTTTTGCAAAAAACTCTCTAGAATATTCAACGTCATCAAAAATTTTTTTCTGTTCATATGATGTGAGATTCATCGTGGCATTATATAAAACTAATGCATAGCGACGAGCGATATTGCGCTTTGGCCATTGATTACCAATGCTTCTCATTTTTAATATACCTGTAGACATAAATAAACACCTGCGTATTGTATCACAAAAATATATTATTTTCCCAAAAAATAATTGTGACAAAAATGCCATCGCAAATTAATGTTCTAGTTCATTATGGATTGAGACAGTAAAAATTATGAGGTGAGTCTTTAGGTTTAAGCGATATTAGAGTAGACTCATAGATATGTTTTTTTTGCTGGGCTGAGCCACGGATTTAAGGCCATGCTTATCGATCGTTTTTTGTGTGATATTATTGAGTTGATTAGAGGTTTAAGCATATAAATGATGTGAAAAAACATATACAACAGTTTGTTTATTTTTATAATTTTAAGAGATTACATCAAAATTTAAATTACAATACCCCTAATAATGTGTATAATAAAATCGTTGATGGACACAGCTTAATCTACGCAAAAGTTGAGAAAAAACGATCGCAAAAATAACTACTAAATGGTCTGACTTCCGGTGCTCAGTTCACTGTTCTGCTAATTTTTCCCTATTAGATTCACGTTTATCTAATCTACCAATACGCTCTTTGTAATGAACATATGTACTATCTATTTTTATATTATTCATCCTCGCAAACACAGGGCAATTTATGCACAAAGTTTGTGTAAATATGCACAAAAATGCGCACAAATATCCTATAATTTTTTTCATCTTATCCTCTAATTTTCTTGGTTTTTAAAAAGAATTTATTATGCGATTGTTCATCGCTAGCCTATAACCGCACGCTTGATCCCACATAAATACACGTGCGGTTTATTAAAATATTTTTGGTAAAAACTTACACTACAAAAACTTATATTTCTTCTGCCTCAAGACGCCACTCGTGTGATAAATCCCATTCACTACTCTCACTAACAAAATTAGTTATTAACATCTGCAAACTAGGGCGAAATGATACAAATAAATTACTATCATTTGGAGATTTTAATTCTATCTTTTTTCCATTTAATGTAAAAGGAACATCTTGGCCATTTTCATTTATAACCAAAACACTTCCATCTACAAAATCTCGAATTAATTCAACACTATTCTCTCCAGCTTCCATGTTCTGCCAAATACTCTGAATACAATCAATCTTAACTATAGAACCTATCCTTAGATTACCAAATGCAGGAACATTCATATCCTTGCACTTAATGACTGTTCGATACCTCTGCCTTTCACTCAACTTTATAAAACACAAATCACCATTTACAGTCTTCCTAAATTGCCCATTAGGAATAGGTACAAGCTCTTGCTTACAACCTCGCGCAGACAAAGGAGGTAAACCTAATCCATTTATTGTTAATACACTATCCATTGCTAATATCCTCCCAGTCAGGCGATTTAACTGGCTGACTTAAAAGTGCAAGTTCAAAATACTCATGTAAACTTGCAACCAAATTTTCACTTTTTATATTTTCTTCAGCAAAATCACAATTATCATGCATCATGATATAAACTCCTTAGCCAAATAAGGCTATTTAACGTCACCATAAATTTATTATTCCGATTCTCTATCGACCCAATTTTTACTGTAGCTGCGCCTACCTGTTCTTCACCTTGAAATAATCTCAATGTTTCTCTAGATATAGCGCCTAACGCTTTTATGATAGTTACATTTAGATGGCTCGTATCATCTTCTTTATTCTCTAAGCTCAAAATAACATCAGCCCTAGCCCGTTTATCTAATGCTGTCATTGTATTTTTGACATCTGCAGCTAAATATGGTTCATCTATTTCATAATCGCATGGCAATGGCAATGGAAGGATTTTTATATTAATTCCCATTTCTTGGAATCGCTCTTTTATCGAATTTAATAAACCGAAATCCCAAAACATAATTAAACTCCCGAAATTTTCTCTACTGCAAAAAATTTAATCCAACATTTTTGCGGATCCACAACAGGCGATCTTGTTACATTAAATACTCGACCATTTAATGTAACGTTAAAATGAGCTGGCAGTTTAGAAAAAAATTTTATAACAAATTTATATAATGGAGCATTTTCTTTATAAATCTTCACTGAAACATCAGCCCATACTCGTCTCCATTCCTCTACCCTACTCTTCCATATATTATTTTCATCTAGAAAATGTATTTTCTTATTTATAGTAATTCTGTGTTTATACGTATACATTCTTAGCACCCTCTAAACTACAATTCAAACTATTTGATAATTTACAAATGGCTGTAACAATCTATTTACAACTCCTTTTTCTAGTTTATGCTTTAAGAAAATACAATTTCTTGTCTCGTATAATTCCCAAACTTTCAGCATAACAGCCATCCTTAACTGTTTATAAACATCATCAGGATCATCAAACATACCTATGGAAACTACCAATGTAATCTTTGCAGTTCTATCTTTCAGGTTTTGATAAAGTGCACTATTTTTTATTTTCAAAAATTGAGAGTAACGGCCTTCATTCACAACTGCATAGTCATCTTCAAATATTTTTTTATCTTCTATGTATAATGAATTTACAGACTTTACATTTATTCCAGACAGTTTAATTCGTATAAAACTTTGTTTGTTATATACCGGTGCCATCATCCTAAATTCATCTTCTGTTACTGCAATATCTGCAGTAAATTTATATTGTCTTTGCATTATTTTCTGACATATAAATTCCTCTACATCCTCTACTGCTGTATTTATTAAATCTTGAATTAATTCATCGTCATCGTCATGATCGACCTTTAAATAATGTTTCATACTTTCTAGTGAGACAACACTTGACTTAGGTTTTATAGACCTAATTTGTTCATTAAATATTTTCATTTGATCCCTATATTCTAAATTTTCTTGCAAGAATTCGTATATGAAACTCTCGCAAGAAGTACTATATTTTACTCAGCAAATTTCACTACACGAATTGCATCAAAATTTACAACATCACCACCCGTTCTTTTTGTCGCAAAAAATTCTACAAAAGGTTTCGACGAATAAGGATCTCTAAATAAATTAATATCACTCCTGTCCACAATCATATATGCAGAAGAAAAATCGCCAAAGACTATTGAGCAAGTACCTTTACTAGAAGACAGCTCAGGCAGAGTATCATCTATAAATATTGGGTATCCATATAAAGTAGCAGGAGATTCGCCTAACGGATATTTGAAAATATGATTCCTAGAAAATTCGTCTTTTAATTGCTGAATTTTTGTATATGCAGATCTAGACACAAGCCAAGCTGCTTTTTTAGAATATTCGCGTTTTAATGAAGTTGCAACAGCCATTAGGAAATTATCACCGTCTTTATCTGCAAAATCTCCATTTTTACCAGTTTTAAAACATTGTAATTTCCCAAATTCTGGAGTTTTTTCATGCATATCGTATGTAAGAATTCCTTTCGGTTTTCCATCTCCATCACCGAACCAAAATGCATGATTTTCAAGCTCTGAAATCTTTTTGGAAACGCTATTTACAAACCATTCATACACATCAATATCAGAGTCATCTAACAATTTCTGAGTAATTTTTATATTTGAAAAAATTTCATGTGTCGGAATTTTTATTTTTTTAAATTCAGCAGTGTCTTCATTAGTTGGATACTTAGTTTCAGTAGACCAGCCAGCGCTAGGCGATTTATTATCATATAGCACCTCCAAACTATCTGTTGAAATTTTCACATTTTTAGCTAAGCTCCTAAAAGGAGAAATACTAGTCATTCTAGAAAAAATATGCATACATGCATCATTTGGCATTAATAACGAACCGCTTCCATTAGACGAAGAAAGAGATTTTGTACACAACATTGAGTCATCACCTTTTCGTAAAAATTCCCCAACAGCAAAATCAATATTTTTGCTGTCACTTGTTCCGAACGGAATTCTAAAACTCTCATTTTTGTTGTTGTTCGCAAATTTCTGCAAATTATCTATTGCGTGCGTTAGATCTTTTATTGACTGATTTATATTCATAATTATCTCCGTAATTTATTTTAAGAATTGATATACCATTTGTGTTAATCGAGAAATTGCTTTAATTAGTTCAGCAAAAGCATCGATTCGTTGATCTGTTAAACTTTGATTATCCTCTACATTACTAGATTTAATATCTTCTGAACTTGTATTAATGATTTTTGTATCTTCATCATTGCATTCAAAATGTTGAATTTCAGAATCTGCTTTTACAGTTTCGACCGAAGCATCAGGACATGCAGGAAATGTAACTATAGAAATTTCGAGTAAATCTATATCGTTTAATAAACTGCTATTTTTTCCTCTAGCTCTTTTGGTCGTTTTATATCCGATAGACAAACCGTCGATTGCTTTATTTTTCAGCAAAGACCATGCCTCTCTACCATATTTTAAATCTAGCAAAATTCGTCCTTTTACAAACAAACCATGTTCAGTTTCTTCAATTTCTTCCCAAACTCCTATAGGTTTTTTAGTATCATGTTGCCAAAGCATTTTCGGCATTTTATTTGTAGATTTAAATTTTTCGATTGCCTTTTTAAAAGCTCCAGGAATAACATTATCGCCTTGTTCATCGACGACATTAAAGACACTTGCATATCCCTCTATATGCCCTTCATCAGATGTAGACTTTATATAAAAAGTAGGTGCCAAAAATTTCATAAATCCCCCATTGCGCTGTAAAAAGCGCATTAAAATAAGACTAAATATTAGAAAAACTATCTAGAAAATTCGCTTAATTCTTCAGAATTTAATTCTGGATACCCAAGAATTTTTCTCTTTTCGTTAATTGTTAGAAAATTACAATTTGAAATCCTATTCCAAACCTTATCCCTCTTTACAACTAATGCAGAAATATCATCTAAATTAAGCTTTATTGTGATGTTACTTTGGATATTTTTATTCAGCCAAACCGTCAATTCTGCAACAAAATACTCGGCCAAAGGAATTACTGTATCTTCCCAAAAATGGAAACGAGCTTCCTTATAATTTGCAAATGTTGAATCTCCAGTTACGCCAACAAGCATAGGAGGAACACCAAACGCTTGAGCAATTTCTCTCGCACTAATTTCTTTCCCTTTATTGAAGTCAAAATCCTTCGAATAATCGCCGAAATCCTGCCATTTAAATTCGCCATCTAAAAGTAAGATTTTTCCAGCATTATCTGTACCTGAATAAACAGTATCGACATCGTCTCTAAGCCTATTCACTTGCGATTCTGTAAGTGGTCCATTTTCATTCGAGTGAATTAAACACCCACTTGGTCTCCCACCTTTATTCAGTACTGATATATTATGCTTAGATACAGCATTATGCTGATCTACAGAATAAGCACAGGCATGTACAGGACTAAAGCCATACCAATCGTCAATAGGATTGAAAAATTTTATGTGAATAACTCTCCCAGTGTCTGCAATCTTAAATTTTGAATTATTTACACAATATTCGTAATGGCTTATTTCAGTGTTATCTCTTGTAGGAACTATTTCAACTCTATCTGGACGCAAAATTTGCATTTCTAATGGATTTTTAGACATATACAAATAAATATTACCACACAATAGAAGGTAACTTATTGCACTTTCAACTAAATTATATCTATCTCGCTTCCCATTCGGCATACAAATAAAATTTTTGATTTCAGAGTTTTCTAATAAAACATCATCTTCATATACATTCCATTTTATTGAAGCTACACTTCTCGCTATCAATGATATTGTTCTATATAAAATGACATTTTTATAGAACCCATCTTTCGCAAAATTCTCATATCTTACAGTAGTGTTATTGAATGGAATTTTTGGTGAATACGAACATGTATCCATAGAAATTCCTTTCGTTTTTTTTGTACCAAATAAGCTATAGAAAATAGGCTTTTTCACAGTACATCCAGATTGTTCAGATCTGTTTTTATTGAACAAAAGCATTTTTATCTCCAAAGTAACATTCTCAGTTAACCACCCTGGTTAACGTAAATATTATCTAGCATTAGTAAAATCTTTTTCAACCTGTAATTTTTTAGCAGCTTATTTATGGTTGTTTTTGCTCAAATCCCAATAAAAAAACATTTAAAATTTTATCTATCAACTCCTAGAACTCTAGAATAGCGCTCACGATTGCCTAAAATTTTACATATTTCGATGAGATTTTTTTGTATATCCATACTAAGTTAACGATATTTAGGGTAAAATACAACAAAAAAAAGACAGAGTATTTTATTAAAATAGACTGATGTCTTGCCTGTTATTTTAACACTTTGCTGCGCTTTTCATAAAAATGATATATAGAAGCATATAGATTATTTTAAATTTAAGTTATCAAGATATATGCTTTGCATCATGCTTTGTTGCAATTTATTAGTATCCGGTTCTTCACGATCATTTGGTTCACCGTCAGAAACGTTTATTCCACTATCACTTACAGAAATTTTATAATAGCCATTAGCTGCAGCAGTAGTAGTATAAAGTGGACGCTCAGTATTAATTACATAATTTTTACGTTTTCCATTACTATTATCTTTTGCTGTTATATGAATTAAATGTAGAAGTTCCGTGCCTGTACATTTCTTTTCACACAACATATCGTATACAGAACAATTTGTAACATTTGAATTTCTTCCACCACACACGAAAAATAAGCATGCTGCTGGTAGTTTGTCAAAAAGGGTATTGATACTTGCATTATTATTCATAGTACCTTCTTTATCAAGCTCTTCATCTATAGAGTCATCACCTGTTCCGATCATTTCCTCTACTTTGTCTTGCCCATTGCTTGTACGCCCAGCCTCCTTAAAGCTATCAGATCCAGTATTTGAGCTTCCATGATGAGGTAAAAATACTATATCGCACTCATTAAGCAGGTCTTTACTTAAAACAAAACCGCCTAAAATGTAGTCGCCACAAAATAATATTTTTTTATTATTAAATTCTACCAACAAAGCATACGAATACGTGTTTGGATCATTATCTTTTGGCGTAACGCGATTTGGAAAAATTGTAAAAGATAAACCATTATTTTCAGCCCTAATTCTATTATTAAGATCCTCAAAGTCACTATAACTATTTGGTATTTGAGCCCAAGGATTCGCCTTAACAGGATTATCATTAAATAGCCGTTTTCTAGATTCGTTAGTACCATCTTTGTATATGCCTCTATTTTGCTGCTTTGAAAAAAAACATATAGACGTTCCATCATAATAGATAAAATACTTAGGTAAACTAATATTTTGCAACTTTTGATCATTATCCGCGCCAACAAAAACATCGCATTCTTCGTCTATTTTATATCTGTCATCGCTAGCATTATCGATAATTGGCTTTAACAAATTACAATGATCATCATGAGTGTGAGTAATAAATATTTTCTTTATAGTCGCACCTTTTAAAATACCGTTTAAATCCTTCTTATAAGTATTAAAATTTGAGTATGTTTTATTTGTATCTTTTTGCCAGAACTTTGGATTATCTTTCATTGTTATTCTACATCCAGCCCCATAGCCTGCATCAATGATATAAGCATCATTACCTTTTCGCATAACTATAAAATTCGCTTGCCCAGAGTCAAATGCATATATATTCAATTCATTGGAATCCACTACGTCTGTAAGTTCTGTTTTTCCTTCGTCTATTCCAGATTTCATTATTTTTTTGTCATCAGAATCGTCATTATCGTCTACACCGTTGCTGTAAATCATAGAAATTTCATTATTACTATCCATCCCTACTGTTTCATAGCTAAAAAACGAAAAAACAAAAGATAGAATAAATGCATGTAAAAAATTCATAAAGAATGCCAAAATAGGAACAATAGCACTATTTTGTCAAAAAATAATTTATATGAAGTTAATTACTACCTTTCGCTCTGCGATTTAATGCGCATTCTACATATAATTTATAATTAGAAATCACAGTTTCCAAGCTAGTCATCATTGATTTCCTAGACCTTTCTTGTATTTTATAAATTTCTTCGATTCTCTTATCAAATGATGGAATATCGTATTCATAAAACTTTAAGTGAATTTCATCATTCAATGGTTCGAACAATTTTAATGCCCATTCTTCAGACATAATTATCCCAGTATTATTAGCTTCAGCTTTTAATAATGCACTATACCCATTGCAATACTGTCCGAAATGTTTAAAAAACTCATTGTAACAAATGAACTGACTGCCGCGCCGTTCGATTGCAAAACATGTATCGCTATATTCCAATAAAAACTTTTTATAATAATATTCAAACACATCAGTACAATATGCCCACATACTAGGTTTACTATCTACATTAACATTTAAAACCTTATCAATGTTATGCAACACGCTACAATAAATTATCCCTGGAGTAAGATTCTCATAATCTACAATTGATCTTTGGTATGCGTAATCTGCTAAGCCATATAGTTTCTGATTTAATGTTGTGAAAAAACAGTCTAGATTACTTGGAAATAATTCTTTTATTTCTTCATCAGAAAATCTAAATTTCGTTTCTATGTATTCTGGGAATAATGCTCTGTTAGTGTTTGGTCTAATTCCCCAAGGAGTTTTCCTCCATATATCAAATTTAACCATTACGTGTTTTGCATCTTCTATATCTTTTTTCAGTTGGGAGACATCGTACCTATGCCTATCGTTCGTATTCATACAATTAGCATTAAATACACAAAAAATTTGAAAAAAAAATAAAATACGTTTAAACATAAAACAACATAAATTAGTTTTTAAATTGTATATTATTTTTCTTAAAACGACAACAGATCAATTTCTTATATCTCAATTTTTAGATACATTTTAATACATGTTCTTATGTATAACATTTTGTATTATTTTCTTTAAAAAATAATTTTGACATTTGTAATGACAAGACGACAAATCTATGTTGTTTGATTGATTTTTTACTAGCTCTATATTACATACCAACCAATATATAACATAGAATGGATGTGAATTTGACATTTGAATTAACTTACATTCTTTTATTCCAAACTCACTTAACCAGTTTATTTCTGCATTTATAGTACTACACATATGCGAGATTTTTTGTTCATATATACGCATTACATTATTTAATGTTTTATATAACTTATCAAGAATTTCATCCCTCACAAACAAGTAATTATTATCAATATTAACCATCAAATCTATATCAAAAATGTTCTTAAAATACATTTTAAAATGATCTTTCCCTTTACCAAAAATGGGAATCTTTGAATTTATATCATCTATCTGCAGAAAACTGTTTAGTCTATTTACAACTGAATTATGTAATTCAATATTATCATTCATTGCAGAGTTTAAAAATTCTGTAAGAAAGACTTCCACATACATGAACAAATCATATGAGTACCCAAGCAACAACCCGGCACGATTATTTTCAGTTAATTCTATACTAGTTAATGTTCGGCACACTTTAGATAAATATCCATCTATAGCATTCTCTATATAATCATCTAGTACTACACGTTTTGCGTCAAAATCTATCAAATATATTTTGTCTAAATTTTCATTATACAACCAGTTATACCCATGCAAATCCTTTAATGCTATTCCATTATTAATAAGAAAGACAATTTTATCGCTTAACTTCGAAAATATATGTTCAAGTGGAACGATACCATCAATAATCGTCTTTTTCCCTGTATTCCCATTTATATAATGCTGAAAAGTTATATAGCTCGCATCTTTTTGTATACTTTTTCTATCGAAAGAATCATCAAAAATGTTAGATAAAGTTCTGTTAATATACACACAACTTATGAAACAAAATGATTGTATATACTTGCTTTTTTTAACCCTATCTAAAATCTCGAGATGCATCAAAATATCTCGACCAAGCATAGGTTTTACGACGACCTTTTCTCCGCTACTAAGCGTCACAATCAAAGCTCCACACGATCCTCTTCTATATGTAATTTTACTAATATCATTACTATATGCATATATCGCCTCTTCAAGATCACCATTGATAGAACTCTTGAATGTATCGCTTATTAATTCACCATAATTAGGCCCTATATGCTTAAGTAAAAAAGCATCATCACGAACATCTATGTAATGATTATCATAATCTCCATATCGTCCATATATATTATGAAACGAAAAAATGCATGAAAATACTAATAAAAAGATATACGCAATATGCACTTTGAGATTCCAAATTACACCTTAAACGGAGGAGGCCCATCAGTACTTAATTTCTTTATAGTATCGTCAGGCTTGATCGTATAAGCTGCATGCCCTCGTTTTACTCCATCATGCGTATAATCAGTATAATCATCGGTCTTTGACTCATAAGTAAATGAAAAAATCAACTTATCATCAATCTGATCGTATGTTGTTATCGAACATATATGAAAATCAGTTTTTTGAATAGTTGTATCAAATTCGTCACTATGCTCAACTCTAATGATCGAAATTTCTGGAATTACTTTATTCTCTACCATATGAGATTGTAATGACGCTCCCCATCTTCCGACTGGAATACAAGTGATTACATCTTTTTTTATAAGTTTTCCACTTTTCAAATGTACAGCATTAAGAAAAGATTCATTTGGCATCTTATATATTGACGCTTGGAAACCATAACATAATCCAGCATTTTTATATCCGTAATGCAAGTCATCAAAAATGTCCTTTATGACAATAATATACTTTGGAGCATGTTTTTTTGCTTTATGCTCAACATGAACTGGGCTTTTTACATCAAACAACTGCCTATGTTGATTAATTAATGTATTAATCTCATCGTGGTTATTACTCTGATCCATAACGACTCTCCTGTATCGTTATCTATAATAATACGACAAAAAGATTAATACATAACTACTGGAATAAAATTATTTTATAAATTTACTGTATTTATAGAAATATACTCATCGATTTTTTCTATAGCTAACTTAATATCTTCGCTATTTATAGTCGGTCCTGCCCATAAACGCAAATGAGGTTTAGATAAAATATGACCTAGAATATCACAAGCTACATTTTCTGAATCTAATTTTTGACAAAGTCTTTTGAGATAATCCCACCGAGCTTTTTCATCTAAACGTACATACTTATCAGTCTTAATATCTATACAAATGATATGTTTAGCCCTTATATTCTCGTCTTCAACACAAAACTTTAAATTTGTTGAATTCTCCACTGTCTGCTTTGCTACTTCATAATTTTCAGAAATCTTTTTAAACAGATATTCACTCCCACCTTGTTCTTCAACATAAGTCATTATATTGATCATATCTTCAATACATAACATTGACGGAGTATTTATAGTTTTTCCTTCGAAAACGCCCTCATTTAATACTCCATTATCACGCAAACGGAAAATTCGTGGAATTGGCCATTGAGGCGTGTATGTTTTCAACCTTTTAATAGCCATAGGACTTAGCACAATACAACCAAGCCCTGCTTCTCCACCTACACCTTTTTGCCATGAAAATGATGCCGCATCTAATTTTTCCCAATCGATTCTCTGACAAAAAACTGCAGACGTAGCATCACATATTGTTAGACCTTTACGATCGCTTTGAACCCAATCCAGATTTTCGAATGCAATGCTTGTCGTAGTTTCAGTTAGACAAAACACGACATCAAAATCAAAATTAACATGATTGAAATCGCATATATCGAAACAATTAGCCTCAAATTTCTTGACATTCTCTACTTTCAAATGGCCTGCTATATCACTATACCAATGGTTACTGAAAACTCCAGTCTGTAGAACATTTACACTTCTTACTCCAATTAAATTCCATAGCAAGCATTCCATGGCGCCTGTTTCAGACCCGCTAATTATAGCTATTTTATAATTGTCTGGAATTTCTAGTATTTTCCTCAACAGAGAAACAACGTAATTTATCCTAGACAATCCAAAATCAGACCTATGAGAACGGCCTAAAGAACTAATCCCGTAAACGAGTTCTATTTCAGTAAACTTTTTACATGGCCCAGAAGAAAACTTTATGCTACGAAACATCTTTAATCAATAACAGGAGCTTTTGTTTTTTCTTTCAAAAATTCGATTACATCGTCAAACGACATAGTGTCCTGCTTCCCATCTGGATAACGGATTGTAACAGTTCTTTGCTCCACCTCATTTTTTCCGATGACAATAACCATAGGTATTTTTTTAGAAACATGCTCACGAATCTTATACGAAATTTTTTCAGCACGATTATCTAATTCAGCTCGAATTTCGTTTCTTCTTAAAATTTCCATAATTTCATCAGCATAAGAATCGCAATCGTTTGTAATTGTAGCTACAGCAACCTGAACTGGAGTTAACCAAAGCGGCAGCCAACCTCCATAGTTTTCAAGAAGAATGCCTATAAAACGCTCTAACGACCCAAGAACAGCTCTATGTAACATTATAGGTTGATGTTTTTCTCCATCTTCGCCAATATACCAAGCATCCAAATTTTTAGGCAACTGGAAGTCGACTTGAAGTGTGCCACATTGCCAATCTCTGCCTAATTTATCTTTTAATACAAACTCTAGCTTTGGACCGTAAAAAGCACCCTCCCCTTTGTTCACTGTATACTCTAGACCTGCTTCTCTTGTAGCTTTTTGTAATAACTCCTCAGCTAAATCCCAAATTTCATCTGAGCCTGTTCTTTTTTCTGGTCTATCAGAAAACTTAACAGAAAAAGAATCAAATCCTAAATCTCTATAAACTTTTGTCAGAAGTTCACAAAATCTTTTTGTCTCAGAATTGATCTGTTCAGGAGTACAAAAAATATGTGCATCGTCTTGGACGAACCCTCGGACGCGCATGCAACCATATAAAGAACCAGATGGTTCATTTCTATGACAATGTCCGAACTCGCCCATACGTAAAGGAAGATCCCTATAGCTTTTTATACCTTGTTTAAAAATCTGAATAGCTCCAGGACAATTCATTGGTTTTATAGCAACGATACGATTTTCTGACTCTGCTATAAACATATTTTCTCTATATTTTTCCCAATGTCCAGACTTTTCCCACAAAACGCGATCAACCATCTGTGGTGTATTCACCTCGACATAGCCGTCTTTTTCAATTCTCTTACGCATATACGATTTGAGAATATTGTACATTTTCCAACCTTTTGGATGCCAGAAAATACAACCTGGAGACTCTTCTTGCATATGGAATAGGTCCATCTCTTTTGCTAATTTTCTATGATCGCGTTTCTCAGCTTCTTCAAGATTTTTCAAATAAGTTTCTAATTCTTCTTTAGTACGCCACGCTGTTGCATATATTCTCTGCAACATTTTTTTACTAGAATCACCACGCCAATAAGCTCCAGCTACTTTTTGCAATTTAAAAGCCTTTGGGAGAATTCCTGTTGAAGGCACGTGAGGCCCTCTACATAAATCGACAAAATCTCCCTGTTTATACAAAGAAACAGTTTCTGCATCTATATTTTCTATTAAATCGACTTTATATATTTCGCCTTTTCCTTTAAAAAACTCGATAGCATCATTCTTAGATAAAACGATCCTTTCAACCTTGATATTTTCCTTTATCAAAGCAGACATTTTCTGTTCAATTTTTTCGAAATCTTCCTCACGGAATGTATGCTCACAATCGAAATCGTAATAAAAACCATTTTCTATTACAGGACCAATTGCGACTTTACAGTTAGGATAAATTGATTGAACAGCCTGTGCCATTAAGTGAGATGTTGAATGTCTTAATATTTCCAAACCTTCTTGCGAATCAAACGTAACTAATTCTACACCTTTATCAGAAATTATATCACAAGACAAATCTTGCAAATCATCGCCAACTTTTACAGCTACAGCTTTTTTAACTCCATTTTGTTTGGCTATATCAAAACCATTCATTTCTAAAATCCCATAATTTACTTAATGTAGCAGAAATCCCAATTAATTTTATACTTATCTTCAGGTTTTGTTTCTGCCATTACATTATCCAATAATTTTACCATATCTCCAAGCATCTTTTCTTGGTTAGTGAAATTTTTCACCTGCTCATTGCCTTTTTCTATCATAATTTTTCTTAGATCAGCATTACAGTAAACTTGATACAATTTACTCGCCATATCATCTATATCAAAAGGATCGAAGTACAAAGCAGCATCCCCACCAACTTCAGGCAAGCTTGCCACCCTACTGCAAACTACAGGTTTTTGTTGCAACATAGCCTCTGCTATAGGCATACCAAACCCTTCATAAAAAGTTGGATTCACTACAGCTAACGAACCTTCCAAAATCGACTGAAATTCCTCATTCGTCGTATATCCTGTAAATATCACCCTATCTTCGATTTTGCATTCTTTAATCGTATCTATTGCTAATCTAGCAGGAGCTAGTGTCTCTCCATCATCTGTCCTACACACCCCCATAAATACTAATTTAAACTCAGGATTAACTTCATTTTCTTTCAACATCTTTGCAAATGCTTTTACTAAACCAGAGTGATTTTTGTGCCCCCAAAATGCAGATGAAAATACAAAATACCTGTTTTTTTGCAAACCAAATTTCTTCAACGTTTTTTCAAAATTCTCTGCAGATATGCCCTGCAACCGCCCTGCCATCTGTGTGCGAATTACTTCAATTTTGCTAGGATCAATATTTTTAAAATGCTTGATTATAGCGTCTTTCGTAAAATTCGATATAGAAATAAGTTTTGTAGACGTATTAAAATTATTTTGGAACGCCTTACACACGTAATTATATTGGATATAACTCAGGTTATTCTTACTACTAGGCATGTCTAAATATAAAACGTCGTGTATCACCGATACGTGAGTGATTCCATACATAAACTCTAAACCTGGAGTCATTAATGAGAATATTAGATCGCATTTCCTATCGACAAACAACTTCCCATATAAAAATAACTGTTTAAACCGATAAAATGTATCATTAAACTTCTGAGACTGATTCGATAACCATCTTGAAAATATTTCATTTAATTTTTCAAAAAAACTAGCTTTTGATAGTAATAAAAGAGATAAGCAGAAACTATTTGGTTTTATATCTACCATTATTAAATTATTATTTTGTACCTTATATTTATTTAAAAATGCGTCAATCTCACGACTACCACAAGTATCTTGAAATAAAACAATCCATCTATAATTTGGCCTAGCATCCATAATATATTTAACGACATTTTCTGCATAAGTTGATATTCCACCAGGCATACTAATTTTCGTTAAATCAATAACGACATCTTTCTCGATATTTTGTGGACGCTCTCTTAACAAAGATATTCTATCTGAAAACAAATCAGAAACTTGGAATGGCGTAAAAACAACAAGATATGAAAAATACAATGGAAAATATAGCACAAACATTACAGTGGCTACTTTTAGTGTTAGCAATATATATCGCAATATAGCCCTAAATGCGCTAGACATATACATATCTCCGTAAACTAAGGATTTTTTATGTATACGCCTAAACTCTTAACAATTACTTAATGTAGCAGAAATCCCAATTAATTTTATACTTATCTTCAGGTTTTGTTTCTGCCATTACATTATCCAATAATTTTACCATATCTCCAAGCATCTTTTCTTGGTTAGTGAAATTTTTCACCTGCTCATTGCCTTTTTCTATCATAATTTTTCTTAGATCAGCATTACAGTAAACTTGATACAATTTACTCGCCATATCGTCTATATCAAAAGGATCGAAATACAAAGCTGCATCTCCGCCAACCTCAGGAAGGCTCGCTATTCTACTGCAAACAACAGGTTTTTTTTGTAACATAGCTTCTGCTATAGGCATACCGAAACCTTCATAAAAAGTAGGATTCACAACAGCCAATGAACCTTCCAAAATAGACCGGAATTCCTCATTCGTTGTATATCCTGTAAATACAACTCTATCTACAATTTTACATTCTTTAATCGTATCTATTGCACGCTTAGCTGTTTTCATCAAAGATCCTTTGTTATTTTTATATCCGCCCATAAATACTAATTTAAACTCAGGATCAACTTCATTTTCTTTCAACATTTTCGCAAATGCTGCAGCTAGCCCAGAGTGATTTTTATGAGACCAAAATCTTGATGGAAACACAAAATATTTATCTCTTTTTAATCCGAATTTCTTCAACGTTTGTTCAAGACCTTCTACAGAAATGTCAGGCAACCGCCATGCCATTTGTGTCCTAATAACCTCAATTTTCCCTTGATCTATATTTGCAAAATATTTCATTATGCAATGTTTTGTAAAGTTCGATATAGAAATCAACTTTGTAGAAGTATTAAAGTTGTTTGGAAAAGCACGTTTATGATTTAAACTAGACATTGTCGAAACAATAGCAGGAGCATCTAAATGGATAACATCATGTATAACAGACACTTGAGGAATTCCATACCCAAAACTACAAGCTGGAGTAGCTAAAGAAAACATTAAGTCACAATGTCTATCTGCAAATAATTTCCCATGTAAAAACAACTGTTTAAATCTATAGAAAGTATCATTAAATTCCACTGATTGATTAGACAACCATTTTGAAAACACTTCGTCTATTTTTATAAATGCTTGAGATTTCGCAATAAAGTACAACCATTTAAAAAGAAAATCACATTTAGAATTCACGTTAACCATTACAAGATTGTTGTGCGATTCTTTATAATCATTCAGAAAACTTTTAAAATCTTTATTACCATATGCTTCACATTGATGTAAAATAATCCATCTATAATTTGGCCTTACTTCTATCATATATTTCATAATACCTTCCGCATATGTAGCCATTCCGCCAGCATCACCAATTTTTGTCAAATCGACGACTATATCTTTCTCTATATTTTTTGGACGATCTCTCAATAAAGATATTCTCTCAGAGAATAAATCAGAAACTTGGAATGGCGTAAAAACAACAAGATATGAAAAATATAATGGGAATGAAAGTATATATATAAAAAACAACCTTTTTAAAAACTTAAACATAACAACCTCCTATTAAATTGATGCTCCGAAATATTCTGTATAATATATAGGCTCAACGCCATGCATTGCGCATATCTTCTTAATAATATCTACGTCTTTTCCACCATCAACACCATGTGTCTTAGTCAATACGCCACCTGTAATTAGCAGAGAATCTAAGTCACAATCTTTAGCTCCTTTCACATCAGTAAGAACAGTATCACCAACGCACAAAATCCTTTTACCTTTTATGTGTGGATATTTTTTAAATACTTGATCATATATTATCTTATGAGGTTTTCCAAATTCATGGACAATACAAGCACGCTTCTTTAATGCACTAGCCACATCTCCAGGACATTTTATTAACTCATTTCCTTTCAATGCGACCATATCTGGGTTAGTACAGAAACAGGTAATTTCATGACTTAAAATGTCTTTTAAAATCTTCTCTTTTTCGTTATCATTCTCTATTGCTCCGTTAATCAAGACATAATGTGCATCATCAAGATTATCTACAACCTTGATCTTTTTAGTAATGTCATTTTTTGGCAAACTATCTATAAAACCTCTATCGCCTAAAACGTAAAACTTATATTCATCTCTTTTCTCAGAAAATACACCTTCCCCTTCAGTAATATATGATCTCAAAGTGTCACCAGATGTAACAATATTTTCTACGCTCTTTTCTGGAAGTCCCATCTTTAGCAGAGATTCACGGACCTTCTCAGCCGGTCTGGCAGCATTAGAAAGCAATATAATTTTTTTCTTTAGCTCAATTAATTTCTCCATTGATTTGATTACATTAGGATACAAAGACTCCCCATTATGAATAACGCCATTCATATCACAAAAGATTACATCATAATTATTAATCACATCAAAAATACTATTTATCTTTTTCATATCGCAATATCCATTATAAGTAAACAAAAGTCCATATACAAAAAATAACCTTTTTAAAAACTTAAACATAACAACCTCCTATTAAATTGATGCACCAAAATATTCTGTATAATATGTAGGTTCAACACCGTGCATTGCACATATATCAGAAATAGACGTTTTTTCTTTCTTTATTTTTCTCAAAACGCCACTAGTAATTAACACTGAATCTAAACCGTAATCATGAGCTCCTTTGATGTCAGTGATTAATGTATCACCTACACACAAAATTTTCTTATTTAACAAAATATCTTGATACTTGCAGAACGTAAAATCATATATAGCGCGATGAGGTTTCCCAAACTCATATACATAGCCGCCCATATCCTTGTATACCGCAGATACGTATCCAGGACACTCTACAAAGGAATCACCATGTAAAGCTATATGATCTGGATTAGTACAAACAAATGGGATTCCACTTTTTAAAAGACGTTGCAAAATCTCATTATTTTCAACTTTAATGTTTGCTGGTACTCCATTTATTAATACACAGTTAGCATCATCTAAATTTTCAACAACATTAATTTGTGCGTGGATCGATAGTTGTTGTAAACCATCGAGAAACCCAGCGTTTCCAAAAACGTAAAAATTATACGCATCTCCCAGCTCAGCAAATACACCTTTCCCTTCAACAATATATGATCGTAAAACATCACCAGACGTTACAACATTGTTTACGCTATTTTCTGGAATCCCCATATTAACTAGCGATTCACGCACCATTTCCGCAGTTCTTGTAGCATTAGAAATCAATATAATTTCTTTCTTTAGCTCAATTAATTTCTCCATCGTTCTAGTAACGTTAGGGTACAAATCTATTCCATTGTGCAAAACCCCGTTCATATCACAAAAGACAGCATCATACTGATCTATAACATCAAAAATACTATTTATGTACATCATACGACTACTTTCTCCCGACGGAATAATAATCCAAACCAGCATCTTTAGCTTCGCTAGGCGAATATAAGTTTCTAAGATCAACTAATATATTACCGGACATTCTATGCTCTAAATTACACAAATCAATAGATCTGAAATCGTTCCAATCAGTAAGTACAACGACTACATCGGAAGAATCACATGCTGAATATATATCATTACTCCATTCGACGTCTACTATACACCTTTTTGCTTCCTTCGAATTTGATGGATCGAACACTTTTATTTTTGCTCCAAGTTTTTGCAAACCTGGAATAATATCTAGACTTGGTGCATCTCGAATATCATCTGTATTTGGCTTGAAAGTGACACCAAGAATTGCGACTTTCTTATCGAGAACGCTACCGCCACAAGCATTTACAATTCTATCGATCATACTAACTTTACGGTTATTATTGTAACGAATTGTTTCATCAACCAAAGTCATATTGATGCCATATTCATTTTTAGCAAAATCGCTAAGAGCCGACGTATCTTTAGGGAAACAAGAACCACCGAAGCCAGGACCAGATTGAAGAAACTTTGCACCTATTCTTGTATCCAACCCCATAGCTAAAGCAACGTCATTTACATCTGCGTTACATTTCTCACACAAATCTGCAATTTGATTTATAAAAGAAACTTTCATAGCTAAAAATGCATTTGAAGCATATTTGCATAGCTCAGCTGATTCTAAATTCATAAAAGCTATAGGAGTATTAAATACATACAAAGGACGATAAACATGAGATAACATCTTTTTTGCATGTTCACTTTCAATACCTAAAATTACTCTATCTGGGTGCATAAAATCATCAATAGCCGCCCCCTCTTTTAAAAACTCTGGGTTAAAAGCAACACTATTGTTTTTCCCATTTTTCTCTAATATTTTTTTCACCTTTGCGGTCGTACCTACAGGAACAGTAGACTTCACAACTAAAACAGCATTTTCTTTTATACTTGCAGCTATATCATTTGCAGCTGAAAAGACATAATCTAAATTTGCACTTCCGTCTTCATTGCTAGGGGTGCCGACTGCTATAAATATAATGTCAGCATTTTCTACAGCATTAGATAAAGACGTAGAAAATGACAACCTATTAGCATCTACGTTTTTTTTTATTAAAGTTGACAAACCAGGTTCGTATATTGGCACACCACCATTATTTAAAATATCAATTTTTTCATGGTTTGTATCAACACAAGTTACATTAAATCCAAAATCAGCAAAACAAACTCCTGATACTAATCCGACATACCCTGTTCCAACTACCGCTATATTCATATTTTTTCTCCTAAAATAGAGTAGATCTTTTTTCTATTGTCTTCATCGTTTAATAATATATTAATTAAAGCATTTATAAAACCCGCTTTATCTCCGCAGTCTAACCTTTTTCCAGAAACAATACAACCAGCCAGTTTTTCTCCAGAATTAAGCAGTGGATTCATTGCATCAGCAAGTTGGATTTCTCTTTCATTTTCTACTTCAATTTTTTCTAAATACTCGAATATACGACTACTCAATAAATACCGCCCCATAACAGCATATAGGCCACAATTCACTCGTTTTGCAATATCACATGGATCTTTAGGTTTTTCAACAATTACACTAGAGTGTATTAAATTCTCATTTTTCTCATGGTACATAAAAATTCCATATCTACTGGCCTCATCGCAACTTACTTCCATTGCCGCAACTACGTTATCGACATTTTGAACACTAAGCATTTCATCAAAAGTATTGGAATTTATAATTAAATCATCAACTAGAGAAACAGCAAATCTATCTTCTGTCACATAATCTCGAGCACATAAAATTGCGTGTCCGAGACCTTTAGGTTCGGACTGATTAACAAAAACGCATTTAATATCAGGAAACGTTTCTTCAACATATTTTTGTACTATTGTCTTATTTGGATTTGTGACGAAAATAAACTCCTCAAAACCGGCATTTATTCCTTCTTCTATTGCGAAGTGAATAACAGGCTTGTCTATAACAGGAATCATCTCCTTGGGAATATAGTTAGAAATAGGAGCCATGCGTGTTCCTTTTCCAGCTATTGGAAAAACTATCTGTTTAATTTTTTTCATCTTTAATTCCAAAATAAAGTTTTCGATCTAATAATAACGCTATTTCGGTATTATGCGTCGCTATGACAGCTGATATATTCATATCACTCAATATTCTTAGCATTTCATCCATTACATACTTCGAAGTATTAACATCTAAACTACCTGTCGGTTCATCTGCAAGCAGAACCGTTGGAAAATTCGCCAGTGCCCTTGCTATTGCAACTCTCTGTTTTTGTCCACCAGACAACTCAGATGGTAAAGAATTAAATTTATTACTTAATCCGAATAAATTTAAAATATACTGAGACCTTTCAATTGCTATTTTTTTTGTAACGCCACTAAATACTTGTGGAAGCATTACATTTTCTATAGCTGTAAATTCTTGTAACAAATTATGAAACTGATATACAAAACCAAAATTTTCTACCCTTAACTTAGTTAATTCATCTTCTGAATAATTAGATATATCAATATTTTTAAAAAACAACCTTCCGCGAGAAAACTTATCTAAGCCACACAATATATGCAAAAAGGTACTCTTACCGCTACCAGATTGTCCTAATACCGCTACTTTTTCTTTAGCGTGCAACTCAAAAAAAATTCCTTCGAAAACAAAACCATCTTCCTCATTATATTTCTTAGATAAATCCTCAGTATGCAAAACTAAATCATGCATATCTCAATATCTCCGCTGGTTTCAGCTTTGCAGCCTTTCTTGCTGGATATATAGTAGCCAAGCATGAAATAATCAAAGCTAACGACACAATAAGAACAACATCTTTATAATCAACAACAGATGGCAATCGCGTCAAAAAATAAACCTCACCGGGAAATAAATTCATAGACAATAAATGCTCTAACCAAACTCTAATTTTTTCTATGTTTAACGAAAATGCAAGACCAGATATTGCGCCTATAACAGTCCCTACAAGTCCGATCGAAGTCCCAATTACGAAAAAAATACGCTTTATAGCGCTACTTTGTACTCCGATAGTTTTCAAGATAGCTATCTCTCTTTCTTTATCTTTTACAAGCATAATCATGCAAGAAATTATGTTAAAACTAGCGACCAATGTAATCATTAGCAAAATTAAGAACATCACATTCCGTTCAATTTCTATTGCATTCATAAATGCACTATTTGCATGCATCCAATCAGTTATATGAAACAAACTAGAAAAATTTTCATCTAATTCTAACCTAACTTCATCAAGTTTCATTGGGTCATTGACAAAAACTAATATCGTAGTACAAGGAGTATTTACTTTAAATAGAATTTTTGCTACTTCAATTGGAATTATAGATACAGATGAGTCATATTCGTGCATCCCAGAAGAAAAAGAAGACGCCATGTGAAATGTCTTTTTTCTAGGAACCGCCCCTACGCCAGTATGTTCAAACTCAGGAGCCAAAATAATTAGCTTATCCCCATCACAACATCTAAACTTATTTCTTAAAGAACTTCCTAAAATAATGCCTGGTGCTTCGACGCATTCATCAAAATTAGCAATAGAGCCACAACAAACATTCTTTGAAATCAAATCATATTTTTTTAAATTTTCTCTAGAAATTCCTAAAACTATAGATCCATAAATCTGAGAGTTATTAGAAATCAATGCCTGTCGTTCTATCACTGGAATAACAGTCTTTACATGACTAATGCTCTCTATTTTTTTTACTACATCTATTGCATCAAAATCCGATCCATTAGAGTAAAGAGCAAAATGCCCGTTAAAACCTATAACTCTAGACGAAAACTCATGCCTAAAACCATTCATTACAGATGTGACAATAATCAATGTAGCGACGCCAAGAATAACGCCTAATAGAGAAAAAGCAGCAGAAGCAGAAATGAATTTTTCTCTACGTTTAGACTTTATGTATCTCCATGCGATTTTTAGCTCTACTAATTTCATTACAAATCATGCAAAATTAAAACCTAATTTTAACATCAGCACACACAACAAATAGCAAACAAAAAATCACCTAATCTACGACAGAAATATCAGGTGCATCAACAGCCTTCATGCCTACAACATGGTACCCAGAATCAACATGTATGGTCTCGCCTGTAACTCCTTTTGATAAATCACTCAAAAGATATAAAGCTGTACCACCTACATCTTCAAGCGTAGTATTTCTTTTTAATGGAGAATTATATTCATTCCACTTTAGTATATACTTAAAATCGCCTATACCAGATGCCGCCAAAGTTTTAACAGGACCAGCAGAAATTGCATTTACACGAGCATTGAATTCACCCAAATCTACAGCCAAATATTTAACACTTGCTTCTAAAGCTGCCTTAATTACCCCCATAACATTGTAATTCGGCATAACACGCTCAGCACCCAAATACGTCAAGCAAAGAATGCTTGCATTCTCTGAAAGATATGGTTGTGCGTATTTACACACTGACGTAAACGAGTAACATGAAATATCCATACCGTTTAAAAAATTTTGTTTAGACGTATTCATGTATTTTCCAGTCAGCTCATTTTTATCAGAAAAAGCTATTGAATGAACTATAAAATCTATCTTACCAAACTTTTCTCCGACTTTCTCAAGCAAAGAACAGATAGAATCCTCATCACTAACATTACATTCGAACAGAGCATGCATCCCTATCGATTCTGCCAAAGGTTGAATCCTTTTAAGAAACGTTTCAGATTGATAACTAAAAGCTATTTCAGCACCTGCATCAGCTAACGATTTTGCAATCCCCCATGCCAAAGAACGATCATTCGCAACGCCCATAATGAGACCACGTTTCCCTTGCATTAAATTGTTCATAAAAAACCTCTTATTTAGATCTAAAAGTAATACGACCTTTAGTAAAATCATAAGGAGTCATTTCAACAGTGACAGTATCGCCAGCTAAAATCCTTATTCTATTTTTTCTCATTTTTCCTGCAGTATGAGCAAGAATAACATGTTCGTTTTCCAACTTAACTTTAAACATAGCGTTGGGAAGTACTTCAATTACTTCACCAGAAAATTCAATTACGTCTTCTTTAGACACCCTTTAACACTCCAAGCAGTCCACGCATAGGATTATAATAGCCGAATGCATTTAAATCAAGTAAGCCAAACATATGTTTTACAGCCTTTATTCATAAAAACTAGCACTAGATACATATATAAACATCATCTTGAAAAACTATTTTTAAACAAAATACAAATAATTCATCATTCATACAAAGTTATATGTTTTATAACAAGACTTAGCTTAAGTTTCAGAATAAGTCGAACGGAAGAAACGCCTTGCATAATGGACAACAGGAACAAAAACAAGCACTATCAAAATGCGGAAAATACTTGTATTAAGTATATACACAGAGAAAAATTTATCCCAAGGAATATTAAAATCTGATAAGACTTTCCAAGCCAAAATAGAAAACACAAAGTTATCGATAAAAGTAGAAGCCACCATCGAAATAGAAGAAAATACAAACACCTTTTTCCCAGCAAGTTTTTTCTTGACAGATGAGTATATATATATATCACAAAGCTGCCCAACAACGTACGCACATATGCTAGAAACAAAGAACACAAAAGAAGGAGAAAAAAGTTTATGGATTTCAAGAGGATAGTTCACACAATTTGCACCAACGTAATATGGATGCCAATCAGCTAAAATCATAAAAACAGAAAACACAAGATAAGCGACAAAAGTCACATACACCATGTTTTTGGCAGCCTTTCTACCAAATAATTCTGTAACAATATTGTCAACTGCAAACATACTAGAAAACAAGACAGTACCGAGTGGAACAGGATCACAAAAAAAAGAGTACTGCGTTACTTTCAAAACCTGAATATTTGAAGCGATTACCACAACGACAGAATAAGCAAAGAGCCCTTCACGACCATAAAAACGCAATAAAAAAACAATGCTTATTATTGCAAAAACAATAGTAAGCACGCTATATAGATCAGTTAAAAAAATAGGCACAAAACACCCAGCATTTCGCTATGAATATATCACCGCGAACTAAGCCTTACACTCAGCAACCTTAGATTCTAAGATCTTTTTCAGACGGCGCATCTTAACAGAAAGATCACTGCAATCCGCATTAAGCAAAAAGTTATCTATCCCACCGTGTTTTTCAATCGAACGCACACCATTAACACTGAGTCTCACCCTTACCTTAATACCCAACAAATCGCTCAAAAATGAAACGTTCTGCAAGTTTGGAAGGAAACGCCTTTTTGTTTTGTTATTGGCGTGACTAACCTTGTTGCCATACATAACGCCTTTTCCTGTCACTGCACAAACACGTGCCATAGTAATCTCCATAAGAAAAGTATGCCACATATTATATCTTTAAGAAGAGAAAGTCAATAGAACGCAACATGTACAATACGCCTCATATTCCATTGAAGTTATACAATCATTACAGAAACAATTAAATGCATAAAATTCTTATTCACAGATAATTTCATAAAAAAACATGTTATGCTCATTAGCAAAACACTCGATTTCATCTTTGTTTAAAATAATGCATTTATCTTTCCCAACTGCCAACCCACTAAGGCCGGCTAAATATGCGTTTTTTATAGTATCAATGCCGACTGTAGGAATATCAACACGCATATCCTGTGTAATTTTCGCCGTTTTTACAAGTACTCCACGATTACTTGTTTTTTTGATATCCTTAACTCTTTTAATTAAACTATCAGTCCCTTCTACACACTCTATTCCAATAACAAGCCCGTTTTCTATAACTACAGATTGCCCTACATCATAAGCACTTAAAGCATTCAAAATAGACACACCTTTCATGATATCTGCTATATCGACTTCATCAGGCTGTCTATTGGTTCGTATAACCTTTTTATCTTTTACGAATTTCTTCCCAGAAATAACAGAGATACCATACTCTTTAAATAAATCGCTTATAGCCCTTAAAAGACCATCATCGCCGAAAAATATTTTCTTCCCTATTTTTTTTAGCCATTTTTTACCATCTTCATCAAGAGATAAATCAGAAATATTCGGCCTCCGTACTCCTCCAGCCATAATTATCTTAGTAACGTTTTCGTCTTTACAAAATGCGAGTAATTTACTTACTTCACCTAGACTAACTTGTATATTCCTTACATCCGGCCATTGAAGATTTTTATTATAAAAACTATTCAAAAAAACCAATACAAACCCTATGTTAGCATCATATAAATTCTTCGCAACTTCAAATGGATATTCACCAGATCCGCAAATAATAGCTATCATAACTCACAGATACATTAACTTAAACCTCTTGCACCACAGAATGAACGACGACTATTATCCTTCAAAAATGCGATTAGAGACCTAGCACTCAAATATTTAATATCTTCCTTTTCTAACGATTGTATTTTCTCTGCAAAAACACCATCCGTTTCAAAAATAGAATTATATATCTTTTTTAGGCAGGATATTTCATCCAATGTCGCGCCTTTTCTTTTAAGACCAAGAATATTCAATCCATGCAATTCCGCCCTATTTCCTTGCACACTTCCAAACGGAATTACATCTCTTTCTACCCCGCACATACCACCTACCATAGCATATTCTCCTACTCTAACCCATTGATGGACAGCACTTAATCCACCAAAAACAGCATGATCACCTACTGTCACATGCCCAGCTAAAGTTGCACAATTCGCCATAATCACATTGTTCCCGACAATACAATCATGAGCAACATGTGTATTTGCCATGAGCAAGCAATTATCCCCAACTACAGTTTTCATTATACCGCCTTCAGTACCAGGCTGAATCGTAACATACTCGCGTATTGAATTATTTTTCCCTATTACAACTTTTGAGTCTTCCCCATGAAATTTAAGATCTTGAGGAGGAAAACCTATAGATGAAAACGGATAAAAAATAGATCCATCCCCAACTTCAGTTTTTCCATCTATACAAACATGAGATACAAGCTCTACATTATCGTGCAAAACTACACTATCACCAACTACACAATATGGCCCTATCTTTACATTGTTTCCTATAGATGCTCTTTTACCTATAATAGATGTTGGATGTATCGACATTTGTTATTCCTTTGACTTTTCCTGCTTTACAATCATAGCCGCAAACTCAGCTTCTGCGACTAACGCATCATTTACGAACGCTTCTCCTTTAAATCGCCAAACATTCCCTCTTGCCTTATCTTTAGTAACTTTTAATTTCAAAGTATCACCAGGAACAACTGCTTTTCTAAATTTCACATTATCCATCGACATGAAATACACAAGATCTCCTGACGCCTCTAAATTCATTGTTTTACAGACCAGAATACCTGCAGTTTGCCCCATAGCTTCAACAATTAGGACACCTGGCATTATAGCCTTAGCCGGAAAATGTCCTTGAAAAAAATGTTCATTAATAGTGACATTTTTCACACCAATAGCCATTTCTCCTAACTCATAATCCTCGATCCTATCGACAAGTAACATAGGATATCTATGAGGTAAACACTTCAAAATATCATCCAGATATAAAACCTTTTTTTCCATCACGCAAGCCAATCAAAAAAACACACTAACAATAACATAATTCTTGTGAATATCATATACATTCATTTTCTATTATATGTAAAAGATCATTAATAGCTACATCTAACTTATCATTAACTATAATATATTCATATAAATCGTTATGAGCGATATCTTCTGTAACCAGAGAAAGTCTCTTTGCAAGATTTTCCTTAGATTCTGTATTTCTTGAAACTATTCTTTTTGTTAATTCATCTATAGATGGAGGCATAATAAAAATGCCTACCGCACAATCACCAAAAAGCTCCTTAATTTTCACAAAACCATGCCAAGAAATCACAGATATTACATGACCATCTTCTAATGCCATCTTTATTCCAGATTTCGCAGTTCCGTATTTGTTACCAAACATCTCTACAGTTTCAATAAAATCACCCATTTGTTTTTTTTTATCGAATTCATCTTCTGTTAGAAAGTTATAATGTACTCCATCCTCTTCATTAGGCCTAATTTTCCTAGTAGTGCAAGACACAACATGCTTTATATCTGCTCTCTCTTTTAAAATAGCACTAGCTATTGTCGATTTACCTACACCAGATGGGCCTGAAATTACAAAAATTTTATTCATAACAAACACACAAATACATGAAATTATAACATATTCAAAATACAATAACATAAATTGTTTAACATGATTTAATTCATATTAAACTATAATTTAAATATGCAAATAGTACTTACTCCTTATCCTACAAAACAGTGCAAGTTACAATACAGCAAAATTTTATAAAAAATGCGTTTTGTAACTAAAAAATACATTTTTGAATTCACTATAATTAAATAGCGCTCGACTTAACCACATCTTGCAGTTGTAACTTTTTACACTTTTGATTTATTGTAGATTAACTTACAGACCCAATAACAAATGACAAAACGTCTTCAATAAGCAACTGACAACCAAGCAATTGAAACTCCCCACCGATCTGTGATAAATATGGCATATCAAGTTATTTATAATTATTTGAGGTTGTGTATGATTACTATATTTCGTGTATTTTTCATATTATTTTTTATATTGATTCAATATGAAAGCAGTACTATGCTATCTGCGTCTAAATACTTATACGACAAGTACAAAGATGACACTAGCATACCTATTATTTGTTTAGTTACACCGGAGCAAAAGAGAGAAATCGTCGAAGAAAATCAAAAGCATATTGACAATGGCTATTGGAATGAATGTAGCAATAATATTTTTGGTTACGCAGTTGATAGATCTATCGAAACAAAATATTCATTTGAAAAAGTTTGTGCATGCATTATGCTAGCTGGCTTTGAAAATAATGTTCATATTAACCAAAACAGCACAATTCATAGATTAGCAAAATCTTGTGTATTTGGACTAAATCATGATAGAGAAAATCTATCTGATGTTTTAAATACAGTTATACAAGGTCTAAAACGAGAAGATATAAGCGAGTCAAGACAAATGACATTACTCATGTTACAGTATTTAGTAAACATAGATACATACAAAAAAATTAGATACTACGGTAGACATATTGTAAATCGTTATTTACAAAATTGTTTAATGTGTTGGCGTATAAATTCGTTACAGAATATTTTTTTCACATTTCTTAAACACACATATGGCTTTACAAGTAGTATGTATAGAAATGAGTGCTTTGTATTGAACAATAGGTCCAAATTTAATAGACGCGTTGATAACACGAAATACAACGTTCCAATAGATACAAACGTGCTTTTACAATCTGTAATTCCGTCAAAATGCAACGACGCAGTAATAACTGCAAGTATTTTAGACAATGGAATAATATTACAACCACATATTGGGAATACTTTAAAAAATATTATTGATATTTTCACTAAATCTCAACGCATACTAAAACGAATTGAAATTCAGTCTAGATTTATAAGCTTACCATATTCTACCTTCAATAAAACAAATTGTGAAAAAATTGTTTTATTTGCACCTATAAGAAAAATAGAAAAAAAAGCATTTTTAAATTGCAGCGTAAATCAAGTAGACGTTAAATCAGATCGTATTGAAAATATCAAAGGTAATATTGCGTGCAAAGAAAGTAATATTTCATCTTTAAGAATAAATGATTTAACTACCAAAGCTAAGATTTATGAACAAAACGACGCACTAAAGAAGATCATAGTGAGTTCAGAAAAAGAAATTAAATGGAAAGATATACTAGAAGACCCATCACTTGTTGATAGAATATATATAATGAAGGACGGGAAAGAGCAAGGAATATCTCAAGACTACATCGACGATGAATTTATAGAATGGTAAATAAAAAAAATAAAAAACGCAAACATTTGCGTTTTTTATTTTGTGCAATTTATAAGAATTTAGCTAAAGATGCCAAAATTAATAATGCGACTATGTTAATTATTTTAATCATAGGATTGATGGCTGGACCAGCCGTATCTTTGTATGGATCACCTACAGTATCACCAGTAACAGCAGCTTTATGTGCTTCAGATCCTTTCCCTCCGAAGTTACCATCCTCTATATATTTCTTTGCATTGTCCCATGCGCCTCCACCAGACGTCATTGAAATTGCAAGGAACATTCCAGTTAATATAGTTCCCAATAACATAGCGCCAAGACTTGTTAACGCAGATGAAAGCCCATTAACTATATAAATTACAGCGAATAGAACCAATGGAGATAGAACTGGTAATAAAGAAGGTAAAACCATCTCATTTATTGCTGATTTTGTAAGCAAATCGACAGCCGTTTTATAATCTGGTTTTGCTTCACCAGTCATAATACCCTTAATTTCCTTGAACTGACGACGTACTTCTATAACAACAGCACTACCTGCTCGTCCAACTGACATCATACCTGATGCACCGAATAAATAAGGTAATAATCCACCTAAAAACAATCCGATTACGACAAATGGATCCTGCAAATTAAAATCAAGATTGATCGCAGGCAAATAATGCTTCACATCTTGTGTATATGCTGCGAACAAAACAACAGAAGCCAACCCTGCTGATCCTATAGCATACCCTTTTGTAACAGCCTTTGTCGTATTTCCAACGGCATCTAAAGCATCAGTTATTTTTCTAACATCTGCAGGTAGTTCAGACATTTCTGCTATTCCTCCAGCATTATCGGTAACTGGTCCGTATGCATCAATTGTTACGATAGTTCCAGCCAAAGCCAACATAGATGTTGCAGCTATTGCAATTCCATATAAACCAGCTGTTTGGTATGACATAATAATTCCTATACAAATAAGAATTACTGGCATAGCTGTAGATTCCATAGAAATAGCAAGACCTTGGATAATATTCGTAGCATGTCCAGTCTCAGATGCCTGTGCTATGCTTTTCACTGGTCGATAAGAAAAAGAAGTGTAATACTCTGTTATGAATACTATAGCTAAAGTCACAAGTATTCCGATTATAGAACATGAAATCAAAGAACAACCTGTGAATATAGTCCCAGTACTAGTCATGAAAACTTTAGCACAACCGAATATTGAACTTGTAGCTCCACCTATCAAAACTATCGAAGAAACAGCTGTTACCAATAAGCTTTTATAAAGAGCTTTCATGATATTTTTATCTTCGCCTAATTTTACAAAAAAAGTACCTAATAATGAACCCAATATGCATATTCCAGAAATAACCAATGGATATACTGATAGCAAGTACCTATCTTTCCCAAAGAAAAACAAACTCGCTAGTACTATAGTAGCAGCATTTGTCACTATGTATGTCTCGAATAAATCAGCAGCCATACCGGCACAATCACCAACATTGTCTCCAACGTTGTCCGCGATAACAGCAGGATTTCTAGGATCATCTTCAGGAATTCCTGCTTCAACTTTGCCAACAAGGTCTGCTCCTACGTCTGCACCTTTTGTAAAGATACCTCCACCTAATCTAGCAAATATAGAAATTAATGATGCTCCAAAACTCATTGCAATTAGAGCCTCTGAGATCGTATGAGAATCAACATCCATAGCTGATAGGATGAAATAATATCCAGATATCCCTAATATACCTAGTCCAACAACTAAGAATCCTGTAATTGCACCAGATTTATATGCTACTTCGAGAGCCTTTTCTAAGCCTGATCTTGCTGATTCTGCAGTCCTGACATTAGCACGCACAGAAATATGCATACCAACAAAACCAGCTACACCAGACAATACAGCGCCTATAACAAAACCAAATAAGCTGTGTGCGCCAAGTAGTACCAAAACAATCAAAGCTATAAATGCTCCGACAATTGCTATAGTTTTATATTGACGGCTTAAATATGCCTCTGCTCCTGCTTGTATAGCTCCTGCAATTTCCCTCATTCTTTCATTACCATCTGGCATTGCTAATAATGAGCGAATATTGAGCAAACCGTACCCAAGAGCAAAGAGGCCACATAAAACCACAAATACTCCAAAGGACATAAAGCCTCCAAAAAATAATTCAAAATATTTACTAATCATACATTAATTGAATCGTTAAGTAAAACGATTCAATAATAATCATTGTAATACTAAACTTATTCAGAAGCAGCATGCTTGATCGCATGATTTATAAAATCAATGCACTCTTTTCCAAATAAGCATTCGCGCATAATAACGTTACCAGGCAATATTCCGATTGGTTTACACTTTCCATCTTCAGATTGTTGAAATATTAAGCTACCGCTATCACTTGGTCCTATATCTAATGGCGCAACGAATTTCATCCAACCATATTTAGATACTGTTTCCCAGGCACAAAGTTTTACAATTTTTTTCTCCCCCCAACCTAACTTATGTTTAAGCTCCATGTAAGCGCCATTTACAATACAAAACTCAGCTGGCCTACCATAACCAACTATGAAAGAACTGTTTATATCAGGATTTTCAATTTGCTCAACATATATGCGATTTTCATAGTTGCTATGCAGTAAAGGTTCTTTTAATATCGCGACTGTAATATCAGCCACAAGAAACTCGCTGCTGCTATTGCTATCTGACACGACAATATAACATTCGCCTCCGTTGCTAGAATACAAATACGCTTTTTCTATTCCGATAACACTTGATTTTTCATTTATCTTTTGGGAATCCATGTACGGTATGTCATGCCTCAAAGTTTGGGCCTCATCAGATGTATCTGTTAAAAAAGTCATATCTTGATTTAATTTACATACGTACAATGTGAGTTCTTCATCTGAAGTAATTTTTTCTACATTTAAACTAGAATCTGGAATCATATGTGCAGCAGTCAATATTACACGCCCTTTCAATTGTTCAGGCATATCGTCCGTATATATTATAGTTCCTGTACCAATTTCTTTAGATTCAATATTATTAACTCGACCAATAGATTCAGATATCGAACACATATCACCAGATCTGACTTTATCCAAGCAAGTCGATATAGCTTCAGCAGCATCTATACATGAAGCGTCTTGTTTTATTTCATATTTACACAGTATATTATTTCGACAATACTTTATACTATTCGGCAAGGCATTCTCTAATATTTCAAGAAATCGATGCGATATATTTTGAAATGCCTCTATACTTGTTTTAAGAAACTCTAAGCACATTTCATCGATTAGTTCTACTCTACCAACGTCTATACCACATTCAACCTTAATTCCATCTGCTACTCGCCTCCGACTCTTCACATTAAGCTTTGCTATATCATACATCAATTCACCATATGCCCCGAGTTCAGTCTTATTCAAATATTCACTAAGTACCCCTACAAACTCATCTTTAAGACCTATAATTTGCATGTAGCATTTTTCAGCCAATTCCGAATTCCACGTACCAAAAGCGTCTACGTCTTTCAATTCATCCCATTCATCTTTGATATTAATTGCTTCAACAGCAGTCAAAATATCTGGAATTGACTCTTTTATATACTTATACAAATCTGTTTCTAAAAGCTCGTCGAAATACTCGCTAGCAAGCGAATCTTCTCCTTTTGCTTTCAAGTTTTCTATGGTTTACATAATTGTGTATTTTGGGTCAATTTTATAATCATTAGACTCTGCAAAACTAACTTGCATTCCATATATATTTTGACAAATACAAACAGTAAATATGCAAGCATATAATTTATTAAACATAATTTACCCTCACAAAATACTATCCATTTTAGCCGTAACATACCATCTCCTGTCAAGATAGTTAATTTATGGAATTTTCATACAGACATATTATGTTCGTCATTTATCAAGTAACATACTATTGTACATACGTAAATTTGAAGCATTAATTTCTACTTTTAAGTTTGTTAATTATAGTCGCTCTAACATACCTTGACACGCTCTTAAGCAATATATATTCATTTTTAAAAGTCATTTTTATCATTTGATGCAATGTATTAACACCTCCTCCTTCAGCTAATACCATACCTCTTTCAGCAATTACTAACCAAAATGGGCTAAATGATAAGCTCAATGCTGTTAAAGCAATCAAAAAGTCCTTACTGGCATCATTCAAAACACCAGCTTTCATTCCTGCACTAACTAATACGAATGCAAATTCACCAAAATGCCCCAACAAAACACCTGATATAAATGCATCTTTTAAATTTAATTTAAAAAACCTAAGCAAAACAATGTTGATGAATGTTTTTACAACAGCTACACTTAATACTGAGGTAAGCAAAGGAAGCAAATTTCGAAACATATATGCTAAATCTACAATCAAACCTATCGACAGAAAAAAAACAAGTAATAATAACTCTTCTATTATAACTGTTGATTTTTGTAAACTTTCTTTTATTGGAGAATTCCCTAAAATTAACCCAGCTACAAAAGATCCAAATGCAGCAGATGTACCGAAATATATCGCCAAACTCGCCCCACCTAAACAAAACGTAACAGTACATGCAGCTAGTATGTCTGTTTGATATTTCAAATAATCTAAGAATTTGTATATTTGCTTCTTATAAACCAGGCATAATAAAACAAGGACAAAAAATAAAATTATAGTAGCTATAAATTTTGAGTCAAAATGATTACTAGGTACATTTGTCTCGACCAAAAAATGTACAGCAATAACAAGAGACAAAGAAACAATATCCTGTAGTATTAATATCCCTAACGTAATATTAGATATGCTTTCGCTAACATTCTTTATCTTTTCTAAAGACTTTACAGTTACAGCAGTCGATGATGGTATTGAACAAAATGTAGCGATAAGAATAAATTCTTTACTCCAACCGAACAAGTATCCTAGAGCACAAAAAATGGCACCAAATGCAATACCTCCTATAATAATCGTTCCTATTCCAACTTTCCATACTGATTTTATTTTTTCGACAGAGATTGTAAGCCCTATTGTAAATAGCAAAAACATAATTCCCATGTCTGCAAGCATCTCTATAAAAGGCTCATTTTGCACGAATTTAGTACATGAAGGACCTAGCAAAACTCCAGCTAAAATATAACCTACCATCGGAGGCTGCCCAATTTTCATTAAGCATAATCCAGCAACTGTTACGCTTAGAACTACAATAAATATTTGAATTATAGCGAATTCCATTACAGATAATTATAAAAATATACTATATGAAAATACAAATACCCACTACTGTCTATTAAAAACAGATGTACCATCTTTACAGAAAAAATAGCACTTTTCATAAGGAACTTTTATATATATATCATCACCAACACAATAATTAGCTTCTTCTACTTGTATGTTCACGACATCTCCAGACAAAAGAGTCGCATGTACGCAGCCAGAACTTCCAAAATTTTCGACCAAAGTCACTTTTGCCCGTATTGCATCAGGAGAAACTGACTGTACAATCTCTATATCGTGTGGTCTAATACCTAAAATATAATCAGATTCAACGCAGCAATGATCTTTTGTTATTTTCTTTAAGCAAGTGAATTTTTGTCCACATAATTCATAATGATCACAATCTAAAAATCTTATATTAAAAAAATTCATTGCAGGAGATCCAATAAAACCTGCTACGAATGTATTTATCGGATTATTATAAATCTCTATTGGAGTACCAACTTGTTCAACATTACCATCACGCATTACAACTATTTGGTCAGCGAGTGTCATTGCTTCCTCTTGATCATGAGTAACGTATATCATCGTTGTTTTTAACTCATTTTTTAATTTAGCAATTTCGTAACGCATTTCATATCTTAAGCTCGTATCCAGATTTGATAAAGGTTCATCAAATAGAAATACATACGGATTTCTTACAATACATCTGCCAATCGCAACCCTCTGTCTTTGCCCGCCTGACAGTTCCTTCGGTTTTCTATTTAATAAATGCTCTATCTTCAAAGCTTTTGCAGCTTTCATCACTCTAGATTGTATTTCATCTTTCGAAAATTTTCGAATTTCTAATGCGAATGCCATATTTTCAAAAACAGTCATGTGAGGATATAGTGCATACGACTGAAATACCATAGCAAGCCCTCTACTTGAAGGCGGCAATTCGGTTACATCATCTTTCCCGATAAAAATACTTCCAGACGTTACGCTCTCAAGTCCACAAATTATCCTTAGAAGAGTAGATTTCCCACAACCTGACGGACCTACAAAAACAGTACACAAACCATCATGCAGATGCAAACTAACATCACGAATTATTTCGGTACTCCCAAAGGTCTTACGAATATTTTTTAAAGTGACAGAAGCCATAGAACACAGACATCCAAAGAATGGCTCCTCGAGACGGACTCGAACCGCCGACCCAGTGGTTAACAGCCACTTGCTCTACCGACTGAGCTATCGAGGAACACTACATTTGTAAGTATAGATGATTTATTACAGCCAGTCAAGCCCATTTTTTATTTTTGTATAAGTTCAAGTATATTGATAGCGTTTGTTAGCCTCATAGTAATTGTCAATATACAGTCTATTTCGCACATTAAACCAATAATCAGAACGATTTGAAAATAGACTGATTTGGAGAGTTCCAGTTTAGGAGTTTCATCTGTCTATTATTAATCTTATTTTGGATGGCACAGATTAGCTCGTTTAAAATCAGGTCGAAATTAGTTCATTCTACAAGGAATTACATAAGCACTTTGTTTATATTTTCAATAGATCCTTTATCTTGGCTGCAGTATGATCTGCAGAAGGATCTATTATTCATCTAAGTTTTGTTTTCTAATTCGGAAATTGTTATCATACAAAATATCTGGAATAACGAATTAAATGAAAATGAAAATAAAGCTAAAAAACTGCATAGAAACTGAGATTATATCATTTGCATTCTTATTGATGTTTGCTTTAATTCCCACAATAATGAGAGATACACTACCTCATGACATGATAGAGAATTTGTATTGGGGGAAAGAATGGCAATTAGGATATGACAAACATCCTCCGTTGTTTGCATGGATTTCATATGCATTTTATAAAATATGTTTTTCAGTCCCTGAAAGCATGTATTTTTTAACGCAAATCAATCTAGGCGTTGGGTTATTCTTCATACATAAAATTGCACTGCATATATTTAAAGAAAAGCATCTTGCAAATATATCAATTTTGCTGACATTGTGTTGTCTAGCTTTTTCTTTTGGAAATGATAAATTTAATGCAAATACAATTTTAATATCTCTATTACCAGCAACATATTATTTCTGCTTAAAATTTTTAGAAGAACAGAATTTAAAGTATGCTCTTTTAATTGGATTATTTTCTGGCTTAGCATTTTTGGGAAAATACTTCGCTGGAATATTTTTGGCTGTGATAGGCGGATTGCTTTTATGTTTTTTATGGGATAAAGAACCTAAAGAACGTGTGCGTATTGTATGTTACTTGATTGGCGGAATTTTGGCATTTTTATTAGTCGTAACTCCAAACATAATTTGGCTAGTACAAAATGATTTTATAACATTGCAGTATGCTGCGACAAAAGCTGCAATAGGATTAAATAAATCACATTTGTTCTGTTGGAATTTTCTATTAATGATATTGTTATTTTACGGAACATCTTTTTTTATATTTAAAATTTCGAAAGGACAATTTTCTAATTTCAATATACATCAATTCTCTCTTGATGAAAAATTTGTAATTTGTGTATCAGTTTTCCCATGCTTGTTTTTATTTCTAGTATCATTGGCTACAGGAATGAGAATAGGAAGCTTATGGTGTGTAAACATGATTCCTCTTTTCGGTGTCATTTTAGTTCTCTTTGCCCACAAACAAAGTTTATACTTTAGAAAAATCGCCAAAAACACTGTGTACTTTTCTTTAGTATGTGCATCAGCTATGGTAGCACGTTTTGCATATGCAAAATATTTTGTTCAAATTGAAAAATCGACTAGTTCACTTAACATGAGAAAAATTGCAAAAAACATAGAAAAAAATATTTCAGATTTTGATATTAAGTATATAGATTGCGATAAAAAGACTGACGCATTGCATATATATTTAAAAAGTAATCCGTCTCTATATTTGCTTGATAATAAAAAACAAACTTGGATAAAAGAAACTCCAAATAGACAAAATATAATTGTTACTCGTTTTGTAAATGATTGTGTGCAAATACAAGAGGATGAAAATTTTAAATTCATTGGAAAAATTAAAATCAATGAGAAATACAGCGTATTATACGGAGTAAGAAATGAAAAATAACTTTATACATCTTAGGCTGCACTCTACTTACTCTATGTGTGAAGGAGCGCTAAAAGTTGAAAAAATAATAGAACTTTGCGAACAGAATAAGATGCCAGCGGTCGCTATAAGTGATACAAACAATTTATTCGGATGCATGGAATTTTCAGTAAAAGCCGCTAAACACGGGATACAACCGATTATCGGATGCCAGGTGAATGTTCAACACCCATCAGATCCACAAGATCAATCGCACTTACTTTTATATGCAAAATCACAAGAAGGATATTATAATCTAATGCAAATTGTAACAGATTCGCATATACATTCATGTTCTTCTAATTTTCCTTGCGTTGATATGAATACACTTGAAAGATATTCAAAAGATTTACTAGTTCTTACAGGAGGAATTTACGGCACAGTCGGAAGATTGCTAATACACCACAAAAAAGATGAAGCTGTAAAATTTACAAAAGATCTATTGGGTATATTTTCAGACAGACTGTACATAGAAATTTCTAGACACAATGACAGGAGAGAGAACGAGATAGAAGAAGATTTGATAAATATAGCATATGATCTAGGCATTCCTTTAGTCGGTACAAATAACGTTTGCTTTGCTCAAAAAGAAGATATGGAGGCACATGACGTTTTGATTTGTATTGGACAATCTACAACAGTAAATGATCAAGATAGAAATTTTTCTTCCCCAGAATATTACTTCAAATCTCAAGATGAAATGATTCAAATTTTTGGAGATCTGCCAGAAGCGATTCATAATACTATGAACATTGCGCAAAGGTGCGCTTTTAGACTAATCCCAAGAAAGCCATTCATGCCTGAAGTAAAAACAGATGCTGGGCTTACACAAGATGAGCAGCTTATAAAAATGACTAAAGAAGGCCTAGAGAAACGTCTTGAAAAATTTAAAGATTCTGAAAACTTTAAAGAAATTAGATCGAAATACTATGAACGTATGGAGTACGAATTATCAGTGATTCAGAAGATGAAATTTAGCGGATATTTCTTGATAGTTAGCGATTATGTTCAATGGGCAAAAGCTCACGATATACCTGTCGGACTCGGTCGTGGATCTGGCGCAGGATCTATAGTCGCATATGCTTTGACAATAACTAATGTTGATCCTTTAAGATTTAATTTGCTTTTTGAAAGGTTTTTAAATCCTGAGCGTGTTTCTATGCCGGATTTCGATATTGATTTTTGCCAAAGCAGACGAGAAGAGGTTATAAATTATGTTCAAGAGCATTACGGCTTTGATTCAGTCGCTCAAATCATTACATTTGGACAGTTGCAAGCAAGAGCTGTAATAAAAGATGCTGGAAGAGCGTTGGGGCTACCGTATGGGTTAACTGATAAAATTGCCAAGATGGTCCCATTCATTCCGACAAATCCAATGACACTTTCTCAAGCTATAGAAGCAGAAAAATCATTAAGAGATGCGATTGAAGAAGATTACGAAATACAGCGTTTAATAAACATTGCTCTAAAATTAGAAGGATTATGTAAACACACATCAGTTCATGCTGCTGGTGTAGTTATTTCTGATAGAAAAATTAGAGATTTAGTTCCTTTATATAAAGACCCGAAAGCATCTATGCAAGTTACACAATTCTCTATGAAATATATAGAAGATGCAGGACTTATAAAATTCGACTTTCTTGGACTAAAAACATTAACTGTTATCAAGAAAGCTATAGATCTTATAAAGAAGAGAGGAATAAATTTAGTAGCAGATGAATTTCCACTTGATGATAAAAAGACTTTTGAATTAATTCAAAACGTTGATTGTGTAGGCATTTTCCAGTGTGAAAGCGGAGGAATGCGCGATGTAATTAAGCGTCTAAAACCAGATAAAGTTGAAGACATAATTGCTATTATCGCCTTGTATAGACCTGGGCCTATGGAAAATATCCCTAAGTACATAGCCTGCAAACATGGAGTTGAAGAAATAGAGTACGAACATCCATCTATTGAACCGATCTTAGCTGAAACTTACGGAATTATGGTATATCAAGAACAAGTTATGCAAATAGCTCAAGTCGTTGGTGGATATTCGTTAGGGCAAGCAGATATTTTGCGAAGAGCCATGGGGAAAAAGAATAAGGAAGAAATGGCAAAACAAGAAGCTAAATTCATAGAAGGAGCAAAAGCTAACCATATAGACGAAAATACTGCAAAAACATTGTTTGCATTGATGAACAAATTCGCAGGATATGGATTTAATAAATCGCACGCTGTTTGTTATGGATTGCTAACATATCAAACAGCATATTTAAAAGCGAACTATTTATTAGAATTTTTTGCTGCAATTATGACATTAGATATGGATAATACTGACAAGTTAGCTATATACTATGCAGACTTACAAAAATTCAAAGTTAAAGTCATTCCGCCTAATGTAAATATTTCTTGTGATGATTTTGTAATAGATTATGAACAAAATGCTATCATATACAGTTTGTCTGCATTAAAAGGCGTCGGGAAACAAGTGGCAATTTCTGTTGAAGAAGAGAGACAAAAAGGACCATTTAAATCTGTATTCGATTTTCTAGAAAGAATGCAGCCATATAGTGTTTTGAACAAAAAGACACTTGAAGCATTAATAAAATCAGGTTCTTTCGATGAATTAAATAAAAATAGACACCAACTTTTATCATCTATGGATATTCTTTTAAACACAGAGAAAGAAACTGACCAGTTTGCATTATTTGAAAAAACAGAACCAAAATTAGCGAATGTAAATGATTTCTCTACAATAGAAAAACTAAGCTATGAGTTGGAAGCAGTTGGTATGTATATTTCTGCGCATCCTATCGACGATTATGTGAAAAAAGTAGAAGAGTTAGGGTGCTCTGATATTTCTGAAAGCAACCAATATACGAAATGTAGGGTAGCTGGCGTTATAACGTCTGTGCAAAAGAAAAGTACAAAAAATGATACTAAATTTGCGATTATAAATTTGTCTGACAAGTCTGGCAATGTGGATGTTATGATTTTTTCTGAGCTTTTCTTGTCTTGTTCTGATGCGCTATTAGTTGGTAAAACATTAGTTGTAGACGTAAATGTCCAGAAAAATGAAGAAGGAATAGAAAGATACACTGCAGCTAATATTTATGTTCTTGATCAAAATTTGAAACTTCCAAAATTCGAAGTATTAATAGGCAATTTTTTGTCATCAAAAACTAAGAACGTCTTTATTACAATAGAAGATAAAAAAGATTTAGAAATTTTAGAATCTGTAATACGTGATTTTGTTCCAGGAAATGTTTCTATTGAACTAAATATCAAGAAAGACGCAAAGAAAATTCGATTAAAGAATAAGTTCAAAATTTCTATAAATGAGATTTTAAATTTAAAGCATCAATTGGGGACCCAAAAGGTAAATAATGATTGAAAGCATCAAGTTTTGTCGCTTGAAAATTTTACTTTTTACAAAGCAAAATGATAGAATACATCATTTGTTGGAGGTATTGTGCAGTTATGAATAAGTGTAAAGTTGTTGCTTCAGCTGTCGCCACATTTTTAATATGTAGTCATCTTTCTTTTGATGTTTCAGCTCAAGCTAAGAAACATGTCCAAAATAATATTAAAGTAGAAGTTACTTCTACAAAAAAAATAGAAAATAGTTCTGAGTTGAAATTTATAAAATCGAACATAAATGAATTAATGGAAATACTATTTAACGAAAAAGACAGGAAGCTTAGACTTTCTAAACTAGAAAAATTTGTGCATAAAGCATTCGATACAACAACTATGGGAAAATATGCGTTAAGTGGAGTTTATAGAATCCAAAAACAATCAACAGAGTGTATGAATCGATTAGAAGAAAAAGTTGTAAAATATTTATGTAAAACGTATAGCGACGTAACGAAAGATTATAAAAACATTGGAGAGATTCGAATCGATATTTCTACAGTACTTGATGTTAAATCTACATCAATAGTTAGAGGTAGTGTAAGGTTTGATGGAAAAGATTGGCCAATCACAATTAATTTCAGAAAAAATAGCGACAAGAATATTGATGATAAAAAGCCATTTAACATGGTTTTTAATAATATCAGTGTAATTAATCCTTCTGCATTTGTATCTTTGTTCTTGGAAACTAAAAAAGACATCCAAAAATTCGAAGAGAGAATAGATCAATTAATTGCACAATAGAAAATTGCTATTATATTGTAGTAAATTGTACTTTTAATACAGATATGCGTCTAGACATATTCTAGCTTATGAAATAATACGCTTCGGACTGAATGCATGAATGTAAATGTATAAGTTTGATATGATTGTATATAAGAAAAGCAGTCCTACTTCTATTTTTAATCTACGTTTAATGCGCAGTCTCTTGAATCTTGTTGATTTGTGATGTATAATTAAGAAGACATTGTGGGTAATTAGCTCAGCGGTAGAGCATCTCGTTTACACCGAGGAGGTCAGCGGTTCAAATCCGTTATTACCCACCATCAAAATCAACATTTACACATCATATTTATTTTATCCTTTCTGCAGTAGGTGATTCAACTTCTATTTCTTTTGCTATTTCGTCTAGTACTTTTTCTAATTCATCTTTGTTTTTAGCCGTCTTATATGTAATTTTTTTATTATAATTTTGTAATTGTGCTTTTACATATTCAAGCTGATCATTGTTGTATATTATAAAATATACCTTGTCTATTTTAGACATTACATTACCAGCAATGAGTTTAAGAGCTGACTTTGCTAAAACGTTTGTTGGCGTATTATCTACCTTTCTGTTATCACCGGACTTAGGAACATTTTGCCAGAGAACATGAGCAAACACACGATTAAACGGATTTGTAAATTCTGCATAAACTAATCGAATAGGGTGTTTATCTATTTTTAACCAAGCTCCATCGTCATTTACTAAGTCGCCATTACTTGGACCTACAAATGCATTTTTTGCATTTTCTGTGTCGTATGGTATAAAAAAGCTATTTAAACCGTTTAGATAGCTGATCGCCTTATAGTTAAAATTTTTTAAATCTTTAATATCATGTCCCAACATATCATAACTATACCAAATTTCATTTTTTTGTAAATCGTATCGATTTTCCAGCAGAACAGTTATATCCGCTGTTCTATATTCAGGGAATAACGCCATGTTAAAACCATTAGCATTTGTATCCATGTTTTTCAACGTCTCGAAATACCCAGTAGTCCCATTGTATTGAAATTCATCTTTTTCTGTTTGTTGCTGCTGTAATTTAATAGTGTTTTTAAAACTTTCATAATGTGCTAGTACCGTGTTATAATTATCTAAAGCTTGTTGATAATATTTCCCGTCATCATTGTTCCTCGTATTACATTTATCTTGACAAATAGGAATTTTTGTTCCGATTGGGTACCTCGGAGTTGCTGGATTATTGACACCAGCTTCGCATGATTCATTATACCAATTTTCTTTACCTTCGACCGGAGACAATTCTACTCCGTAATACTTTAATTTAGCATAAGCTGTCGCATTGTCATCCTTAGATGGAAAATCTGAAATTTCACCCAACCCTCTTAAACGCTCCTCAAATTCATCTTGTAGAGCTTTATACGCATTTTCCAGTTCTTGTTCAGCGGCATCTAAAGCATCTCCTGCTTTTTTAACTGCATCGTTTAGCTCTTGCATTTTCACTGTACATAATGAAGGGCATAGTGTTCCCGTTTCTTTTAGTCCCATACACGGATTAATGTATCCATTAGTAACTCTTATTGATTTTGTTGATATATCTGACCCTTTCGAAAAAGTTACATCGTTAGCCTTATTCCCACAAATTACTGAGCCGATTAATTTCTCTTTTTCTAGTTCTTCTTCTTGAACTAACTTAGGAGCTCTACAATACGCATTTTGATAATCTTTACTTTTATCAGTTTTAGGAATTATAGTTTCGTTTGACAATAAGACCCCGGAGATAAAATCGTCTGATTTTGTATGATACGTATATGTATCTTCAGAGCTAGTATCTGTTGGTAACTCACCTTGATAATTTTTAGGATAAATATTTAAAATCTTTGTAATAGTTTTTTTCTGTGTTGGCTGAGATTGTTGAGTTTGCCCATCAGGCATTGTGTTTGTAACGGCACCAGACATTGTTTGTACACCAGAATAAACACCTTCTGTAACTTTTCCTGTCGTTCCCGACTGAGTACCATCTGGTTCTGTGACTTGTTCCTGCTGAGAAACCGGAAGCTCTATCTCTTCTGTAGTTGTATACTTGAGATATTGGAGAACACCGTCATCACCTTCATATTTCTCTGTTTCCTTCTTAGCATCTGAAAATTCAGTCGTATTACTTATATCCTTTACTTTTGAGTCATAAGTTAAATATGCGCCATTACCTGCTGCTAAATATTCTTCTAAGTTTTTTTCAGCCGCGTTAAGGTTGTTAATCGCATCCTCTAATGCCTTCAGTTCTGGAGCCACACCAGGAACAAGCTTAAAATAAGCTATTTTATTAGCCATTAAATCATCTTCAATATTTTGTTTACAGGCATCACCTAATGCTAGATTCCCGTTTGATTTATCTTCATTCATACAATAATCTGGAATTTTATATGGTAGATCGACAGTATTACCTTTAGTTTGTCCACCATCATCTCCTTGAGATTGCTCACCATCCTGTGCTGGCTCTTGCTTGCCGCTATCACCTTCACTTTGCATTTTGTTATATATTTCTAAGTTCATTTCGTATTTCGCTTTTGCTTCAGTGTAATCATCTCCAGCATATTCAATTGTATATATCTTTTCTGGAGTAGCTGAAGAAAAATTTCCCCAGCTATATTGGTCTTCGTTCTTGCTATAATTTTTTATTTGACCGAGTTCGCTCATAGATGAAAGTATACTTTCATAGCTTAACGCGAAATTATCTACTGCAGCTTTCCAATTAGATTCTGTTTTATAACTATGATTTTTACAGACTGTATCGGTCGCACATGCTTCTACTTCTTTACACGGATCGTCAAGGCCATCAATATCGCAAAAACTGTCTATCTTATTACATGCGCTAGTTATTGAGCTGTCATCGTGTATCCCGAATGACTTAAGTTTATCTAATTTTTCAGTAACACCGCAGTCAAATTTACAAGCATTTATACATTCCTCAGTTATACATTCCCCAGATTTATCACAATTGCTACATCCCCTAATACAGTCACTGCATTTGCCATTCTCGTTGCTTTTTTCCGATCCAGTTCCGAATGTATCATATATACTGTTATCCACGTATGGCCGGGTTGTGGACTTTTCATCTTTTGGAGCCCCAAAATTTATCCATCTTGCATGGAGGCTAGGCTCAGTTTTTCTTTTATACATAACTGGAACATTACCTTGGTAAGTAATCCTTGTTACTTGTGCATTTTGTAAATTAATACCGAATATCCCATTATTTGGCTGAATTTTAATGCCATTTGTGTTTTCGTTAAACACATATGTTATCGTTTCGTCATCTTTATCTATCATTTTTGTAATCCCATTGACTGTAATTGTTGAATCATCTACTGTAATGTTTGCATATAGCACAGAGAAGTCTCCACCTAACTTCGAAGGCCAGTATTTAAAGCGTAAACCTCTACATCCACTAGTATATCCACTTGTTATTTCAGCGTTAATAGTAAGGTCTTTTGCAAGATGACTACCTGTATCAGTCTGGTCAGATCTTGCAGTTAATGTTCCAGGTATATTAACAGTACGTGAGTGTGTCTCTCCAATACGGTCACAGTAATTTGTATTGTAAACATTAGTATCACCTATTTTAACAGTTAACGGCCTATAGCACTCGCTAACCCAGCCATAATGCACATTTGCAGTAAAATGGCTACCTGCTGCAATACAGTCTGTTCCACTCGCTCCAGATACAGACCTTTGGGTAGAGACCCAATAACTATCGACAATAACATAAAATATAAAAACCCAATCCCACTTATAATGAATAAACGGATTTTCTAATGTTAACGGCTTGTATTTATACTTATATCCTGTACACCAATAATAGTTTAATTTAGCGCCGACAAAGCCAGGTGCACTTCCAATACCGCTGAAACTACTATTTTGTGCTAGCGCATAATCACCGGTATTTCCGCTTCTATTTACTAAGTTACTTATAGTAAATTTATTTCCATTAATAGTTGGATTTATCCGCTTTACCTTAATTATCAATTTCCCATCTACAGGATCAAACGAATCTTTATGTATAGTAATCGTATTATCTCGGTATGTAATGATCTCATTCTCTGATGTTTTCACATTATTATTATTTTCTACATCAATTGATTCATTGACAGCATCCAAATTATTTAATTTCGTTTCAAAAGTTTCTATCTTGTTGGTAGTCTCATCTGGCATATACACGAGGTTGTTTGCCGATTCAACAGAAATTAATTTGCAACCATCTAACTCAATATGAATTTCTTTTATATCCGTTGTTTTTGGTACGAAAAAAACACGTGTTCCTTGCACTAAAACTTTGGGAACTTCCCCACCTATGGAAACTGACGCCTTAGATTGAGGGATGGAAATTGTTTGATATAAATTTTCAGTAGTGTTAATTAATTTCATATATTTTTCATGTTTTCGCCCATTGTCACCTGTACAAAATGTATGCGAGGACGTGCAATTATGCTTATCACAACCTAAAGATTTGTTTTCAGTCTTATTCTCAGTCTTTGTCGTGCTAGTTTTATAATAAACAGTTAATTTTGTTATTCGAACATATCCACGATAATTAGTTTGGTTTGTCGCACAATAGTATATTAAATATGTATCATTAGAGCTAGAATACTGCCATGGAAAAACTTCTTGATTATTCCATTTACTAGTACCAGAAAACGCGTCTATCCAATCATTGGACTTCGTTTGAACAAGACCCTTTATTACGTGAGCCTTGTTAACGTCCAAACCCAAATATTTTGCATTCTTGCTTATCCAGTGTTCTTTACATGAGTCTTGCCCAGTATTACGTGGCACTGTTCTTGTTAACCACAATGAAATTTCATTTGCATTTTTTTCTTTATCGGTCACATAGTACCTTGCTCCACTGCATTTTATTTCATTAATTGCAATCGATGTAATTTGCGCGTCTTCCACAGAATCTCCCAATGATATTTTTATTGATGCAACTCCACAATTCCCAGTAAGATCCTTCGCGCATGTAGTCGCAGAATTATTTATCCAATTTCCATCTGGAGCATTATTTATCGTCTTCTTTCCATCTGTCCACTCGGTCCACGTTGCCGTCCATGTCTCTTTACAACCTGCCTCGATTTTTGCGTTATATTTTTTTCTACACGTGTAACTAGTTTTTCCTGAACAAGAAACACTCAGGCTATTTTTTCCACTCAATAAATACCCAGTGGTATCTACAACGGCATATGACAGAACCGGATATTCAGCACTGTTGGCAGGTACTACACCTAGTTTGATTGTAGTACCATTTTTTAGACTTGTTCCTGTTGCTGAACATAAATACACGCAACCACTATCATCACGTTTGTTGTCATCTACGGCAATAATGTAACCATTTGTTTTTGATTCTAATTTTACTCCATGGACCTTCAGCTTTGCGATAACTGGCGTTACTAATGATGCACCTTGTGCTACAGTTAGCGTTATTTCTTCTTCCTCAGTATCTTTGAATTCAATTTCCAGACAGTTTCCATCGCTAACTGCATTACCGCCACATTCAAGCTTAATGTATTTTTGGGCAATAGGACTATGTACGCTATCTGGAACAACTTGTACCGTAAAAATGCTTTTTACAGCAATGCGTACAGGATTTGGATTAGGTAAAGTTACTGTGTATTCGTCCTTCTGATAATTTGGTTGATTAGTACGTTTAACTGTAATTCTTGTTTTTTTTCTATACTCCGTTAATTCGCTCCCTTCTCTAACGTTGTTAAAATAATAACCGTCCTCATGTTTAAGAGTAACTGAATCAAGATCATTTGGATCTAGGACTTTATAATATTCTTCAAAATTTAGTCTTTCTCCATCTTCCATCGGGATATGGCATGCATCATTATCGAAGCCGAGAAAAGTCATTTCTCTAGGAGCAAAAAAATCTGGCTGATTAGCAATCATAATCATTATTTTTTTCCGAGTAGTGCCGTCTCCATTTTCTTCAGAACCTGAAATAGGTTGGTCTTTTCCATTACCAATCCTATTTCCGTCATCATATTTTTTTTTAAACATTAAATCAGCAATAGAAAACGGCAAAAACAAAAAATTGCTAAAGTTTTTGTCTGGACTATCTGCATATCCATACGGATTTAACATAAGTAGATAACTAAAAACATCGTATGTATTTTTAGTAAGTGGTAGAATTGGAAATGGATTAGGAAAAAATTTTGTACTTTTTTTGCATTTTTCAGAATATAGACTTATATCACCACCATAGCAAATATCGACAGGTTGTTTATAGAATTTTTCATCATCTGCACTAAAAAAATGCTCATGTGCCATTATTCCTATAACAGGAGAAAATGTATCTGTTAGCGCATAATTAAATTTTACATCCTCACCACAAGAGCCTTTGACATAATATGAGTTGCTTATAGGAATTTCTGGGGGTATGTCAGACGGCCAAACACTTTTTTCGTCTTGATATTGAAAAGTACTCAATTTTCCTATAAATTTAGAATTATCTGCATCAACAGATACTTTGCCGGAATATGGGATAACGCCAAATCTTATTCCGTCATAAAACATAAATTTTTTTACGAATCTTCTAAGCGCATGTTTTATAGCGTAAATTGGCGTATTTTCATAATTTTCTGGGATATCATCAGCAATAGAATTACCTTTAGTGAAAGCAGCATGATTTGTAGGTACAGCTAAAATTATATCTGCATTGCATGTTGCAGGACTTGCTTTGTACGATGTAGTAATAATTTTATTTTTATCAATTTCTGAGTCTCCTGTTTTTGGCTTAATTGTTGTTGTAACTATTAAAGATTTTTGATCCTCCGGATCCTGTGTTATAGAAATCTGCCTTTCATCTACACTTAATTGCGGAGTATTATCCTTTGCTTCATCTTGATCAACACTCCTTTCATTGTTTTCTTCTGCGAACGAACTATCGCCTAATTTTCTTAACATTATATCGCTATATGCTGGATATTCAGGTCCAAATGGATTATCTAAATCAGCAGTTCTGTATTTATATGTTGTAGAGAAATATTGAGCGTATATTTCATGAGGATGTATTTTCTCAGTGTAAGATATAGGCTTATATTGTTCAACAACATTATTCATTTTGATAACATCTGCCCCTAACCCTCTTTTAGCGACAATTGTAGAATTAAATGCATTTACTGCTTTTCTCAGGATATATTTTTTCTGTGAATCAAAATCCACTTTTTCTTCCACTTCTTTTGTTTTCGTAACTCCTGTTGAATAATTAGAAACAGCAGCAAGCGCAGCATCCCTAGTGGCAATACTAAGAGCTGTTTGTTCAGAGTCGATATTGTCGTATCTAACATATAAATAGAATGAAGATATAATAATCGGAATTAATACGGCTAATAATACGGCTACATAACCTTTATTATCTTCAAATATAATCTTCAGTTTTTTAAACATAAATAAAATACGTATTTAATTCAATCGATTTTATTGCGTATTTGTAACTAAAATATTAAAATTCAGTAATGTACGTTTTTTGGTAGAGCTTTATGTTTATTCCGTATAAGTTTTTTGATCGTGTTTTCTCAAAATTTACAAAAAATCCAGATGCCGCACTTTTTAACAAAGTGCCTGTGTTTGCGGCTGTAATTGTATCTGGGATAATTTTATCTCTGAAATTAATTGCTATCCATTATACAAAATCACTCACGATAGAAGCATCAGCGTTAGATTCATTTATGGATACTATTGCATCATTGTTAGCATTTTTTGCGATAGGTTATTCTGTGAAAAAAGCCGATGAAAATCACGGTTACGGCCATGGGAAAATTGAAGGGCTTACAGCATTAGCACAAATGTGTTTTGTATTGTTAGCTTGTGGAAATATCTTGGTCGAAAGTTACGAAAGTTTCAAGAATCCAGCCCCAATAGAGCACCAAAGCATTGGCATTTGTGTAATGGTAATTTCATCTATCCTCGTGTATACTCTTGTATCTTTACAGCGGTTCTCAGCGCACAAAACAAAATCAGTGATTGTAAAAAGTGATTCCTTACATTATTCCGCTGACTTATTTATGAACTTTGGCGTAATGTTATCAATCATTTTATCTAACTCAATACAATATCTAGATTGCTGTGTCGGTGTTATAGTTGGCATTTACGTATTTGTAAATGCAATAAAAATTTGCAAAAGGTCAATAAACGATTTAATGGACAGCGAATTACCTCAAAAATATAGAAATCAAGTTTTGGATAAATTAAAAGCAGATAATAGAATTCGCAAGATTTTGCGTTTAAGAACTCGCTCTTCTGGCACAAAAAAAATCGTTCATGCAGATATAGAATTAGATAGAAATTTATCGTTAGTTGAATCATCAAAAATTTCTCTAGAAATCGAAAGAAAAATAGCAGAACTGTTTATAGATTGCGAAGTCCTAATAGTTGCCTATCCTGAAGATGAAAAAAAATAGAATGCGTAAAAGACATTTTTTATCTGATGAAATTCCAGCTGCTTTTTCACGATTTCCAGCATGTATAAAAAATTACATTCAAATTACACGGCCATATCACTATATGGCAGGTGTTTTCCCATGCTTAACTGGCATAGGCTTTTCTACAAATGTAACTAACGATTTATATTGGTATTGTGTTTTTGCTTTTGGTGGTTTTTTTATACTTAGCGCTGGAGAGATAATCAATGATTTTTTCGACAGATTCATAGACGCGAAATATTTTAAAACAATGGCTAGGCCAATTCCATCTGGTCGAATTAAGACAAACCAAGCCATTTTATATTTCATTTTAAATCTACTAGCTGCATTCTATTTCTGGTTGCTTTTACCTAATTCGATAAAAGCTGCAACATTAATCGAATTAGGATTAATTTGTATATATCCTTTTTTCAAAAGATTCGCAAACATTACACAATTTTACCTCGGCTTAATAGCCGGACTGCCACTACTTTTCCCATATTATATGTTTGAGAACGGAATTTCCTTAGGTGCATTCTTTATGTTTTTAGGTAGTTCCATGGTTTGCGTAATTTTCGATACTACTTTTGAATACGCAGAATACTTTAGCAATCAAAACAGCAAAATTAGAGCGACAACACTACTCTTTAAAAACAATTATAAACGACACATATACTTATGCATTCTAATTCACTATGTATTTTTGTTCTTAGCAGGACTTTTTGAAGATAAAAATTTTATATTTTTCATAGGCGCTTCACTCTCTCCAATTTTCATGGCATACATAATTTACTCAATGAATTTTAATCGTGCAGATGAATGCCGCGAAAATTTTTTAAAGTTACAATTTTCCAACGCGATTCTACTCGCAACAACGATTATAAGCTAATACACAATATTCGATTTATAATAATTACTCTTCTACAGCCATTAACCATCTACTATTATCCTTATCATAGTATTTTTCGTTATAAACATACATAGGATTCATAACAGCATTGTACGTCCTTTTATATATCGGATCTGAACTATCTAACAATATATTTACGATAAAAAGTTTTAATCTTGGTTGAAGACACGCTATAGCAAGCAAACATTCTATAATTTTCGACAAACGAGCAGGCTCTATGGCGCCATCATTCATAATGCTGTCATGTAATTCTTTAACTTTTTCCACAACCATTGAACAAGCTTGTATCTCATCAAGTGCATATTTCCATTGTACATCTTTAGTCTGTTCGATTTTGATACGACAAGTTTCACACATCAGTTTAATCTGCTCCATATAGATATTAATGTTTTCATCATTAAACGATTCCTTGTTGTTAATAATACTCAGATTATTTCCAGCGATTGCGACTAAAGCGCCAGGATAGTAATTTGATCTCATATACATGCTACTTCTAGCTTTTTCTTCTATCTTTTCAGAACATGGTTTTGCACAAAAACTCGCACAATTAACGGATACAACGCTCAAAACAAAACTCAAACAAAAAAATTTTCTCATACACACTCCACTGCGAACGTATAACGTTACTATCGTGTAGTCTCTAGATTAAATACAATTATAGAAATCGTGATTTATGTGTTGAAAACTTTCCACAATAAAAAATATATTCACTTTTGGTTTACTATTAGTTATTACTCAAATACTATTACATTATTTAAATTTGCACGCAGATAATATATTAATTCTAATCAAGAACTTGTCTTTATATAAGCAAATGATAATTTTATATATAACTATCTAGGAATTCCAGAGATCTTAGCTAATATGTAGTATTACAATAATACACGATCTCTTGCCAATCCTACCAATTACCCCGCTCTACTTCTATTTCTAATCTGTACGAGACGATTCAGCGCTATAGTTAATTTGATTTCCGTTTAGTTTTGTGTTATTTTATTGCGAATTGTTCGTTGAGGATAACATGGCGAAAGGTAATACAATTTTGATAAAGCTTCAAAGCACAGCAGATACTGGGTATTTTTATGTAGCAAAGAAAAATCCTAGAAAGCATACAGAAAAACTTGAGTTCAGAAAGTATGATCCTGTTGCTAGAAAGCATGTGATTTTTAAAGAAACAAAAATAAAATAACTGTTCAGGCACTTATTCAAGCATTTTAGCTAAATATTCTCGCTTCGTATAGGGGCCTTTTTTTTATTATGAAAATAGCTTTAGTTGGAAGACCAAACGTTGGAAAATCATCTGTATTTAACAGATTAGTCGGCAAACGTGTAGCAATCGTTGATGATGTTCTTGGAGTCACAAGAGATCGCAAGTATGATTCCGCATGTATCGGAGATTTTTACTTCGATGTAATAGATACTCCTGGCGTATCTGTAAATGCTAAAAATGAACTATCTAATTCTATGAATGCGCAGTCTTTTGCAGCCGTAGATGAAGCTGATTTTGTATTCTTTGTAATAGATGCAAAAGAAGGAGTTACGCATGAAGACAAAGATATTGCGAGCTGGCTAAGGAAAACGTACAAAAAGACTGGGAATAAAGAAACGCTTGTTTTGGCAAACAAAAGTGAGTCAATAGATCATGTTATGGATATTAACGCGCTTGGTTTTGGTGATTGTGTTTACATTTCAGCAGAGCATAACATAGGATTAGGCGAAATAGCAGATTTTTTGTTTTCTAAAGATATTTCTAAATTCGAGCAAACGACAACAAAAGAAGCTTTGGATATTGAAAAAATTGCTATAGTTGGACGACCAAATGTAGGAAAGTCTACACTATTAAATGCATTGCTTGGGCAAGATAGAGTTATTACAGGAGATTTCGCAGGAACGACTAGAGACTCAATCTGGGTAGATTTTGAGCACAAGGGGAGAAAAATAAAGTTATTTGATACAGCAGGCCAAAGGCGTCAATCTAAAATAACGTCTAAATTAGAAAACGTAAGTGTGCTTGATGCATGGAGATATATTAAACAAGTACACGCAGTGGTTATTGTAATCGATGCAAACATGCCGTTTGAAAATCAAGATTTAAATATAGCGAGAAAGGTCGTAGATGAAGGGAAAATAGTAGTATTCGCAGTAAATAAAATTGATACAGTTTCAAATCCTGATATCTTAATGAAAAGACTGCAAGAAAGGTTAAAAAAAGAATTTGCACAAGTGCCTGATATTCGCTGTATACCAATTTCTGCTAAGAATAAAAATAATACAAATACGCTATTAGATGTAGTGCATAAACTGTATACAGTATGGAGTTACAGGATAAAAACCAGTGATTTAAACAGGTTTTTAGAAACAGCAATTAATGCCTATTATCCACCATTGGTCAATGGATTGCCAATCAAAATAAAGTATATTTCACAAACTAACACAAAACCTCCAACTTTTACTTTATTTGCAAATAGGGCAGAACATTTACCTGATTCATATAAAAGATATTTGGTAAACAGATTAAGGGAGACATTTAAAATTTATGGGGTTCCTGTGCGCCTAAATATCCGTAGCAATTCCAATCCTTACGATAAGCACAAGAAAAAAAGTTGATAGTTTTATATACCGTGAAATAGTGTATTTATACGTTCTTGCCGTATTATTTATGCTATATTTTTATATTACTTAACATAAAATCAATACTACTTATTTGCTTTTGATTTATAAATACGTTTTTTCTTCCATTTTTTGTTTTTCTTACGTTTTTTATCTTTTTTGGACTTTTGTTTTTTCATCTTATGATCATCTGCTGCAAAAGTTTTGTTATTCCAATAATTATCGCCACCATACTGAACGTAATAATATGGCTGATTATTGTAATTGCCATGCTGTTGTTGATAGCCATCATGTTGCTGAGCATAACCACCTTGATGTATTTGAGGCCAATAATATGACTGATTATTGTAATTGCCATGCTGTTGTTGATAGCCATCATGTTGCTGAGCATAACCACCTTGATGTATTTGAGGCCAATAATATGACTGATTATTGTAATTGCCATGCTGTTGTTGACTCCCATAATATAAATCTTGAGCATATATATTATATGAGGCATTTAAAACACAGCTAACACAAATAAATTTTATAAAATAATCAAATTTCATATTAACAACCATATAAAGTGAAGAATTTTAGTTACGCTAATAGACTAATGATCTACTTTTAAAAAATTGGCGACGCATAAAATACATTAAGCATTTTCACGCCGCCAAATGATGCTAGGAATTCAATACATATTAAAGTCCATTTATATAACATCATTAAGTTGTAGGATTACCAACTTTCATTCTCGAGAGCTGCTCGTCTAATAATTTTATTTTCTGTTTCACGTTCACACCTTCAACGCTGTCATTCGCAGATGATTCATTCCTTACTGGTAGTTCCTCAACCAAATACTCAGGATTAGATTTGTTAATTGTTTCAACAAAGAATGGCCCATCAACATTTTGTTCCACATCAGCTTGTTCCTGCGCAACCTGCTCTTTCTCTCCTGAAATATTAGAAATACTATACGTGGCCTGAGGACTATCTACATATTCAACATTGAATGGTCCTTCAATAATTTCTCCGACATTATCACCATCATTAAGAAAACTGTCCAAATTGATCAATTGATCCGTGTTCTTGTTGCTATGGTCACCAATCTGAATTTTAACATTTCTATCACCAGAGCGCATTTGTTTAGCATATCCTTTCATATCATTAAAAGTAGGTCTATGCGATTTACGAACTGGATCATATACAGTATCATCCAACATTATAGAAGAATCTATATTATCTTTTTTATCTTCTATAGCTAATATTTTTGGTTGGCTTTTAACATGAACAACATCAGAAGCATTCATTTCGTTAGGTGAAAAGTACTTCATAAATAGATTGTTTATTCCTGATAATATATCATTTTTTAAGTTATTCAAATTACCGCTTGAGAATGTGACATTCCCGAATTCTGTAAGACAATGCTTAAATTCATTCCATTTTTTATTTTGAGCAAACATATATAACTTTGATATATAGTTTATACACATGATTTTTCCATTTACATCATTTGTCTTATTAGCCACAGCTATCGCTACTAAAGAATTTGCGGCTAACTCTTCAAGAAACATATCAACAACTCTGTATTGTCCTACATCGAGCTTCCCGACCTTTTTCATGATTTCTTGATCAATTTTGTCCCTATTTTGCAATAATTTCCCTAAGCCTTTATCGATTTTTGTATCGGCTATTGTTTGTAAAGCATCGAAAGCGCCACGATCTTTCTTATCTGCGACTTCAGATTTACTGTTTTTAAATGAACTAAAAATGCCTGCATCGACACTATTAGAAGCAGCTAAACAAGTAATAACAACAGACATGCACGCAAGATATGAAGTACACTTCTTCATCATTTCCCCCTGAATAAATTTTTGTAAATAATACACTAATTTAGTTAATATCAGGATAATGTTGCACGCCAACGACGGAACGTTTGTTATTCATTCGCACGTTCACCTAGCATTCAAGACTTTCATAAGAAACACTACAATAAGTTTCATATTAGCTAATTTTTTATAAACATTAGATAAACTCGCATCAGTACTTCGAGGTTATTGTTGATGGTAAGAGATATTGTCCTTGCATCATGTATTATTTCATATATTAATATTAGTGAAGCTAAAAAAGAAATTCAACAACCAAAACAACAGATTGGGATAATACATAATCTCAAACACTCAATTTCAAAAACACACAAGAAGCTAGCGCATTCCGCTAGAAAGAAACTATATAATGAAGCATTTATTTTTTCTATTCTTCCTACGTCAAAAAAAAGAGAAAAAATGATTGAGAAACTATCAGATAAGACTGCGATTTATCTACAACTTAAAATATATGAAAATCTTATTGGGAATGATAGCAGCGTTGTAAAAAAAATATATGAGTTAATAAATAACGAAACAGAAGAAGATATCCGTAGAGAAATTCAATTTGCTCAAGATTATGAAATTGAAATGTTTTCAGCAGAGCTTATTAAAAATATTTTCGCCAAAATGGAATTTGCCGAAAAACAAGAATGGCTGATAAATAAATTAAAGAATGGAAGGTTTGATTTATATGACGCGTACAACCTAGCAAGGGGGCTCGCTCCATTCCACTATGGAAAGTCGCAAGTGACTCAAGCGATTGCGACAGGGAATATAAATGATTTATTCGCTGATGCACAAAATATGGCTAAAGCCCAAAAGCAAACACCACATGCGGGAATATCTGAGTTCTTCAATATAAATTTCAGTAAAGCTAGCCTAATAGATATTAGAGGGGCTGTAAAAGCAAAGACAGAAGATGAACTCAATAAATTTTTTGAAAAAATACATATAAACCCAATCAGTAAGAATGCGCACAAGCCCAAATTAAGAAATAAAGGTCATCAATAGTTTTCAACACGTGTATATATAGTTTAAAGTTTTTTGAAAAGCCATGATGATACTACGTTCTAAAAAGATTTTTAGCACATTCTAAGACTGTATCGAACTTATTAATGATTGCACTTGAACTTTCTACCTGACAACATGGAGAAATAATATTACGAAAATTTAACTTACACGCCTCGCTAATCCGTTCTTCAATTTTGGAAACAGATCTAATTTCTCCTGTTAGGCCGATTTCACCAAATGCTACTGTTTTTTCTGGCAAGCTAATATTTAATCTACCAGATATAAGGCTTAAAGCTATAGCTAAATCCCCAGCTGGTTCGCTAATTTTTAAACCTCCAGCGACATTAAGATAAACATCACGGTCTGCAAAAGACAGTTTACACCTAGACTCCAATACGGCTAGGATTGTTAGTAGTCTATTTAAATCACACCCAACAACTGTCCGCCTAGGAGATGGAAGATAACTTTTAGCGACTAGTGCCTGTACTTCCACCAAAATCGGTCTACTTCCCTCAACTCCAGCAAATACAACATTCCCAGGTAAATTTGTATAACCATTATTTAAAAACATTTCAGATGGATTTTCGACAGAAGCTAGCCCACTACCCCTCATTTCAAAAATTCCGACTTCGCCACATGAACCATAGCGATTTTTTATTGCTCTCAATATCCTGTAAGAATTTCCACGTTCTCCTTCAAAATACAATACAGTATCAACCATATGTTCAAGTACTTTAGGACCAGCTAAGCTTCCATCTTTTGTCACATGCCCTACTAAAAAAACAGTCACATTATTTTTCTTAGCAAAATTTATAATTTCTGCAGCACATGCTTTTACTTGAGCTATACTTCCTGGAATTGACTCGACAAAGTTACTTTGTAATGTTTGAATCGAATCAATAATTACAAATTTTTCATTACCTGTTAATGAAGATATAATCAAGTTTACATCAGTTGCACATGCTAACTTCACATTTGAATTATCTACACCTAATCTTTCCGCTCTCAAACAAATTTGTTGTTTAGATTCTTCTCCAGAAACATAAACACACTCATAATCTTGGGATAGCATAGCGGCAATTTGAAGTAATAAAGTAGATTTACCGATCCCAGGTTCTCCTCCTATTAAAACGACAGAACCATGAACGATTCCACCTCCGCAAACTCTGTCGAATTCGCATATATTGGAAAATGCTCTTTCCGCTTCGACATTATCACTTGATAAAGAAGAAAATTCTATTTTTTCTGAAGAGGATATTCCGGAGTGAAAATTAGTTTTAACCAACTCCTCTATAGAGCTCCATTTTCCACAATCTTCACACTTCCCTAGCCATTTTGGATATGTAGCACCACACTCAGTACAATAAAAATTATTTTTTATCTTTTTATCGCCCATACTATTTTTCCCATAAAGAAGCTTGGACAAAATTCTTTACATAATCTATGTCTGTATTATTTAGCTGATCAATAGCACCTTGCCAAACAATTTTCCCATCACATAACATCGCGCCTTTATTTCCTATTCGCTTTGCTACATTCAAGTCGTGTGTAATTGTCAACGATGTGACGCTACAATTATCCTGTTTAGAACCTTCTACAATTTTACATTTTTTTATATCATCTAAAGTATTGCGAATTAAACTAGCAATTACATTGCTTGTTACAGGATCAAGCCCAGAAGTCGGTTCATCGAAAAGCATAATATCTGGTTCAACAGCTAGAGCTCTTGCCAACCCTACCCTTTTCTGCATCCCTCCAGATAAAGATGCAGGATATAATTCAAGTACATCTTCATTTAGTCCTACCGCATTAACCTTTCTCCGAGCAATTTCTTGAGCTTCCATCTTTGTTTTATTTCTTTGGATAGCAGGAAACATCACATTCTCTATAACTGTCATAGAATCAAATAAAGCACATCCTTGAAATAAAACACTAAATTTTGAACGATACTCATCTCGTCTTTTCTTGTCTAAAACACTTATTCCATCTATAGTTATGTCTCCATAGTCTAATTGCATTAAGCCTAATAGAAGTTTTAATGTTACAGACTTACCCGCTCCAGATTTACCCAAAATTATCATCGAATCATTTTCTAAAACTTCAAATGAAACTTTATCTAGAACTTTTAGACCATTTGTAAAGCTTTTACTTACATTCTCAAATACAATTTTTTTCATTTTTCTTGTCCTAAATTAGTTTACAAAAAACAGCGAAGTTAGAAGATAATTAAAAATCAATATTAATATGCATGCGAAAACAACTGCATTTGTAGTCGCCTCACCTACCCCTTTAGCTCCTTTCGAACAGAAAAAACCGCAATAACATCCAAAAGCCGATATAGAAAACCCAAACGTGGCTGCTTTTACTAAACCAGAAAAAACGTCCATAAACTCTAAATTGCGTAATGTTTGATCTATATAAGCAACACTAGAAAAATTCAAAACTGTAGTTCCTACAATATATCCACCAAAAACTCCGAGAATATCTGCAATAAAAACTAAAACTGGCAACATAATAATTCCAGCTAAAATTCTAGGAGAAACTAAATAATTATAAGGATTTACGCTCATAGTTTCTAAAGCATCTATTTGCTCACTAACTCGCATAGACCCTAATTCAGCAGCCATTGCTGAACTTATACGCCCAGCGACCATTAACCCAGTCAAAACTGGACCGAGTTCTCGTGTGATTGATATTAACACGACAGTAGCGACAGCACTTTCTCCAGAAAATCTAGCGAAACCTGTGTAAGTTTGCAAAGCCAAAACCATTCCAGCAAAGATAGCAGTTAAACCTACTATAGGTAGAGAAAAAAATCCGATTTCAGAACATTGCTTCAGGAAGTTTCTTAAAAAAAATGGAGTCGCAAAAATACGAATAACACCATTAAAAACAAATAAAGAAAAAACACCTACAGAACGAAAAAAATTGAGCACATAAGCTCCGATATTAGCTACGAAAGCCATATTAAATCCTTATCCAAAGAACAATCTTGAAGAAATAATACCAAATCAACTACACAAATAGAAATTTTATGTGCAAAATTTATGCATAAATTCATTAATAATATACATTTCAACCTAAATTGATACAGTTTCATGTATACTAATATATCAAATCAATTTCATCTTGTGTTTTTTTCTCACCAGAAACATCAGACAATGTTTGTTCATTATTTATATGCGCAACATCGATTTTATCATTCTTCTTAAAAGCTTCAAGAATTGCACTTTTTGAATCATATGAACATTGTTTGCCTGTATATTTATCAACAGATTTAAATGTTATTCCGTTGGGCACTCTAAATGGAATTTTATTTTTATCCAATTTTGCTAGTTTCATAAACTCTACGAAAATTGGAAGAGCAGTAGTAGCACCAACTGCATTTTTACCTAAAGAAATAGATGCGTCATCAAAACAAACCAAGACTCCTACAGCGATATCAGGTGTACAAGCTATAAACCAATTATCCTTGCTATCATTGCTTGTCCCAGTTTTTCCAGCCAATGGGATATTTAACTGCAAAGCGCCACGGGACGTTCCTCGCAAAACAGACCCACACATTAAAGATGTTATTTGATATGCACTTTCTGCACTAATTACCCTAGTTTTTTCTTTATTTAGTAAAGGAGGATATTCTACATCTGCACCTACTGTTTTTATAAATTCATCGTTATCTGCTTGATAAATATTTTTTCCGTCTTTATCCTGAATATGTTCAATAAATCTTGGTACAACGGCATATCCACCATTACTCATTGTACAATATGCCGCAGTTAACTTTAGTAGAGTAGATTCACATGCGCCTAAGACCATAGACCACACTTTAGGACTTTTCTTAAATACACCCAACTTCTCAGAGATTAAGCCTATATTCTGCAAACCTGCTAACTGAGCAACACGAACAGTCACAGTATTCAAAGATCTCTCTAAACCTGCACGCAATGTGACAAGCCCGACTGATTCATCCATAAAATTTTTTGGCGTCCAAACGCCCAAATTTCCACCTAAATCTATACTCACTGGAGCACCACTTATAAGCATATTTGGAGCACATCCATACTCTAATGCTGTTAAATAAACGATAGGCTTAAAGCATGATCCTACTTGCCGCATAGCCTGAGTAGCGCGATTAAATTTACTTTTATAAAAATCATACCCGCCCTGAATAGCTAACACTTTACCTGAATTTGAATCAATAACAACAATTGCCCCTTGAACAATAGGAACCTGTTTCAAATATGCTTTTTTATCTTTCAATATAAAGAAAACAACGTCTCCAATTTTTAATCTATTTTTAGATGAATTAGCCCAAGTTACGTCAGAAGCTACAATTTGATATTCATTTTTAGATATATCCCTAATAAATACATCTTTATTGTGTATTCTAGAGATTACCCCTTTTTTCCATAATGGATTAAAAGTATCACTTGATACATTTTTTAAATCATTTTCTACAGTATCAATTTTGTAGTCAATTTTTCCAATTGCGCCTCTCCACCCGTATTGTCTATCAAGTTTTTCTAAACCATTCTTAAGCGCAATTTCGGCAGCAATTTGATATTCTTTTTTCATAGGTACAAAGACAGTAAACCCATTCTTGTTTATGCTATCCACATCGGCTTTCTCATATATTTCTTTCCTCACTTCTTCCGCATAATACTCAAACCCACTATGTTTTGAATCACAGTCTATAGCTACAGAAAATTCCTGATTACATGCATTTTCAAACTCATCTTTATTAATATAGCCAGATTCTAACATACGTCGAATCACCCAATTTCTCCGTGCTATAGCGCGCTCTTTATGTTTTACAGGATCGTAGTATGATGCCCCTTTAGCCAATGCTGCCAACAAACAACATTCTGCTATATCTAAATCTGACAATGACTTTGAAAAATAATACTTACTTGCAGCACTGACTCCATATGTTCCATTCCCTAAATATATCTGATTTAAATATAATTCGAGAATCTTATCTTTCGACATAGTATTTTCAATACGGAACGCTAGCAACGCCTCTCTAATTTTTCTAGTGTAAGATAATTCATTACTTCCTACTAAAAAAATTCTTGCAACTTGTTGTGTAATTGTAGAAGCTCCCTGCGGTCTTTTGTGTTGTCCTACACTCAATATATTATTTATCAATGAACGAAATATTCCGACTAAATCGATACCATAATGTGTGTAAAAATTCTTATCTTCTGCAGACAAAAATGCATGTTTTAAATTTTCAGGAATATTTTCGATAGGAATGAATGTCCGTTTTTCTGCTGCGAATTCCTTCAAGACAGTCCCATCTTCTAAAAAAACATTGCTTGACACATCAGGATCATATTCAGACAAAGTACGGTGATCTGGAAGGCCACTGCCAAAATAGTATAAACCTCCTATCGATATTACTGTACCTAAAAGAACAATAGATAAAAAAGTAACAACTGAATACCCTATCCACTTAATCAAAAATTTTATTCCTTGCATTCCTACAAATTCCAAAACAATTGCAGAGTAACATTTTTAAAATAAATGATCTATATTTTATTTCATAATTTCATATAATTTTGAAATACAATTTATTGCCGGTTCACCATCTTTTGTCTTCATCTCCATTACATTTGATATCGGCTGATTATTTAAATAAATAGCAGTTTTAATCAATATTGGAGATAAGCTTTGTGGTTGCGTTTTTTCTAAAAAAACACAAATTTTACTTAGTAAATCATAAGCTTGCGAAACAGAAATATTTTCATTTGGAAGGCTATTCTTCCCAAAACTCAGATGATCGACTTCCTCTTCATTCTCTGTGTTCTCTTCTGCAGACTGATCAATATCTTCGCTATTATTTTCTACTATCTTGTGATGGTATTCAGGCTCATCATACGGCCAAATCTCAAGTTTCCTTGTTTTTATTATATTACACATTTCCGCGTCTAGAACTTCTAAACTTTTCTTTAATGAACTAAAGCTAGGAGAAAATTCACTTGATTTTATATTAAGAAATTTATCTAATTTTTTTAGGCTATCGTAGGCAGCACTTAAATAATGCTGCGTTTCTATAAAGAAAAAATTATCTGTAGAATCTTGAGAAGTACGTATCTCTAAAAATGAATCAGACTGCGAATCGTTTTTAGCCTCACTTTTAGCCTCTATCAAATTAGCTAAATTTTTTACGGTAAACTCTGAATTTTGAGGAGAACTAATTGGTAAAAACATTAAACGATCTTGAATTTTTTTTGCACTATACATAAAAGGGGCAAATCTATATTCAAGGTCGTCGCTAAGGCTAGGATAAGCGATATCCCAAAACTTTTCAGAGAATTCCAAAAGGAATTCTATACCCAATGATAAGCCTTTCCATTTGTATAATTCAATCATTGATTCAACTAGCCAAACGCAAATTTGCAAATCCTTAGATTCATTTTCTAGAACAGAACAACATAATTTTTCTACATATCCCCAATCAGCTTTTTTTAATTTTTTCTGCCAAACTCCTTGCGAAAGGTCTACATCATCTTCTCTCATAGCTTCTTTTATTTCATCATATACATTCTCATATCTGAGGTATTTACCAGCAGGATTATCTACCTGTATTTCACACAAAATTTTGCTTTTGTCTAACATAAAACACCATTAAAACTAAAATTGCAAAAGCTCTGCCTTCCCTGGAAAATCAGGAATTGAAAATGCTTGCCATGCACCAGAAGCATTTTTCATCATAGGTGTAACTTTCATATATATTTTTGTCTCTGTATCTTGTCCATTTTCATCTCTAATTGGAGCAGTAAATTGCAAAATAGCTCCAGAAGCAGATAGAATATTATGTCTTGTTATTTTATGGTTTTCCACCATACTAAAAAATCCCCATAATCCACCATAAGAAAACAATACACTTCTACCACGCAGAGAAGCATTTTGCATATTTGGCTGATGTAATTGTATACTCTGTGATTCGACAAATTTTAATTCTACATCTACATTATCTCCATTATGGAAAATAATTACATTTCCAGTTTCATCATTTCCCTGACCATTTACCATAATTTTTCTACCTAATAATATGTTAGCATTCTGTTCGTTATCTCTATTAATTTTTGGCACTATTTGAAATGCGACTAAAGAATTATTTATATCTGTACTCTTTGAATGCTCTATCCAAAGTTTCAAAAAACTTACAATACTAGGGACAGTTGAAATAAACGTAATTACATCTTGAGATATATTTTTCTCTAATGCCTTTTGTTTAAGGATATCTTCAACATTTACATCAAAAGATTCAAACAAACGAACGAATCCATCAATTGCCTGCAAAGAAATTTCATCATAAGAATTAGAGAATGGTCCTTTATCTGCTATATGAGTATTATAAAAGTTTGCTAAATTGTTGTAATAGCTATAAGCTTTTTGTACATCAATATTATTCGCTCTATTTATCAAAGCTTTTGCAATTTTAGACCTTTGGTTTGTAAAATAGTCACCACTTTGGTTTGAAATTTCATGGATAGACGGATCTATTTTTACTGTATTAATAGTTGTTCCAGAAATTATTCCGTTTATAAATGACTCTAATGCTGCTATCGAATTGCCAGGTTTACTCAAGTCGAATGCATCAATCTGATTTGAAATTTCTATCCACTTATTAACCTCATTCATTTGAGAAACCCTATTACTCAAGCAATCTAAAGTTAAAATAGCTATGGCAGGATTTGCAATTTCTTTTGATAAAAACTTCACTCGAGAGTATTGAGATGCTAAATATTTTTTTACCAAGTTAGGATCATTACTTCCAGCAAATTTCGGAGCTACATTACCACTCCAATCATTAAATAATTCATTCCCAACAGAATATGGAGTTTCCAATTCAAACAATGAATCAGCAGTTTTTAGTAAATCTAAAGCTTGAGAAATTATCAAATTGTGAAAGCCAAAATCACTAGCACCTTTACTAATCAAACTATTCATAAACATTATAATTTTGCTCAAGTTTTGGCTAAGGTCATTTAAATTATGCGCATGCTTCTTCATGAAACTTTCTCTTAAGCTCGCAGAATCCATATTAGGAGCATCTTCCAAATTCTGAGCTCTAGCTAATATGTTTATTATCACTGGGTAAATCATCTTTCGAACAATTGATGAGTAAACATGCTGAAATGTAGGTCTCATTGTTTTAAGCTGATTTTTTTCGAAAATCTCTACTTTTTCAATTAACCTTACAGCTTCTCGAACAGTATCTATATCCCAATTTAGTATCTGGTCAGATGGAATATTCGTCGTTAAGCTCTTTTCTGCTACTTTAATTGCAAAATTTGATTCAGCAATTTTTTTTATTTCACTAGCAAATTGCATAAAACTAGATGAATGTCCATCGAATTTTTCATTAAAAACCTTTCCAGTAAAAACTGTAGAACATGTAGCTAGTTTATTTTTTAACTTAGCAAATTCAGCATTAGCTAGATCAGATAACTCTTTAGAAATTTGATACCCTAAAATTCTAGTATTTTCGATATCATTAAATACTTCAGAATATTCTTTTGTAGGCTTAAATTCTTTAGCTTTAATCCAGTTAAATTTATTAGAACCGACAAGTTCAATTATCCTTTCAATTTTCGCATTTAACTTATTTATACTTTCAGCAGAATAAATATCTTTTGGATTTTGAGATGACTGACCAAGTACATTTATGTCTTCACATAATTTTATAAAAATCTTCTCTATTGTATGATCAAATATCTCTGAAATAAATTGCGAAAATAACTCTTTTATTCTTAAGTATATTCTATCGTGAAAATCATCAAGGTTAAATTGAGGCGCTACAAATTTCGAACTAGATTCACGATTATTTATTGCATTCGAAATATTGAATGTTTCTTTAAAGATTTCCTTTGTAATTGCATTTAAAGCCTCAGGATCTTCTAGCTTTCTTAATCGATTATACTCTCCTTCCATACGTTCTAAACGTTTAATCTCTTGTACGTATTTTTTAAACTGTATAAAAGATTGAACAGAACTTATCTCGAATGGATTCACCCTCACAGAATTTTCTTCATCGTTGTTGTAATTCGAACCTACATTTTTTGCACTAAGGTTTAAATCTAAAAAAATTGCCTTTGTCGCCACACTATCAAAAATAATCCCTATTGTCGAAGTAATTCTATTTGGAATTTGAGAAAACCAAGAAGCTGGAACAAAAATCGAAAACATATCTTTCTTTTTAACATTCGACAAAAGTTGCAACATTTTTTTTATTTCACTATTCATTATTTGTTGATCAGTTTTGTCTTTTATATTTCCTTCAATTACTGCGATTCGTTTCATCAAACCGACAGCTGATCTCAAAACCGAATCTAAGTTTGTAATTTCTTTATTTATACTATTTGTCCCATAATTCCAACCGATAACGAATGTAGCAGCAACAGAAGCATAAATACCTCTTTTGATCCACATCTCTTTGCCAGCATGTAAATGCATTACAGCAATAGGAGAAGCTAGATTTGACTCTACTAAAATTTTTTCTTTAAATAAATCCTCAGCAAAACAAACGCCATTTTTTACGACATCATTTTGTTCAATTTTTTTTATATTGTTTGCATTAGGATTTAGGATACTTGCTTGTACTATAGGTACTGTAGACGCTTTCTCATGTACTACTGCTGTAAGATATATTCCACGTAAAAAGATCGAATTTGTTTTATCTTTTCCATTTGTAAGTGCGATTACATACTCTTTCAAACCATCTATAATTTCATAAAATCCTGTAGATACAAAAATAGCATGATTTAGCTTTTCTGACAGTCTTTTTTCCTTAGCGAAAGACAATGTAGCCTTCCTTAAACCGATATGTACTGATTCTTTGAACAAACTTAGCCAATTTACAGGAAGTGTCTTCTCATAATAATTGTCCACAGACCAACCTATAATTTGATTCCTTTCAGAAATTGAGAGCTCAGCGCAAAAGTCATAAAAATATTTGATTTTATCAGAATTAGTTATAATCAGATAAACTGGTAAATGCATATTTATAGTATTTTGTGCACTTGAAATCTTATAAGCAGTTTCTCTCGCTATTTTTATTAATTCGCTCGAATTTTCAATTAAGTAATCAGCAGGAATTGTTAGTATTATTCCATCTAATGGACGTCTAGGCCTAAAATATCTAAAAACTTTACATAAGAAATTCCAAAACTCCATAGATTCTGTAAAAAAAGTATTACTGGGCACCTCAAACAAAATACTGTTATCAAAAAGCTTCCAAGTATCTTCATGATTTTTTTCTTCGCCTGGAAGGTTCATAAATCTCAATCCATCAAGCAATGTAGTTTTACCGGAACTTTTTGGCCCAATGACCAAGTATAGTGGCAAACGATAACGCCAATTCCTATCAAATGTTGATGTTTTTAGCAATCTCATAATTTTTAAAAAAGATGTAATGATAGGACCAATTTTTACAAAACCTAAGCTATAAAAAATATTCATGAAATATGATGAAACTAATGGGATTTGCTCAGTTCTCATTAAATCAAATGCAGTCTTAATATCGTGAATATCATGATTTATTGTAGAAGCTTTTTTAGGCAATTTCGGGGCTGGATTCTTATTGCTTAAAACTACCATAATGACAATCATCGTAATAGCGAGAATCAATCCAATTACACAAATTCCTAAAGCTATATAACTTGCATATCCTTTAGAACTGTTTACAAGGTTTGCTAAACTATTCATAAACCTCCTGAATCGCAATCTCTTCTATTTCATCTATCTTCGCCAATATAGAATTAGTATTAAAAAACCAATATAAAATCCCGAAAATTATAAAAACCACCATTCCGAAAGAAATAACTCTATTCCATGACGCTGGATCTGGTAGCAACACCTGAACTGTCTGCATAACAGAGTTAGTATATTCTTCATCGAATAATCGAAAATCTCTGATTTCTGCACTATGATCAACCGCCACTATAAATTGATACAACTTATTTCTGTAATTCGCTATTTCCTGACTATCGATCTCACCTCTAAATTTCCCCCTAAACCCAAGCGCTAACATTTTTAAATAAACTTCAGCTAAATCTGAAAATAGAGCATTCCCCTCTAAAAGCAAGTTATCTATTCTTTTAAAAATCAACTCCCCAGAAACATGCGAACTAAAAAATGCAGCTTCCAATAAATGAGCCTCCCAAAATGCTTTTCCATCCCAATTTATATTCAAGAAAAGCTCATCTGCTAAAGAGCACATGGCATACAAAGATTCACCCAAATCTTCATCAATAAAAGACGTAGAAGCAGTTCTAGTCGTTGAAAAAACTACCATATTTTTTTTTAGAAAAGCTTCCATCTCATTGGAAATCTTAATCGGCTCTAAATGTTCTCCACTATTTATGGCATTGATATGATTTAACAAAATTTCACAAAAGTTATTAAATATAATATTTATCGATTTTTTACGGAGAACATCTGTATGTGTAGCTGATATTAATGCGTCCATTCCCATAGCTATTTCTTAACATAAAAAACTATTTCTTCAGGTATATTTTCATCTGTATTATTTACAAAATATAAAAATTCAGACGCAGCGATATACTGATCTTTTGATTTTATTTCCAATACTATAGCGCCATGTGGTGGAACTATATTTTCCCCTCTTTCCAACACATTCCTTTCAGCTCCTAGAATCCGTCTTTCCCTAACTATTTCTATACTACTTTCGCTGGCTATTTGAACTCCATTTATCCATTTTAGCAACTCATTGTCTGACTGAGAAAACTTCTTCTTTATGCTAACAAAAAACACTGGTTCATTAAGCCAATTTTTCTCAATTTTCAACTTAAATTTGTTATTTTCTTTTTCAAATGGGATTGTCACAAAAGGCTGCTTTATATACGTTATTGATTTTTCACAAAATGCTACTAGTTTTGAAAATACATCTAGAACATTCTCGTGATCGTATTTTGGCAGAGAAGGTATAGTTTGCTCAACGTTTATCGCAGCCAATTCAGCAGCTATGTTTAAAAGATATTGATAACACAAAAAAGGAGAAACAGAGTCAAGTTTAAGCAATGCTTCTATCGGCAATGTAGCACGAATAAGAGATCTTAAGCCGTTTTGAATTTCAGCTCCAAGAACAAATGAAGCATTCCCTACTCTATCAGCAAAAAAACTAATTTTATTTCTCAAATGAGCTACTAGAGTTCTCATTAACTCTATAACTTTTGAATGTGTATGGAATATAACACTAGGAGGTATGTAATCAACAATATCCACACCATTATTTTCAGTCTTTTTTACATATAATAATGGGAAGTGAATAAAACGTGCGTCGATTTCCTCTTCCAGTAAAATTTGTAATTTTGGTTTTAAGATGCATACATCTTTCGGATTATTACCTGTATTAATATCCTGAACATTCTTCTGTACTCCAGTATAATATCTTTGACTATTGCCTGATATTAAATTTTCTCCATATACATATCGAGATACAGCTAAATGTATTTTTATAATGTTAGAAGTACTATCAAGATTATTTTTTATATCTCTCTCTAGTGGGTTATCTTTCATAGCATCAAAATCAAAAAACAGTCCATCTTGAAATACACCAGATGTTTTCAGCACTCTGACCACACCGTTTGCTAATGCGGATGTATCTATTTGCAGTTGATCTACACCATATGCAAACATCAACATATTGTTAGTTATATAAGACACACCTGCGGTCAAATTTGCAGAAAAATGCTGAAAATGTTGCGGACATAACAGCATACCTTCATACCACTGGACATCATTTAATCTAGATATACCCATACGTTCTACCTTGACAAGATATAGAATATTTAAGATATATATATTAAAAATTTATTAAGTCTTTATTTATCTGATGTAAAACACCTAAATATTCAAATTAGATATTCTTTTTTATCCATTCAGAAATTTTTTGGGTTATATGTAATCTGTTTAGCCATTTCCATTCATCCCCTTGCTTCTTATTTTCAACGTTTTGACTCATAGACTCGTATGCCGCATAAACTAACCCATATGTACTTGTTAAGTTTTGAGAAATATCGCTATCAGAATACACGATAAAATCATTTAAATTTTTCATACGAACTTTTGTTCCAAGTTCTGCAGTTATCAAATCCTGTAACCCAAGCATGTTACTAGCTCCACCAGTCATTGTTATATTAGCGCAGAATGTTTCACAAAATACAGAACATTTTATTCTTTCCTTGATCTCTGATATCAAATTTTTTATACATTTGAGAATTATTCCATTCACCTGTGTTTTTGAAAGATGTGGAACATCAATAGAATCATTATTACCAAAACTAAACGATAAAACATTAGAATCATCAATATCACTAATATTCAATGCAAGGCCATAAAGTACTTTTAACCTTTCAGCTTCAGCATATTTTATTCCTAAAGAATTTGCGATTTCATTTGTGATATGAGCCCCTCCATATTTTATAACTTCTGAACCACATAAATTCCCATTATAGAAAAAAGAAATAACAGTAGAACTACCTCCAAAATCTATTATCATTTCACATCCATCTGTACTTAACAATGCACCTATTGAATAGCTATTAGCAATAACTTTTTGCACATTAACGTGGCACTTAGATAAACACAATAATAAATTGTTTACTTGAGCTCTAGGTGAAGTGACGACATTCACATCTATTTCTAATTTATCTGCAAGCATACCGACTGGATTTTGTATACCAATTAATCCATCCACAGAAAATGACAATGGAATCTTATGTAAATACAAAATAGCTTTATTATCACAACATATCTTTTTTAGGCATCTAGAAATATCGTCTTCTGTAACTATTCTACCACATAAATTAATAACGCATTTTCGTATACTGTTTTTTACATTTTCTCCACATACGTTTACGTAAACCTTCTTTACTTGAAAATTAGCCTGACTTTCTGCGATTTCTATCGCCTTTGCAACAGATTCTTGTACTGAATTCATATCAGTAATAACACCTGAAGAAATACCTAAACATGAGCAATACCCCAAACCAATTATCTCTAATTTTTTGTTTTTTAATAACCTAGCAATACAACAACATACCTTCGTATTACATATATCAATTACAGAAACAATTTCATTATGCTTATATTTATATTTCATTATTTCTCCTGCTTCTGTTTTCAAGCTTATGAATAATTACTCTATCATTTATTCTAAGATCTATTATGCTTATACCTTTCTGGAAGCAAAACTCCCCTCGACTATTTTTTTCAAGATAAGACAAAGCAGAAAGTATATTTTTTTCAGGCAATTTGATCAAAATATTTGACTTAGTCTGAATATTCCACCTTCGTTCAGATATGCGATTACAAAATGCAATTTGCTCTTTAAGTACAGGAAATTTGCTCAATATAGAAAATAGATCAGAAACTTCTGCCTCAGCATTCCTTCCTGTCAAGATCGCCAAACTCTTATCATATGGGATTCTTTTTATTGGGAACGCATTACTGTCTTCATCAACGAATAACAATTTATTGCCACGTTTTAAGTATGCAATTGGCTTACGTTCACTTACATATATTTTATATGTATCAGGAAATTCTCTCCTAACAATAACATTTTTCAATTCATCTATTTCAAGAATTAAACTACGAATATTTTCAACGCTATTTGAAAAAATAAAATCAGATTTTTTTAGTCCAGATTTCATAATTATTTCGTCTTTCTGTACAAAATGATTCCCTGATACATCAATATGTTTTACCCTAAACACACGGTTAAAAATATTTACAATATCGTTTCTATTTTTCTCAACAATCATGAAAATACACACGCATGCTATTGCGCATATTTTAAATATTTTCACTGTCCATCGTAACACGAGTGTTCCACCATCCACTTAACTAATGAATCAAATGACATACCTTGCTTTTGCGCTTGCTCAGGTAATAACGAAACTTCAGTCATCCCAGGCTGTGTATTTATTTCTAAAATATATATTTCATTATGCTCTTCATCGTATCTAAAATCAACACGTGCAGCTCCCCTACACCCTACAGTACTATAAACGAGTTCAGCATACTTCATTAATTTATCTGCAATTCCAACATTTATATTAGCAGGCAAGACATGTCGAGTATTCTTACTAACATACTTATTTTTATAATCATAAAAACCAGAAGCTGTAATTATTTCTGTAACAGCTAAAGACTTATTTCCGACCAATCCTACAGTTAATTCTCTACCTGGAATATATTTTTGTACAATAGCATGTTCACCATACGACCACTCTATATTTTTTATGTCATTTTCATTAAATATTATATAAACACCTACAGACGATCCTCCATCTACAGGTTTTATTACATATGGGAAATCCATCAAAATTTCATTCAATTTTTGTTTAGAAACTAACATATTCTCAGGCACTGGCAATCCACAACCTTTACACAGCATCCCAAACATATACTTATCCATAGCGATAGATGAAGCAACAACGCCTGAATGCGTATATGGAATCTTTAATAAATTAAATACAGATTGTATATTCCCATTTTCCCCGGAACCTCCATGTAATCCATTAACAATACACTTCGGAGAAAAAGCTGTTATTTTGTTACATAATTCATCCAAATTGCCATTAAAATCTATTTCTAAAACGTCATAATTCAATCTATTTAACGCATTAAAATACGCTCTTCCTGAAATTATAGAAATTTCTCGTTCTGACGAATCACCACCATATACCAAACACACTTTTTCATTTTCCATGGTCATATTATAACTTATTCATTAATTTTTGTAATTCTATAGTAAAATAAAGCTTTTCTCAAGGAAAATGGATATATTTGATTAAACGCGCAGATTAAAACAGAAAATTAATTAATAGGATATAAAACAATTTTCAATATTAATGATACTACGTATAAAACAACACAGTATAGAAAACCAATGGAATTTATAAAGTCTTTGTTTATAAATAAAAAGCGGTTATTAGCTCAAACAAATAACCGCTTTACAGTAATAAAAAATATTATTTACCGAAACCAAAGAAGCCCTTTACCTTATCAAAGAAGCCATCTGACTTTTCCGTTTGCACATCAGAAGCTGATTTTTTATCTTCTGAAGAATCAGATTTTGTAGATTGCTCTGCGGTAGCTGCGACAGTTGCGACACTTTCAGAGCTCTTATCTGTTACGACGCTATTCTCTGAAGTGGTTGGCTCCTTCGCCTCTGCTGAAGCATCGTCTTCTAGTATTAATTTTACTATATCTACAACCTTCCCACTATTCGTAGTTGTCGTAATCTTGTTTTTAGCAACGAGAGTCTTCAACAATTTGTCCATTTCAGTCCTTAGCACTTTCGCTTCAATCTCTCTACGAACTTTATCATATTCTTGTGGCTGCATATGAACTCTTTTACCTACACCTAAAATATGGTACCCCATAGGCCCCTTAATAGGCTCTTTAATATAGTCACTTTCTTTAAGTGTGGCTAATATCCTCATATTGTCAGGAAGATCGGAAATTGCCACAGTTTCCTCTTCACCACCTTTGTCTTTAGAAGGGGCAATACTGTGTTTCTTCGCTAGGTCAGCAAACTTTTCTCCAGCTTTTAATTTTTGCATAACTTCCTTCGCTGTTTTTTCATCTTTTACAGCTATACTCAAAATTTGGATTCCCTCTTTTGGAAAGCCTTTTTTATATTCCTCATACTCAGCTTTGCACATATCTTCAGTTATTCTAGCAAACACGACTTTCTGCATATAAGCTCTTGCTATAAGCTGATCAGTCATTGTCTTGATTTGATCCTTTATTATTGGATCATCTTGTATACCTATATTCTTCCCTTCATTTACAAATAAAGCTTCAGTTAACTTCCCTTTACAAATAGCCTTCAAGAACGCCTCTTCAGCTTTTAAATCTTTATCTTTACCACGAACAGACGCAGCCGCTCTACTTACATCATTGATAAAAGATTGCCAATTTATATGATTTGTTCCGACAAGTACAGTACGAATATCTTTCAAGCTTTCTAACAACTGACTACCTTCATCTTTCTTAGCTTCATTTTTTTTCCCATCGTCAGCTACAACATTTCCATCTACGTTTGCCTTGTCCACGACTTGAGCTACTGAATTTTCATCAGCAGTCTCCGCATTAACACAATCAATCAAACCACAGTTAAATAAAGAAAATAAAACTGTGCTAAATAATATCTTTTTGTTCATATCACACCTAAAAAATCAAATAGAACACACACAACATCTACGACAAGTTTTTCGAGGATTTTAGCAAAAACCCAATAACATTGCAATTTCTCTAAAATGTTAGCTTAACTCTAGCTAATATATTATTAATACAAAAACTAGAGTCTAACAACAGCTGTAATTTCAGGAAAGTGAGTCTTCAATATAGGCTCTATCATACCACTCATTGTTTCTTGTGCCCTAGGACAACAAGCACAAATGCCCTTTAACTCGACATACAAAACCCCATCTTCAAACGATGATGCAACTATATCACCTCCATCGTTTTTCAGAATAGGGCTGATCTCAGACTCTAAGACTCCATTTACTTTTTCTAAAAAAGACTGACTCATTAAATATCATCCAATATAAAAAAATTACGCCAGTTAAACTGGCGTAAAAAGAGACAAGCTGATTAGAAGTCGTATCCACCGCCCATACCTGCGCCGTTTGGCATTGCAGGCATTTCAGACTTTGGCTCTGGCTTATCAACTATTATGCATTCAGTAGTTGCCATCAAACCAGCAATAGAAGCTGCACTTTGCAATGCGATACGAACAACTTTTACTGGATCGATAATACCAGCTTTTACCATGTCAGTATATTCTTCCTTTTGGGCATCATAACCATAAGAAGTATTACTTTGCTCTTGTAATTTCCCAACGACCAACGATGCATCGACACCACAATTGTCAACTATTTGGCGTATTGGAGCACTCAAAGCTTTTTCTAAGATTTGAGCACCTAATTTCTGATCATTATTTGCAAAAGTCATATTTTTGATAGCATTTGAACTGTACAATAAAGCTACACCACCGCCAGGTACGACCCCCTCTTCAACAGCAGCTTTTGTTGCGCTAATTGCATCTTCTACTCTATCCTTTCTCTCCTTGACCTCTACTTCTGTCGCTCCACCAACTCTGATCACAGCGACGCCACCAGATAACTTAGCTAACCTTTCTTGCAACTTTTCTCTATCATAATCTGATGTGCTTTCAGCTATATTATTACGGATTTGAGCGCAACGGCCGCTGATATCTTCTTTATTACCTGCGCCATCAACGATTGTTGTTGTATCCTTATCAATAAACACTCTTTTTGCATTACCAAGCATATTTATAGTAACGCTATCTAATTTGATTCCTAAATCTTCGCTAATCACCTGCCCAGCAGTTAAAATCGCGATATCTTCAAGCATAGCTTTTCTACGATCACCAAAGCCTGGTGCTTTTACAGCCGCCACTTTCAAACCACCACGCAATTTATTTACTACCAATGTAGCTAAAGCCTCACCTTCTATGTCCTCTGCGATGATTAACAATGGACGTCCAGATTGAGCAACTTTTTCAAGTACAGGTAACAATGGCTGCAAACCAGACAACTTCTTTTCATGAATTAATATGAAAGGATTTTCCAATTCACACGTCATCTTTTCTGCGTTAGTAGCAAAATATGGAGAACAATACCCTCTATCAAACTGCATACCTTCTACGACTTCTAGCTCTGTTTCTAAAGACTTTGCTTCTTCTACAGTAATTACACCTTCTTTTCCAACTTTATCGATAGCTTTAGCCAACATATCACCGATTGATGAGTCGCCATTTGCAGAAATTGTACCAATTTGCGCAATTTCATCATTTGTAGAAATTTTCTTTGCCATGTTTTTCAATGATGAAGTTACTGCATCAGCGGCCATATCTATTCCACGTTTCAAGTCCATAGGATTTGCACCTGAAGCAACAACTTTCATAGCTTCTCTGCAAATAGCTTGAGTCAAAACAGTAGCTGTTGTTGTGCCATCACCAGCCAAATCATTAGCTTTACTTGCAGCCTCTTTAACCATCTGTGCGCCCATATTTTCGAACTTATCAGAAAGCTCTATTTCTTTCGCTACAGAAACACCATCTTTTGTGCACTTTGGGGCCCCAAAACTTTTTTGAATCACTACATTGCGACCTTTAGGTCCAAGCGTAACTTTTACAGCGTTTGCTAGTAAGTCAACACCTTTAAGCATCCTTGAACGTGCGTCTTCTGAAAATCTTACATCCTTAGCTGACATAATTTATCTCCTAAAAATTCAAATACAAAATTAACCCAAAATTCCGAGAATATCAGACTCCTTAAGAATCACGTATTCTTCACCTTTAATTTTTACTTCTGTCCCGCCCCACTTAGCGAATAACACCTTGTCACCGACTTTCACATCTAATGGTCGGACATTTCCTTGTTCATTAATTGCGCCAGATCCGACTGCTAATACTTCTCCAGATATTGGTTTTTCTTTCGCCGTGTCTGGAATAATTATACCGCCAGGACTTTTCTCTTCCTGCTCGATTTTTTTTATCAGCACTTTATCGTGCAACGGTCTAAAATCAATCATATTATTTCTCCTAAAAATTACACACTTAGCACTTTATGATACTGCATTAATTGCAGTGTACACCAACATTATCATGTTGTCAACAACGACTACAACCACTCAAACTTGAGTTAAATCTGAGCTAGAAACAATTACATATCAAACAATTTTATTAATTCATTTTTATGAATCGAATCATCAAATTGATTTAATAATTTCACTGCATTAAATGATATTTCACGTAACTCTTCTTCTACAATTTTATCAATATTATGATGCCTCATCATATCGACAACTACACCAAAATTTTCAGTAGATGGCTTATTAAAATACAAAGAGACCAATCTTTTTTCTGACTCTTTCACATTTTTATACAATCGCATTAAAGGCAGAGTCACTATTCCATTCAAAAAGTCAGCTCCTGTGTCTTTTCCTAACTTATCCTTTGTCCAGAAATAATCTTTATAATCATCCAATATTTGAAAAAATCTTCCAAAAAGCACTCCATATGTGTATACAATTTCTGCAGTTTCCACAGATAAGCGATTAATCAAACAAGCAGTTTTGCAAATGATTTCAAAAAAAACACCAGTCTTTAAGTGTATATTATGATAGTACTTGGAATCTATATCGTCTAACCAAAGTGAATTTTCTATCATTTCACCAGAAACTAAATTTCTACCAAGATCTGAAAAAAGTTTTACAAATTTCCATGATTTTATATCTCTAACAAGATCCATTGATGTGCAAATTAAATAATCCCCAGCTAAAATGCTGAATTTAGAAGAATACAATGCTCTCAAATTTTTCTTGCCACGTCTATAATCAGCCTCATCTATAACGTCATCATGAAAAAGAGTAGCTGTATGAAATAATTCAAATGCGGCTGCGACTTTTACTGGAACAACAACATCTGGATTAAGCAATTTTGTAATATGATAAAAAAAACGACTTCTAATATGCTTACCCATACAATTTTTTACATTTTCTACTATTGCTTTTTGAGCCCCTAAAATAGCGCTTATTTCTGTGTCTTTGACTGCATTTAAAAATTGATCTACACAGTTTGCATTTTTATCATTTAATTGAATCATATAACTAAAAATTACTTAAAAATAGCATCAATATATTCATTAGGAACAAAATTCTTAATTGAGTTTACATCTTCACCAAAACATACAGCCGAAATTGGCAATTTGAAATCTTTTATAATACCAACAATAGCCCCACCTTTCGCTGTACTATCTAATTTTGTAACAATTACACTATCTATACCGACTGTTTTAGAAAATATCTCTATCTGAGCAAATGCATTTTGCCCAGTTATCCCATCAAGAACAATGACAGTCTCATGCGGAATATCTGGATTATTTTTTTTAAGAACATTCTTAATTTTTAATAATTCTTGCATCAAGTCATCTCTTGTATGCAAACGACCAGCTGTATCAATAATCAAAACATCGTTTTTACAGCTACATGCATCTTTATAAGCTTTGTATGCAACACTAGCAGGATCAGCATTCTCGTTCCCCATGGTTATATCACATCCGATCTCATTACACCAAAAAGCAAGCTGCTCAACTGCGGCAGCCCTGAAAGTATCGCACGCTCCTACTCTCACACTTAAATTATTATTTTTAAAATGATTAGCTAACTTTGCTATTGTAGTAGTCTTTCCATTACCATTTACACCAGTTACTAAAACCACATATGGAACATCATGTAATTTCCTATCCAGCAAATCTGATTTTTTACTATTTAAAATTTGAAGCAAATATTCTTTTACGTATAAATTTATATCTTTCGGCCTATTTTTTTTTATACTCTCAATTATTTCGTCAGTTACATCGACACCAAAATCTGCCTGTAAAAATACAGCCTCTAAATCATCAACTTCATTTAAATCTATCTTTCTAAACTTAGATAAAATCTTTTCGGATGTGTTAGAAACAGCAGTTTTAATCTTAGAAAACAATCCCATTTCACTTCACCTTTGCAATCAGTTTTCCATCTTTATAATCAACACAAAACATATCGTAAGTACGCCCTACTTGCAATGCATCCTCTGTTTCAACATGCAAAAAATTGTCAGTTTTCCCTGAGTGATCCGTTTCAGCCAATACTGTCACAAATTTCCCTATGTAAGATATAAGTTTTTTCTCTAGAATTTCACCAGAAATACGAATCAATTCTCTAGCTCTTTGGCGCCTAATTTTTTTATCGACTTGAGGCATACATGCCGCGGCTGTCCCAGGTCTCTCTGAATATGGGAAAATATGACACAACTGTATATTACACTCTTTAATAAAATCACATGTATTTTGGAACATTTCATCAGTTTCTGTCGGAAATCCAGCAATGAAATCAGCACCAAAGACAACATCATGTCTAACAGAACGAATTTTATTTATAAGACGTATGACTTGATCACGAGAGTGACGTCGCAACATACGACGTAAAACCATGTCATCTCCAGATTGTATACTTAAATGAATATGCGGCATCATTCTATCTTCATCTTTAAACAATGCTATGAAATCATCATCTAAATCAGCAGGATCTAAAGAAGACAATCTAAGCCGTTTTAATTCATCCAAATTGCGCAATAAAAATCTACATAAATTAGAAAGAGATAAGCCATTAAAATTGTAAAATGAAATATTCACACCAGTTAATACAATTTCTTTCACAGATTCATTCTTAAACCTATCGACAATATCAGCAAGTATCGTTTCAGGATGTAAGCTAACACTAGCTCCACGCGTTTTTCTAACTATACAATATGTACAAGTATTATCACACCCATTTTGAATTTGCACAAAAGCTCTTACATTGCTTTTTCCCAGTTTAGGTATTTTTGTTAAACTGCTCGCATACTTAATGTACGAGTTTATATCTAACTTTTTAGAATTTTCTATTATCCCGACAACTCCTTCCATTTCAGCAAAAGTTTCAGCATCGTTTTCAGATGCGCAACCAGTGATAATTATTTTTGTATTTGGATTGTCATTGTGAATTTTCCTAATATATTGTTTAACTTGCCTTTCTGCCTCAGCAGTTACAGCGCATGAATTAATTATCACAAATCCACTTAATCCAAGTTCGCACGCTATTTCTTCAATCTTTTCAGATTCACAAGCATTCAATCTACACCCGAAATTAACAACACAAGGTCTATTTAACAAATTCTTATTACACATACAAAAAAGGCACGCGATTTCGCACGTGCCCCCATAATATTAATACAATGGACTACCTAGAGTAGAACTCGACGACCAAATTTGGCTCCATCAAAACAGGATAAGGCACGTCAGCCAACTTAGGCGCATTTAAAAACGTTCCTTTTAAAGTACTATGATCTACTGTCATATACCCAGGCACATCTCTTTCTGTAGACTGTATAGCAGAAAGGACTACAACGTTCTCTTTCAATTTAGAAGATACCTCAATTTCATCTCCGTCTTTTAGAGAGTAAGAAGCGATATTCACACGTTGTCCGTTTACCTTAACATGCCCGTGACTTACAAGTTGTCTAGCAGCGAAAACAGAAGGAGCAAATTTCATTCTGTAAACTACAGCATCTAATCTACGCTCTAAAAGCTCGATTATATTCTCGCTGGTATCGCCACGCTTTCTCATAGCTTTTTCGTAAATACGACGGAACTGCTTCTCAGTAATATTGCCGTAATACCCTTTCAACTTCTGCTTAGCTAACAACTGTATACCATATTCTGTTGGCTTCTTACGATTTGCACCATGCTGACCAGGAGCATAGCTACGTGCGTTGACAGGACTCTTAGCCCTTCCCCACAGATTGACGCCCAACCTACGATCAATCTTAAACTTAGCTGATAAACGCTTTCCCATTAATTATCCATAAAACTAAACATTTGCATTGTACAATCTAATATAAATAAAGTCAAACAAACGCAACACTATTGTAGTTTGTCGATAAGATTTACTGATAATATGAATGATATAAGTATATATAAATACACGAAATCAATCTGCAAATATATTAAACAGTGATAAAATCACATTATTATATACGAATAGCTACATAATCTTTCATAACACGATTTCTCTGAAAAGCGTCTATTCTATCTATAAACAAAACACCATTTAAATGATCTAGCTCGTGCTGTATACAAACCCCTAAAAGGTTATCTGCATGCATTTTTACTGAATTGCCGTAGATATTTGTATATTCTACTTCAACTTCAGCAAATCTTTCAACATCAGAGTACACACCCGGAACAGATAAACAACCTTCGTTCCATAAAATTTTCTCATCTGAATGACTAATAATTTTTGGATTAATCATTTTAAATACTGTTTCGCCATCAACTGATATAACGACCATGTTCTTTAACACTCCGATTTGTGGAGCAGCTAAACCTACACCGTTTGTTTCAACCATAGTCTCGTACATATCATCTAAAAGCATTAAAACTTCTTCATTTATTTCTAGTACATCATCACACTTTTTCCCCAGTGTATTATCTGGATACTTTACCACATTTAAAATACTCATAATCTACATCCACATTTTTACTTTATAATACAAATCTTTTTTAGACTTTGGGTCTAGCATCAAACGCCACACCCCATTTTGCTCATTATTTTCAGAATTAGATCTAATAATATTATGACGGCCATCGAATTCATGCTGTATAACTACTTCAGCAGATTGATCTGACTCATTTTCTACTTTTAGAATAAATGAAACTTCAATACTACCATCATGTTGTTTTTTCTCTACAACACGAGTAATAATTGCAAACACATCATCTACTGGCCCTACATCGAATGTCATAGCATTTGGCTTAAATATAGATGGATCATCTACAGATAAAACACGTTTCATATCAGCATAAACAAACAATGATTTTGCCTTTTCAGAATTCACATCATCTTTTTTTAATTTTACAGGATAATCGACAGAAAGCATCTTCCTTGCATACACTTTTTCATCGCATTTTTTAAAATTCTTTGGAATTTTGATAAATCTTGATGTATACATCTCCCTATCAAAAAATTTTTTCAAAAAAAACATTTTTCTAGTATTACTCTGAAGCCCATCTATTTTACACGAAATATAGCTATTAGTACTTGTATCTATCAATGATTCAAAAATAGCTGTTAAATTATTAAAATCTATATTCGTATCATTTTTAACATTAGATATCACAGTAACATTAACTTTGTCGTATGTTAAATTCATTTCTACTAAATACATCAAATCAAAAGATATATCTTCACACGAATAATTGATTTCTGTATCAAATTCTTTGCATGAATCAGATATAAGGTTTATACATAAATTTGCAGTTTGCTGATTTTGTTTTTTTAATAACACAGAACTGCAACTACTCAAATCTGTAATATTCCAACCATCTTTCGTTTGTATAAAAGCTATGTTTTTATTCAAAGTACTATCATTATCTACATTTATTAATGTACCTGTAACTGTTTTCCCACTTACATGAAAATCAACTTCACAGCCTACAAATGCTTTTAATATTTGCAGCATATTTTTTCTGAATACTTTATGTTCGTAATCGATTATGTCAGTACTAGGATCTGCAGTTTTTATTATCAAACTATCATTTTTAATGGAAGATGGAATTTTGTAAACATATAATCTGTTATATCCTTTAGCAGCTTTTATAGAACGCTTATCTCTAACTCCACACGTCCCATCATTATAAAAACTAACTATTAATTCTGCACTATTTACACTATCTATATGATTTATTTTCTGTTTCTCTACAGATTGAGCTACTGTTTCAATTTCAGTAACCACCTCATTTTCTTTATTATCTCCGTGTCCTACATTTACCTCACTATTCACGTCATCAAAAAATGTTATACATAAAGCAGAAAAAAAAGTTAAATAATGCAGAAATTTCAAACTCATATAACCCCCATACTATGTACACATTTACTTACTGTCTAGAATTAAACGCAGTAAACAATGTACTGTCATCCATAAAATCAAGTTCTCCTCCAAATGGTATACCGACAGCCAAGGATGTCTTTTTTATATTAACGCAGTATTTGTCATCGTTTAAAAAATTTCTAATATACTGATCAGTCGTTTGCCCATCAACAGTAGGACTTAACGCAATTATAATTTCATTCACTTCGTGATCAATACATCTATCGACAAGATTACTAAGATTCAATGTTGATGGACAATTGCCATTTATAGATGAAAGAAGTCCATTTAAAACATGATATTTCCCAGAAAAACAGCGACTCCTCTCAATAGCCCAAAGATCAGCGACATTTTCGACTATGCAAACAATCTTATCAGAACGCAGTTCATTCGTGCAAATTGAACACACATTATCAAAAACATCTATATTACCGCAAATAGGACAAGTCTTCACACTATCATAAACAGCGACTAGGCTCTGAATAAAAGGTTTCAAGAGCCTATCCTTATCTTTTAAAAGATGAAGAACTATCCGTTTTGCAGACCTAGGCCCCAAACTTGGGAGTCTTGCAATTCTATTTATTAATCCTTCTATTTCTATTCCAATAGATCTCATATTAATTTTTTAAAATGGCAACTTCATTCCAGCTGGGAACAAATCCCCAAATATAGACATTTCCTCTTCTGTCTTTTTCTCTAATTTTCTGCAAGCATCATCAAATGCAGCTATAATAAGATCAGAAAGGACATCCTTCTCTGCAGGATTTAGCAACGAATCATCTATTTCTATCGATAGAATCTTCTTTGCTCCACTTATTTTAACTTTTACCATATCTCCGCCAGCTGAACCTTCTATTTCCATCTCAGAAATTTTAGACTGAGCATTAAGCAATCGCTCCTGCATCTGCTGTGCCTGTTTCATTATATTCCCAAAATTCTTCATATTAATTCTCCACAAATGTATTATAAAAAATTATATCATAGCCATTCCGCCATTCACATGGATTGTATGCCCTGTTATATATGCGGCTTCATCACTTGCCAAAAAAGCGACACATGCAGCCACATCATCTGGCGTTCCAGTCATTTTCATAGGTATTGAGTTTAACATATTTTCCTTTATTTTTTCTGGAATTGCATCTACCATAGGAGAATCTATGAAACCAGGAGCCACACAGTTCACTGTAATTCCACGACTTGCAACTTCTATGGCCAAAGCCTTCGACATCCCAACCAATCCTGCTTTTGACGCGCAGTAGTTAGTTTGGCCAGCATTTCCTACAAAGCCTACGATAGATGATATGTTAATGATCCTTCCAAATCTATTTTTCATCATACCACGAATAACAGCCTTACTTAACCTAAATGGAACTTCAAGGTTTACATTTAGTACTTTTTCCCATGAGTCGTCTGACATCCTCATAGCCAACCCATCAGCTGTTATACCTGCATTGTTAACTAATAAATCTATGCAATTTCCACTGATTTCTTCAGCATTTTGCACCAGACATCCAACCGCTTCAGAATCATTTAAATCGCATACTAGACTAAAGAATCTCTCTGCAAACTCATCTCGCATTTTCTCAAGTTTTTCTTTATTTGTACCAGTCGCGACTACAACGGCTCCTTGTTGATGTAAAGCTCGAACAATCGCTGAACCAATAGCCCCAGTCGCTCCAGTCACAAGAGCAGTCTTATTGCTCAAATCAAACATATTTCTCTCCAAAAACAATCATCCTATTCTTTCTACTATTACACCACATTTCTTGAGTTTACCCTCGACATCAGCATAACCTCTGTCCAAATGATATAAATTATCAATTATTGTCTCACCATCTGCAGCCAATGCCGCTATCACTAAACCGAACGCAGCACGTAGATCTGTTGCAGAAACTCTAGCACCTTTTAATTGACTAACCTTCTTAACAACAGCAGTAGGGCCATATACAGTAATATCAGCCCCCATACGCACGAGTTCTGGAACATGCATAAAACGATTTTCCCATATATTCTCTGTAATTATAGACACATCGCTAGCTAAGCATAAAAGCGTCATTATTTGTGCCTGCATATCTGTTGGAAACCCTGGAAATGGCTTTGTAGAAACATTCACACCTTTTAAAGGCTCACAACATCCGACTGATAAACCGTATAATTCTTCCTTTATATCTAAACCTATGTTATATAACGTAGAAATGACAGAAGACATCATATCTGCAAGATTTTTCCCAATAAGCTTTACATTACCTTTTGTAATACCTGCAGCGATAGCATAACTTCCTGCCTCTATTCTATCTGAAATAACTGTGTGTGTAGCACCTTTTAATTCTTTTACACCTTCTATTACTATAGTCGGTGTACCGTGACCTGTAATTTTAGCACCCATAGATATCAAACAGTTAGCCAAATCAACGACCTCAGGTTCACAAGCTGCATTCATTATAGTGGTAGTTCCTTTTGCAAGCGTAGCTGCCATAAGCATATTTTCTGTACCAGTAACACTTACAACCGGAAATATAAATTTTGCCCCAACTAATCCATTAGCCGCAGATGCATTTATGTAACCATTCTCTAATGTTATTGTAGCTCCCAACGCTTCCATCGCTTTTAGATGTAGATCTACAGGTCTTATCCCTATTGAACAACCGCCAGGCATAGACACAGAACATCGTCCATACTTTGCAAGCATAGCCCCAAGAATCAGTACAGAAGCTCTCATTTTTTTTACTAGCTCATACTCTGCTGCAAATTTATTGATATTACAAGTAGATATTCGTAACTCTATCTCTCCTTCGTCTACTTTAGAAGATTCTATGTTAGCACCAAGATCCTGTAATAACGATATCATTGTCTCTACATCAGCAAGATTTGGGACATTTTTTAAGACTAAGCAACCAGAAGACAAAATAGCTGCAGCACATAACGGTAAAGCTGCATTTTTAGCACCGGAAATTTTTATTTCCCCATTTAAGCATTGTTTACCACGAATCAACAATCTATCGCTCATTATTAGCACCGAAGAAACACTTTTACATAGTAGCATGAAAAACCTTAAATGTACACGGTATGAAAATTTCCGACAGAAGACTATTGCAAATCAGTAAAAGCATTTTAACGTTAACTGCAAATATTCATAATTAGTATAAATACTAGGCCAGTTTAGTTGTTACATTTCTATCATTTTTTCTGAAAAAATATAAGAAATAAAAAAAGTTCACACAAATATTGCGACTTAAATCAATTTTAATTCATTTGTTGTTTTATTAAAGCGATACAAAAATGGAATTTATTATGTTCGGCCGTATTTTTGCACTTTTGTTTGTTACTATATTAATTTTTCACAATTGTAATTATCTGTATTGCGCGAAGATGGAAGATGAAGAAATTTCGGAAATCTTAGATCCAATTACAACAGAAACAAATAATATTATCGCAAAATTAAACATTAACGATGTATGTGTAATAGGGTTTAATGCTGGGCGAGGAAATAGTTTCCTTCATATAAAAAGGACTGGGACACATGCGAATGGAAAGCACGAAGGAGAAATTACTATAGCAGACTGCGGAAAACATAAAACTTCAATCCTAAATATAGAAGTTAAAATCGATAAAGTTATCGAGGCATTTTTAACACAAGGATATCAACTAAAATATGTGCTAATATCACATGGGCATGCCGACCATATGAATCTTTTAAAAAACATAAAATTACAGAAAGAAACAATTATAATCCAAAACAGCAATATGATTCCTAAGAATAGCCAAATTAAGGAAATCCCTATTACAAGCAGAGGCTCTGAAAAAAATGCTCAAAGCCTAGTCGTTTCAATAGATGGTGTAATATATATGGGAGATATTAATAGTGGAACACCAGATTTTTCTAGCTATACAGATGAAATAATAGGAATAGTATTCCCGCATCATGGCTCAATTACACATGACTCAAGGAAATTACGAAATGAAATTATAGAGCAAGCATCTAAGGTCAGAAAACCTAGATTTATTATAGTTTCAAATAACAACCTAAGTTCTTGTAAATTCTATATGTCAGAAAATACTGTTATAGCATGTTCAGATGAAGATTATTCGTATATATTTACAAATGATGACAAAGACAAACCTCAGTTAATAGACATCAAAAAAGCTAAAAGCTTGCCGGAAGGATTTATAGTAACTGGAAGTGATCAAAACATATTAGGACACGTTGTAATTTTTAATCCAGAAACTGGGACGGTTAAAGAAATAACTACTATTAAGGATTTATAGTTACTGGAAGTAAACCAAACATATTAGGCACGTTATAATTTTTAATCTAATATATGAAACTTAATTATTGCTAAAGATTATATAATTTGCATCATAATAGCATATATGGCAAAATTGTGGTATTGTTATTTAATTTATGGTTTGTTTTATATGATTTTACGATTATTTTTATTGTTTTTTTTCTATCTATGCCAAGATCTATATTGTTGTAACAAGAGCCATGTCGTTAATTATCATAGCAGAACAGCACTAGATGAATGGCAACAATATGTAGCTTCTAAGGCATATAAACTCACTTGTGAGCAAAAACCTAAAGTAGAAAGTTATGCTTTATGTTCAATAAAAAATACTATTTCCTGTGCTTTATCGCTTTTTAATAATGATGAGTGTAGTGAGGATTGCGCAAATATTGTATTTTTGAAATCTTTAATGGATATATGCTTGCTTAAAAAGCGGACACAAATCTGTGAATTGACTCATTTTTTACGTGAATGCATAAAAGCTACTAATTTACAAAATAAAATAGATGTATCCAATATAGAAAGCACTTTTTTCCTTAATTTTAAAGTTGATACTATTGACGATAAAATAAATATTATTAAAGACAATATTGCTAGATCATTAGGATTATTCTTGTTTGTGAAAAGTGTATATATAGATATATACAACGACAAAGATGGTTTATATATGCAAGCTATAGCAAGAACAAAAAAGCTAGAGAAATGGATGGAGAATGTAAACTAAGAAATCTTAACATAACTAACAAAAAAATATATAAAATATTAAAAAACATGCAATATGTTTACATGAAATCAACAAAAAAACTATAAGATAACGTAGATGCATTGAACTACAATCTAAAGAGCATGAAGAAAATTCCTGATGATAAATATTTGGATAAATTCGTTGAAATTACTACATATATATTTATATCTTTATTGCTAACTTTGATATATTTTGTTACAGATATTAGCACAAATTTACTAGCAGATTTTGCGACTATGATGCTTATTTTTTCTGTATTTATAATTGCTGATGATACACCGGCTCGAAATGATAAAATATCCAAAGCAATACGAAAATTTGCAAAACCTTACATCAGGCCAGTGAGAATAATAGTAAACGTCACCCTAATACTGATAAAAACAACTTTATTAGTGTTTTAGTTGTTTCAGATTTGTGTATTGAAGCGTTATCCATAATTACAACTTGTCATGGTTTTAGGTCCGGAATCAGCATGTTTCCAAGCCAAAAATTAAATAATTTTGCGTCACAAGTTCCTGTGTATCCAAACGGAGCTAAAATCTCATTTCCGCATTTTACTGCAACTATAGATTGTCGTGCAAATTTGCGTCCAGACACTTCCCCTATATTTTTTCCCCTCTCGGCGCCCGCGCATGTTCTCTGTATAAATAAGTGTCAATGCCTGTTTCGTCAATGTAAACCAAGTTTTCTTTTGCTTCATTTTTTATTCTTTCAATAAATACAACCCTCGCTGATTCGTCTCTTTCCTTATAGATTTTTTTGTTTTTTTATAGGTATATCCTAGCTTGCGCAAAGCCTTAAACACAGCATTGATCCCACAATTAAAATGATTCGCAACCTCTGCTAATGTGCTATCTGGGTGTTCATCTATGTACTCTTAACTCTTTATAACATACATAAACGCCCTCTCATAGAGAAATAAATATAACTGTTGTCGTCGTACGTATATCTGTTCGTGGTAATGTGTACAAATTAAAAAAGGCGCTGTGAAGCGCCAGTGTGAAAAAATATTAAAACAAATCGCTATGAGAGCCTGTCCGTATCAATTGCAGTTCGTCATTTTCAATTCTATATATAAGAAGCCAATCTGGCGATAAGTGACATTCTCTTACCGCTTTATAATTTTTGGAATTCAGCAAAGTGTGATCACGGTATTTCTCGTGTAACGCTGCTTGTCTCACTAGGGAATTAAGTACACTCTCAAGAATTTTGATGTCGTGCCCACGTTTTTTCGCTAGTTTGTAATCCTTTTTAAACTGGCTTGTATATGAAATTTAAGCATCGAGAGAACTCATTACAGCTGACACAGAATCAAACGGCCCGTGCAAATTAGAGTCTTCGATGGCTGCTTTAGTTTCAACGTTTGGAGTTCTAATACTTACGTCAAATGGTAAGCCTTTGTGCTTTATCGACTGCCTCAGGAATATATTTATTGCTGTTGACAAGTCCATTCCAAGGTCTGCAAATAAATTTTGAGCTTGAGATTTCACGTTTGAGTCTACTCTTACATTAATACTTGATCTACTATGCATTTTTTTCTCCAATTAACGTACATCTATTGTACATACAATATAACTACAATGTCAAATAAATGAGACACGATATATACACCTTGCATACATAACTCACTCATTTTTTAGAGCGAATTTTTATTTTTTCGTTGTATATCTCAAATATTGTTCAATAAAACTTAAGTAACTATTTTCTTGAGCAAAAATTTTGGACTTTTTTATTGCTTCGTTCATTTGTGCTCTGGTGTCGTCCGCACCTTTATCTTCTCTCTGCATTTTATACACTAAGTACAATACTTCTTTTAATCTATCGTATGGGCTAAACATTTCTCCATGAACTTTGTTATCTTTATAGTCGAATTTCCCTTTTCTGTATGATAAAAATTCCTTATCAAAATCACCGTACTTAAAGTCAAATAAGTGTGTTGCTTCATCAGCCTTATATTTATCTTGGTGAGAGAATCTCACGATTTCCTTGTAAACACTGTTTATCGACGATTTATCGCTGTAATCCACCAAATTCGATTTCAATATATCTAGAGGTTTAGCATCAACCGCAGCTTTTGCAAAACTATACCCCCAGATTGCCGCGACAAACGTACTGTATGGTTTTAAGTAATTCGATACATATTTTTCGTTTAAATCAAACTCATCTTTATACTTTTCGTCTGGTCTTAAAACCCTAATATACTTTGAATCTTTTCCTCCGATATACTTTTCCGCTATCTTCTGTTCCACTCGATTTATTAAATTTCCGTACTTATCAAGCATTTGCATAAATGCATTTTGCTTTTCGCTTAGTTTATCTGCATAATCACTACCAAACTTATTTACTATAGATTCTTTGATAATATTAGCAGGCTGTGTAACCATGCCTAATGACATCGTATTCAAACAAGCATCGACAATCCTGTCGCGTACATTGGTATTATTTTCTGCATTTAAATCGTTTATTCCCTCAGCTCCAATGAGTTTTTCTTTAGAAACAACACCTGAACCAAACCTAACATAACTGTACATATTACCTACTGAATCATTTGGAATTCCATGAACATGCTGTGCAAATACAGACTTGAAAATACCAGAAGCGACACTTTCCATTCTTCCAATAATTTCTTCTAATACTTTTTCATCATCTAAATCTGCGCCACTCACTTCGTCTAGCAAAGTACTCAGCATCAAATATGAAAAATCGTTCTGCGCATCTACTTCTAAGAAATACACATTCGGACACATACCTTTATATCTAGAATTTAAACGTACAAATTCTACTGCTCCGAACAAGTTCGAAATTTGCTCTGATGTCAATTCATGCTTTTTATCGTTATAATGCTTTAACAAAGCTTTCGATAATGTTTCTAAATTTCCAGTGCTCAATTTTGAATATTCTGCGAATCCAACATCTCCAATTTTTGCTAAAATCGCATTTATCGCATTTTCTTCAGAATAATCTGAATCTTTTACGTAAAAATCATCTGCCTCTACTTTCTTTAAACTATCTTCCTTCAAAAACTTATTATAATCGACAGCAGTCATAGAATCAGAAAATAGTTTCACTTCATCTTGTCTATGTCTTACAAATCTACTTACAATATTAATTCGTAGTTCAGCTCTACGTTTTTTATTTCTAGCTTTTCTAGCCTTTTTCAATTTGCCTTCATCAATTTCCGGTAAATTATTCTCTCTTATTTGCTTCTTTTGATTTTCTATCGTTTTTCCAAATTTATCAATTTTCTTTTCTAGTTGACCAAAAGCTTCATCATTGAGATGCCTGTTCACTTGCGCTAACTTAAATTCAGCCTCTACCTCTTTTAGCAAAGCATCGCACTCTTCTTCTGTTTTTAATAACATAATCGAATCTGCGTTATAACGCTCATAATACGATAATTTATCCATTAAAATGCCGTCTCGTCCAAGTTCTTTCAAATCATATTTTATAAACGATATGATAGTTAACATCTCTTTAGCCGCATCTTCTAAGCTATTCAACTGGCCTCCTATAGATTTCCAAATAGTAGACTCTAAATCTACTCCAGGATTTTTTTTCTCTAACTCTGCCTTATACTTTTCAGCATTATCCTTTAAATTCGCTATCTCTTGCGCAATTTGCTGTGACATTTCATCTAATTCTTCAGCTGTATACAAAGAATATATAGCTAATAGCTCATATTTCCCTCCAGCATCTTTTAAATTGGAATACATATTGTCTATAGGCTCTTTAACACGCAAAATTTCAAGTTTACTATTAATTTTTTCCTGCGCATCTGCTACTATTTTTTCGAGTTTTTTAAACTCACTTTCATCTGCTGGATTCTTCACATTTGCATCTTTCACTGTGTTAAATTCTTCTTCGATTTTTTTTCTTTTTTCCTCGCACTCTGCGATTGTTTTTAAATCAGACCCATCAGTGTAAGAATATTCTCCTCTCACATCTAATTTTCTAAGCATTGCTAACACAGGAGCTGTAGCATCCCAAACTCTTATCCTCTGTTCTAGAGATTGCTTACATTCATTTACAGCTTTTATAAAATTATCGACTTTTGTTTTAATATCAACTATAGCTAGCTTTTTAGAGCCGTCATCTTTAAACGCTTCTTCAATAATCTGCAGATCTTTATTTACATTATCAATCTTTTCTATAAGTACCTGCAATTTCGTTTTACATTCACTGTGCGAGAAAAACATAATCTGGTAAGAGCTATAAAGATTTGATTTTATGAATGCGTCTATACCATCTGGCAGCTCATGAATAAGTAACTCAGCAATCCTTTTCGTTATACTCTTTTTTGCTAACTCAACTTTTTCCGTAACTTCTTTGATTTTCGCTTCATCAGCTGGAACTTCCTTGTTATGTTCAATCACTTCTACAAACTGAGAGTCCAAGATTTCCAAAAGAGAATTACATTCTTTTACTCCACTTAATCGAGAAATATCACCATCACGATAAATACCTTTTTCAAGCTCTTTTAGCAGTTTATCAACTAGTTCGTTTGCTTCCAGATATACCTTTTTTTCTGCTACAAATTTCCTATAATTTTCAACTTTCTTCGTTAGCTCTTCAAATTTAGCTTGATCTGCTGGATTTTCTTTATGTTTTTCATGCACATCTTCAAATTCTCGGTTCACTTGACCTAACATATCATCACATTTGTATACTGCATCAAGCCTATAATACTCATCATATGGCTCCTCTGTATACGCGCCATAGTTCTCAAACAGAAACAGCATATTATCAACAGGCTCATCAGCTTTCTCTTTTCTCTTCCTCTCTTCCTCAAGCTTTTTTCGTTCTTCCTCAAGCTCTTTCTGTTTCCTTAACCCTTCTTCCTTCTTTTTAGCTTCTTCTAATTTGCGCTGTTCTTCCTGCTTGCGTTTCAACTCATCCTGTTCTTTTCTCTTCCTCTTTTCCTCAAGCTTTTTTCTAGCCTCATCCGATTGTCCCAAATCCGCCTTAACTTTTTCAGTAATTTTCTTCGCTATTTCTTCAAGCTTATCTCCAAGATTAAAAGAGTCTGCATATGATTGTAAATTCGCAGAAGCAAGATCTATTGACCTTATTTTTGCGACAGTAGCAATAGCAGTACGGAAATTATCATCTGAAACTCTATTCCTAGTCTTATAAGAATTTATAATCTTCATCGCACGTTGTTGTCCTGGCGTCATTCCGAATGACTCGTTAAGCAACATTGTTAATAATAAACTTGAAAACGCAATCTTAGAAAAGAACATCCCCCCCCCCAATTAATACAACCAACGTCATATATTAGCAAAAACTATTAATCTCGCATTAACAAACTAAGCAAGAATGTAAAATATTTAAAAAATCTTCCAAACGAATCCAGCTGTAACTGCTAAATTATCTTTAACCTGAATGTGGTTCTTTTTGGCTTTAAGTATGTATCTCGCACTTATATTAGCTGACAATTTCTTAGAAACTTTGTGTGTATATGATAACTTAAACGATGGAACTATTTTTCTCAAATTATCTTTTAGAACGACAAAGTTGCCAATAGGATCTTTACCTGAAAGGTCAAAATTAGCTCCAACACGTGTTAACCCTGCCCCAATTTCTATTAAAGACTTCGCACTATTTCTATATCCAATAACAAAACCGACAGACGGAGTAAAACACTCTCTCTTCGAGTTCATCGAAGTATTTGCGAAAGTCCCAGTTTCATCGACAAACAACGCGTCAGCTAATTCTTTACTATCACTGCTGAGTATAGTACCACCTGTAACATTATCATAAATACCAGCTATAATAGAATCATGTTCCATCCCCATAATTGAGCTAGCCTTTCCAACTTCTGCTAATTTAAGCTCTCTCTTATTTAATGTAGATATATCTCCTTTTTCTGTAGCAACCTTTAATTTATCCTCATCACGCTCGTCGCCAGCTTCAGGAAATGGTTCTAACTCATAAAGTTTATATGCGCCGTTGCCAGGCAATCCAGCGTGTATATTCTTTCTTCCTTTTGGATTAAAAGAACAATCTACTTCTGCTCCAAACGTAAATTTACCTCGATTTGCAAACCTATATGTAAAGTTCAAATTAGCTCCACCAACATCAGAACGCTTGCTAATAGCCATATTTTTATTTAAAACACGAACGAACCTCTTAAATGCTATATCATTTCTATCGAATAAAAGGCCTGCTATACGTAGTGGATTATCCTTATCTGTTATATCAACGCTCTTAATACTCTCAGATAAAACCATGTTAGCCAAAGCTTTTTTATATGCATCAATATCAGAATTCCACTCTTTTACAACGTTTTCAGTCGCGTAAGATGTATCTGCAAACGCATCTTCATTATAACTTATAATATATTCAGCCCCTGTTTTATTCCACATTAAGCGCAAATAATCGTATACAGCTTTAGCTTCTTTCGATACCTCAACTTTTTGCGTAGAATATAAACCACCAATACCTACAGATAAACCTAAAAAATCAGACGAATCGAAACCATCTCTACTTTCAGCATTACCTGCAAACGTAAAACAGCACATACAACAAACAGAAGTAACTAATAATATTTTATTCATAAAGCAATCCACAAATCTTATTTAATAATATGACAAAAAACATTACGACAGCAATAAAACTTGGCGAGGTCGCACCTGGCATAATGAAAACATATACACATCGTACAACATGAAGACAACACACACAACACCCTCTGCATAGCGACCTCATAAAAAAACAATTACACTCTACCGTATTTTAATTAATACGAAAAGACATAAACGCATCATATGATTTCCACTGTCGCATTATTGCATCAATATATCTATACAATTAGTTTATTAATTTATCAATATATTTACGTTTTCTTTTGTTCTATTTGCAATATAAAAAAAACACTTAATATGATTTGTTTTTACTTATAGAATACATGCAACGCAGAAAGAAAAAACTTAGCATATATGTGATATTTGCACCTCTATTTATATGTCGATATAATAAAAATATTTGAGTATAAAATAAACTTCTACATACGAAAATAAAACTATTTTTAATTATCGCACGTTATAATCATTAGTAATTCTTTTATCCATTGGAGTTTGTTTGTGAACAAAGTGCTAGTTATAATTGGATCTATCATTGTTTGCCTAATAGGAGCATTTTTTTTCTTTGCAGGAGTATTTACAGGGAGTGAAATAAACTCAACTAACAATGTAGATATTGTTGATAAAATAAAAAATAAAATTGATAGCGTAGTACTAAACACTACGCAACAATTAGAACATATAAATGATGATGTATCTAGTCCAAGTACAAACAATACAGTTCTAGAATTGGAAAAACAAAATAGTGGGTTGATTTTGGAAAAGCCAGACACAGCAATAACTGTTGATATGTTACTCAATGAAGTTGTAGCAGATCACACTACTATTGATGATTGTCTACTAGATTCTCTTAAAACGGAGAACAAACAACCTGTAACAAATAATGCAGAAAAACAATCACTAGTTTTTATAGGTTATTTTGATACTGAAACTGCTCAAAAAATTAGCAAACTACTCATGGCAAAAGGATATCCAGCACATATACAAACACCTAGAGAAACTAATTTAAATGCATTTGTGTTTTGTGGCCCATTTGGAAAAAAAGAAAATGCGAATAAATTACTTATGTGGTTAAAAAATCATAAATTCGCAAATGCAATGATCGTAGATCCAAAGAATATGCAACAAGAAATATTTACACAAAAAGACCTTTCTAAAGCGTCTAGTAAACTTCCTCAAAATAAAAATTCACAATCGATAGATAACAGAGAAAATAATATTGTGAATCAAGATTATTCGCCTAATAAAAAAAGCAAAAAGAAATATAACAAAAATAATGATAAAAAATTAAATCAGGATATAGATGATGAAATGCTCGATGATGAAGATCTAGATGAAGAAAATGAACAAAATAATAAAAAAAGCAAAAAGAAAGCTAGCAAAAATAATGATAAAAAATTAAATCAGGATATAGATGATGAAATGCTCGATGATGAAGATCTAGATGAAGAAAATGAACAAAATAATAAAAAAAGTAAAAAGAAATCTAACAAAAATACTGATAAAAAATTAGATCAAGATATAGATGATGAAATATTCGATGATGAAGATCTAGACGAAGAAAATGAACAAAATAATAAAAAAAGCAAAAAGAAAGCTAGCAAAAATAATG
>CAYPOM010000004.1:0-97271 GCA_964412505.1 uncultured Alphaproteobacteria bacterium
AGAAATCTAACAAAAATACTGATAAAAAATTAGATCAAGATATAGATGATGAAATGCTCGATGATGAAGATCTAGATGAAGAAAATGAACGTAATAATAAAAAAAACAAAAAGAAATATGAATTATAAAAAAATAATAACTACAACTTTGTATAAGTTAACTAAACAAAATAAATATTAAGTATTTTAAATTACCTTAAAAACCAAATTAGGGCTGGACTACAGTTATATATTTCAGTATTTGAAGAACTATAACATTATTAAAATCGAATATAATCTTGTTTTACAGAAAAAGCCGCCATGCACATAATGGCGGCTAATCAATTTATCGATTAATTTTCAACGAATGAATCAGAAGAAGATATAGCTTGTTTTTGCGCTTCTAAAACCTCAAAATCTCTGCGAATTGCCATTCTCTTAATCTCGTCCATAACAAAACCAGTTCCAGCGGGAATTAAACGACCAACTAATACATTTTCTTTCAATCCTTTTAGTTCATCGATTTTCCCCTCTAATGCAGCATCAGTAAGTACCCTTGTAGTCTCTTGGAAAGAAGCAGCAGAAATGAATGAGTGTGTCTGCAAAGAAGCCTTTGTAATACCTTGCAGAATCCTTTTTGCTGTAGCAGGAGTTCCTCCAATATCAATAGTTTTCTTATTTTCTTCCTGGAAATCTTTAAGATCTACTTGCTCACCAGAAACGAATGTAGTATCACCAGGATTAACAACTTCTACCTTTCTAAGCATTTGCCTTACAATAACCTCAATGTGCTTATCGTTAATTTTCACACCTTGCAGTCTGTAGACTTCTTGAATTTCATTAACCATGTACTCAGCCAAGGCTTCTACACCTAACACATTTAATATATCGTGAGGGGCAACAGTTCCATCTACTAAAACATCACCTAAATTAACGAAATCGCCTTCCTGAACAACTATATTTCTCCATTTCTGAACTAGATACTCAATTTTCTGCGTACCATCTTCAGATGTAATAGTAATATTTCTCTTACCTTTATAGTCTTTTCCAAAAGACACATAACCTACTAGCTCGCTAATCACTGCGCTATCCTTTGGTTGTCTAGCTTCAAACAACTCAGAAACGCGAGGCAAACCACCTGTAATATCTTTTGTTTTAGATGACTGCCTTGGCAACCTAGCAATGACATCACCAACGTTAACATGATCGCCATTTGCAACAGCCAATACAGTATCAGGAGAGAGCAAATACCTCGCCTCTTGACCATTTGAAAGCACAATTGGATTTGCATTATCATCCATCAAAACTACCATAGGTCTCATAGAAGAATTTCTTGCATTTTGTCTCCAATCTGACACTACATAGTTTGTTATACCAGTAGCATCGTCAACATTTTGCTTCAATGACACTCCATCGATCAAATCAACGTAATGAACTACACCAGATTTCTCACTTACAACAGGAACAGTAAATGGATCCCAATCAGCAATCTTGTCTCCTTTCTTTATTTGTTGACCTTCAGAAACATACAAGAATGCTCCATACGGAATTTTGCTCTTTGATCTTTCTTTTCCTCTAGAATCTAGAATAATAACCTCTAAATGACGATTCATTACGATGGTATTACCATTAACATCATTTACGACATTGTTGTTTGCAATACTAACAACACCATCAAACGCAGATTCTACAGAAGATAGCTCTACTGTTTTTTGTGCAGTACCTCCAACGTGGAATGTACGCATTGTCAACTGAGTTCCTGGCTCACCAATAGATTGAGCAGCTATAACACCTACAGCCTCCCCTATTCCTATCATGCTTCGTCTAGACAAATCTCTACCATAACATTTCGCACAAATTCCGTCCTCACATTCACAAGTTAAAACAGACCTAATTTTTACTTCAGAAATTCCGGCTTCTGTTATAGCTACGCAAGCATCCTCATCTACAAGTTCACCAGCTTTCAGAATTACTTCATTTGTATCAGGATGTAACACATCATCAACTACAGCCCTTCCTATAATTCTTTCAGCCAATGAAGCTATCACTTCACTACCTTGCAAAACATCCTTTATATCTATACCACGCTTTGTTCCACAATCGATTTTTGTAATCACACAATCCTGTGCTACGTCGACCAAACGCCTTGTCAAATAACCTGAGTTTGCAGTTTTTAAAGCAGTATCTGTCATACCTTTTCTAGCACCGTGGGTAGAAGTGAAGTATTCTAAAACAGCAAGACCTTCCTTAAAGTTTGAAATAATTGGTGTTTCAATAATTTCACCTGATGGTTTAGCCATTAACCCACGCATACCCGAAACTTGGCGCATTTGAGCCGCAGAACCTCTAGCTCCAGAGTGAGCCATCATGTAAATTGAGTTCACAGGCTTACCTGGCTCAATCTTAGAAATACCTTGCATCATCGTCTCAGCGACTTTATCTGCACATGTAGACCAAGCGTCTATAGCTTTGTTATATTTTTCACCAGCAGTAATCAAACCATCAAGATATTGTTTTTCATACTCCGCTACAGCTTTACTTGTTTCGCCAACGATCGCCTGTTTCTCAGGTGGAATATACATATCATCCTTACCGATTGAAATACCAGCAATTGTAGAATAATGATAACCTATCTCTTTGATCTTATCTACAAAGACGACAGTATCTTTTTGCCCACAATAACGATATATATAGTCGATTAAAGCACCTACATCCTTGCTTGTTAAGAGCTTATTGACTAATTCATAATTTACATGCTCATTCTTAGGTAAAATCTGAGCTAAAATATAACGTCCAGGAGTAGTGTCAACTATAATATTTTTTGTTATACCATCACCTACAAATTGCTGATATCTAGCCTTTATCTTAGAGTGTAACGTAACAACTTTATTTTCTAAAGCATGATTAATTTCTGCCAAACCAGAAAACACCATACCTTCACCAGGCTCCTTATCAAGAGCCATAGTTAGATAATACACACCTAGAATTATATCTTTAGTAGGAACGATAATTGTCTTACCATTAGCTGGGCTTAATATATTATTTGTAGCTAACATCAAAACACGTGCTTCCAGCTGAGCTTCGACAGACAAAGGAACATGAACAGCCATTTGATCTCCATCGAAATCGGCATTAAATGCTGTACAAACAAGTGGATGCAACCTTATAGCTTTTCCTTCTACTAAAACTGGCTCGAATGCTTGAATCCCCAATCTATGCAATGTAGGAGCGCGGTTCAATAACACAGGGTGTTCTTTTATAACTTCTTCTAGAATATCCCAAACTTCTGGTTTTTCTAAATCGACAAGACGCTTTGCAGACTTTAGTGTACTAGCGAAACCATAACGCTCTAACTTAGAATATACAAAAGGCTTGAATAATTCCAAAGCCATGCGTTTTGGAAGGCCACACTGATGCAATTTCAAATTAGGTCCAACAACAATAACCGAACGACCTGAATAATCGACTCGTTTTCCCAACAAGTTCTGCCTAAAACGACCTTGCTTTCCTTTTAGCGACTCAGACAATGATTTTAATGGTCTCTTATTTGCTCCAGTGATTACACGACCTCTCCTACCGTTATCAAACAACGCGTCTACAGACTCCTGTAGCATTCTCTTCTCGTTTTTAACGATAATATCCGGTGCATGTAACTCAAGTAAACGCTTCAAACGATTATTTCTGTTAATTATCCTTCTATAAAGATCATTCAAATCTGAAGCAGCAAAACGACCTCCATCCAATGGAACCAAAGGCCTTAAATCAGGTGGGATAACCGGAATACATGTCATTATCATCCATTCAGGCTTATTTCCTGAACTAATAAAAGCCTCTATCAACTTCAAACGTTTAACTAATCTACGTCTTTTCATATCAGACGTGCAAGAGTGCAATTCTTCCCTCAATTTTACTTGTTCAGCATGCAAATCTACACACATCAACAACTCTCTAAGGGCCTCTGCCCCAGTACCAGCCTTGAAGCTATCTTCGCCAAATGTATCCTGAGCACCATAATACTCTTCTTCACTAATCAACTGCATAGGCTCAAATGGAGTCATACCTGGATCTATTACGATATAACTATCGAAATAAAGCACCTTTTCAACTTCATTTGCAGTAAGATCTAAGACAAGCGCCAAGCGACTAGGAATTGTTTTTGTAAACCATATGTGAGCGACAGGAGAAACAAGCTCAATATGCCCCATTCTCTCACGTCTCACTTTCGACAAAGTGACTTCAACTCCACATTTTTCGCAAATAACTCCGCGATACTTCATACGCTTATATTTGCCACACAAGCACTCATAATCTTTTGTAGGTCCGAAAATCTTAGGGCAAAATAAGCCATCACGCTCAGGCTTAAATGTTCTATAATTTATCGTCTCAGGCTTCTTAACCTCACCAAATGACCAAGATCTAATCCTTTCAGGAGATGATATAGAAACCCTAATCGCGTCAAAACTATTTAAGTTATTTACTTGACCGAAAATTCTCTGTAATTGACTACTCATTGTTCTTCATCTCCTATCCTAAATTATTCTCATCCCATAGATCTGACGTGTCATCATAATCAGAATCGACTTGCATTTTTTGGAACTCAAAATTCAAACCTAACCCACATATTTCCTTACTAAGGACATTGAACGACTCGGGAATTCCAGGCACTATATTGTTATCACCTCTAATAATAGACTCGTATGCCTTCGTTCTTCCATTCACATCGTCAGATTTTACAGTAAGCACTTCTTGCAAAATATGAGCAGCACCATGTGCCTGCAAAGCCCAGACCTCCATTTCACCGAACCTTTGACCACCAAATTGTGCTTTTCCACCCAAAGGCTGCTGAGTAACAAGACTATAAGGTCCGATAGAACGAGCATGCAACTTATCATCAACCATGTGATGGAGCTTTAAAATATACATACATCCTACAGTTATTTTCCTATCAAATGGTTCTCCAGTTCTACCATCATACAAAGTTACCTGACCAGAAGCATCAAATCCGACATCATTCAGCATTCTTACAATATCAGCTTCCTTAGCACCATCAAACACAGGTGTAGCCATTGGAACACCATCGGTTAAGTTAGTTGCCATTTCTACGACAGAGTAATCTGTCATTTTATCTAGATCTTTACAAACTTCTTTGTCGCCATAAACTTCGCTCAATTTTGTGCGCAACTCAGAAACAAGTTTTTCCTTACTAACCTTTTCTAAAATTTCCCTTACTTGCTTACCGTAACCTATAGAGGCCCATCCAAGGTGCGTCTCCAAAACCTGACCAATATTCATACGTGATGGAACGCCGAGAGGGTTCAACATTATATCCAAAGGAGTACCGTCCTCGAAATATGGCATATCAGCAATAGGAACAACCTTAGACACAATACCTTTGTTCCCATGACGCCCAGCTAATTTATCTCCAACCTGTAGTTTTCTCTTCTCAGCAACGTACACTTTAACTATCTTCAAAACTCCTGGAGCCAACTCAGATCCAGATTTTACCTTTATAACATCTTCCTCGAAGCGTTTTTCTAAATCTGCTATTATATCCGTGTATTCTTTCTTCAGAGCTACATACTTCTTAGCCAACTCATCGTCCTTCATTGTAATATGCAATAACTGGAAGCGACTTAAAGAATCAAACACTTCGGCACTTAGCGTTTTATTGTCATCCATGTTAGGAATAACAGAATACTCATTTCCAACCAAAACAGCTCTTAATCTCGCTACAAAGTTATTTTCTATAATCTCCTTTTTAGCATCTAAATCAGCCTTCAAAGAATCTATCTCTTTTTTCTCAAGCAACTTTGCTCTTTCATCTTTAGCTACACCTTTCCTTGAAAAGATCTTCACATCTACAACGGTGCCACTGCACCCAGGAGGCAATCTCAAAGAAGAATCCCTTACATCTGATGACCTTTCCCCAAAAATAGCTCTCAACAGTTTTTCTTCTGGGGTCATAACAGTCTCACCTTTAGGTGTAACCTTACCGACCAATATATCTCCAGCTTTAACTTGAGCCCCGATATTAATAATACCAGTCTCATCAAGATTCCTCACTGCGTCTTCGGAAATATTTGGCAGATCTCTTGTGATTTCTTCATCACCCAATTTCGTATCTCTTGCAACTACCTCAAACTCTTCAATATGAATAGACGTGAACATATCTTCAGAAACCATTCTTTCAGATATAATAATAGCGTCTTCATAATTATAGCCATTCCAGAGCATAAAGCCTATCTTAACATTCTGCCCTAGAGCCAACTCTCCTAGATCAGTTGCAGCACCGTCAGCAATAACATCACCAGCCTTTATTTTATCTCCTACTTTAACAATAGGCTTTTGATTAATACAAGTACTCTGGTTAGATCTCTCGAATTTCCTTAAATTATATATATCAACACCGACAATAGTTTTCCCTTCTACAGCTCTAACGACAATTCTGTTTGCATCAACTTGATCAACTACACCGCCTCTCTTTGCAATCACAACAGCACCAGAGTCAATAGCGACCTTAGATTCAATACCAGTACCGACTAATGGTGCCCTAGAACGCATAAGCGGAACAGCCTGCCTTTGCATGTTAGATCCCATCAAAGCTCTTGTAGCATCATCGTTCTCTAAGAAAGGAATTAATCCAGCTGCCACAGAAACCAACTGTTTAGGAGAAACATCCATATAATCTATACTTTCTTTTTGCGCAGAAAGCGTATCACCATTCCTACGAGCGCTGACAAATTCTTCAACCAACTCATTATCTTCGTTCAACTTAGCATTTGCCTGAGCTATTGTATATTTCCCCTCATCTGTAGCAGACAAATACTGAATAGTATTCGTAACTTTTCCATTTACAACTTTTTTATAAGGAGATTCAATAAACCCAAAGTCATTAACTTTTGCAAAAATAGCCAAAGAACTTATCAACCCGATATTTGGCCCTTCTGGAGTCTCGACAGGACACAAACGACCGTAGTGAGTAGGATGCACATCTCTAACCTCAAACCCAGCCCTATCCCTATTTAATCCGCCAGGTCCCAATGCAGAAATACGACGTTTATGCGTAATTTCAGACAAAGGATTACATTGATCCATAAACTGAGAGAGCTGAGACGACATGAAAAAGTCTTTTATTGCAATAGATACACCATTTGCATTAATCAAATCGTTTGGCATAGCCTTATTAACATCTATCAGAGACAACCTATCTGATATCATCTTATCGATACGAGACAAACCGACTTTTACCTGATTCTGCAATAATTCTCCAACAGCTCTAATTCTACGATTACCTAAATTATCTATATCATCAACAGAAGATCTACCATCTTTTAAATTAATCAATTCTTTTAAAATCGCAAGAATATCTTTTTTGGTCAAAGTTCTTTCATCAGAATTCCCAGTATTCCCTAATCTCTCGTTCAACTTCGACCTACCGACAGAAGAAAGATCATATCTTTCTCTATCAAAAAACAAACCTGAAAACAAAAACTCAGCACCCTCATAACTTGGAGGATCACCAGGCCTCAACACTTTATAAATTTCATACAGAGCCTCTTCTCTTGAAGAAATTCTCTCAGAGTTTAGCGACTCTATAATATACGTGCCGACACCAACCTCATTAGTCAACGCTACAGAAAGAGGCGTCACTCCAAGGGCCATATCAGCGAAATTTTCTTCACTAATCTTTGTCCCAGCTTCAAATAAAACTATACCTGTATCTAAATCGACTATATCACAAGCACAATATTTATTGTAAACATGCTCTGGACGAACAATAATTTTTTTTACACCAGATTCAGCTGCCTTCTTTAAACCTCTATTTGTAATCTTGTCGCCAGCATTAAAAACAACATTTCCAGTATCAGCATCTACGACATCGAATTCAGCAATCCCTGGCATCCATTCATTAACCTTGAAATCTCTCCAGAAAGTCCCATTTTTCTGATTAAAGCGAATAACATAAGAATCATAGAAATGAGATATTATCTCCTCTCTAGTCATACCAGTTATTTTCGACTTATCTAAAGAACCTTTCTTATCAGAATTTTCTAGCAATTTCTCAGTTTCATCTGAATACATAGCCATTAGCAACACAGCGATAGGCATTTTCCTCCGCCTATCGACTCTCACACATATATGATCCTTAGAATCGAATTCAAAATCCAACCAAGCGCCAAAACTAGGGATAACATGGCCAGCAAAAAGATATTTCCCAGACGTATGAGTTTTTCCACCATCATGATCAAAGAAAACGCCTGGAGATCTTTGCATCTGAGATACTATAACTCTTTCTATACCATTTACGACGAAAGTACCATACTGCGTAAGCATAGGAAGCTCACAAACATAAACATCCTGCTCGCGTTGTGCCTCTATCTCCTTCTTACCTGAATCACTAGACTTTAAAACAGTCAGTCTGAACGTAGCTTTCAAATGATTCGAATAAGTCAAACCACGACTACGACACTCCTCTACAGAAAAACCTGTAGGCTCCAACTCATACTTCAAAAAATCTATACGAACCTTTCCCGCTGGATCAGACGCAGGAAAAACATCTTCAAAAATCTCCTGTAGCCCGATTTTTTCTCGTTTTAAAGGGTTAACATCTAACTGCAAAAAAGCATTATAAGAATCCTTTTGTATTTCTATCAAATTTGGAATTTCGACATTTTCCTTTATACTACCTAAATTTTTTCTGAATCTTTTACGCTCTGTGAACGCTTTTATCATGATAAACACCTCAAGCTTAAGACAAAAACGAGAAACCTGCTCATTCTACAGGAACAAATATTACTATTTTCATCAAAAAAAAACAAGAGGAGCGACGGCCCCTCTTTACAAAATCTTAAATAAATATCAAATTTTACTTAAGTTCTACTTTAGCTCCAGCAGCTTCTAACTTCTTTTTCATTTCCTCTGCATCTGCCTTTGCTACAGCCTCTTTAATCGTCTTAGGAGCTCCATCAACCATAGCCTTTGCTTCGGTCAATCCCAAACCTGTAATTTCTCTAACAACTTTAATTACATTAATCTTTGACGCGCCAGCATCTGCCAACACAACATCAAATTCAGTCTTTTCTTCAGCAGCAGCTGCACCAGCCCCAGCGACAACAGCAACAGGAGCAGCAGCAGAAACTCCCCAAGCTTCTTCTAACATTTTACTCAATTCTGCAGCTTCAGCAACAGACAATTGTGACAATTCTTCTACGATTTTATTTAAATCAGCCATTTTAATCTCCTATCAATTTTTATTTTTCCGAATAAGCTTTTAATACACGAGCAATCTGCCCACCTGGCGTCTGAATAACAGCGATAATCTTAGCTCTAGCCTCATCAAGTGTAGGCAATTTAGATAACATATCGATATAAGAAGCATCAACTCTCTTCCCATCAACACCACCAGAAATAACAGTTACCTTTCCATCGCTCTTTTCTGCAAAACCTACGATAATTCTCGCAGCTTCCACTGAGTTATTAGAAAAGATGACGCCGACAGGCCCCTTCACATCGCCAACCAACTCTTCATATTGAGTTCCTTGCAAAGCTATACGAGTCAATGTACCTTTAACGACGCGATACTTCCCGCCATCTTCGTGCATTTTTTTTCGCAAAACTTCAACTTCGGCGACAGTCAGACCGTTCTGATTTATCAAAACCGCGACAGAATATTCATTAAACTCCTGGCGAAGCTTTGATACGTACTCAGTTTTTTTATTACGTTCCATCACTATCTCCTAAAAAACAATCACCAGAGACCAAACAGAACACTAAGATTTTTTATATAGCCTGCGCCGGATAATTTTTAAGCAAATAACGCTCCGGCGGTCTCTGACAAATTTAAAGCATTATCCTACAAAGACGACAACTCTGCAAGATCTATTTTCAAACCAACCCCCATAGTGCTAGAAATTCCTATTCTTTTCACATAAGAACCTTTAACACCTGCAGGTTTAGCTTTCACAACGGCATCTAAATACGCCTTCACATTTTTCACTAAATCATCAGCAGAAAAACTCAACTTCCCAACTCCAGCATGAACTATAGCAGAAGAGTCCAATTTATACTCAACTTGACCAGCCTTTGCTGCTTTAACAGCTCCAGCTACATTTTGAGAAACTGTGCCAAGCTTTGGATTAGGCATCAAACCTTTTGGCCCAAGGATTTTACCAATCTTACCAACAACACCCATCATATCTGGAGAAGCGATACAGACATCAAAATCTATATTCCCATCTTTAACTTTATCGGCTAAATCTTCAGCCCCAACTATATCTGCACCAGCTGCAATAGCATCATCAGCTGAGGCACCCCTAGCAAAAACAGCTACTCTAACACTTTTACCAGTCCCAGCCGGTAACGAAACCATACCACGAATACTTTGATCAGATTTTTTAGGATCTAAGTTCAACCCGATTGTAAGCTCTAAAGTCTCATCAAACTTGCATGATGAATTTTCTTTCAAAAACTTCACAGCATCGACTATAGAATAATTCTGCTTCGCAACCAACTCTGCAGTTTTTTTCAATCTCTTTCCGTAATGCGCCATACTATACAACCTCCAACCCCATTGATTTAGCAGATCCTATAACCATCATACAGGCAGCATCAACATCATTTGCGTTCAAATCTTTCATCTTCTTTTCGGCGATTTCTCGAACCTGCGCCATTGTAACTTTTCCACAAGATTCGCGACCAACATTAGAAGCTCCCTTTGTTATACCTGCAGCACGCTTCAAAAGATAGCTTACAGGAGGTAATTTCATCACAAATGAGAAGGTTCTGTCTGCGTAGGCTGTTATGATAACCGGTAAAGGTGTCCCAGGTTCCATAGATTGAGTTTGAGCATTAAATGCCTTACAAAACTCCATAATATTCAAACCGCGTTGACCAAGAGCAGGTCCAATTGGCGGCGAAGGATTCGCCTTCCCTGCAGGTACTTGCAATTTGATAAATCCTACGATTTTCTTTGCCATTTTACCCTCAATAAAAATTACTGTTAAATTATAAAAGAAATCGCCCATTGAAATCAACATAATTATAAAAATGAACTGTAACTACGCAGAGTGGCAAGATACGTTATTAGACTAATTTAAATTTTTGATATACAGCATATAAGCGAGCATATTCATCGGAAAATATGCGTATCAACTCAATCGCATAGCCATACAATTTGCCATTTCTGTTAATTTGCGATATATTACAGCTATATCGGGATAAAATGCGGATTCTGACAATTATAATATATTTACTAATAAATAATGTTACTTTTGCTAACAAGCCGGAAAATAACATCGATCTAACCAATCATATACGAACAAATATTTTAAAAAATGGCACATACAAATGGGGAGACAAAGAAATCGGCAAAGAATCTAGCTTCAACGTCCTCAGGGATATAAATTATTTATGTTATATTGAGATAAACTGCCAAAAACACCGGATAATGATTAACTCAAAATTTTACAATGATACATGGAAACGTGTTTTTGGAAATGCTGAAAAAGACACAATAGAAAATATGATTCATAAAGTATATACAAAAATAGCGAATTTAAACTATGTTCCGCAAGCAAAACTTAATACACTATATTACATGGAGCAATTATACAATAATATTACCGAAGATAGCTTCGACCGCGATAAATTACTAGAGCTAATTAACAATATTAAAGAAAAAGATCAAAACTGCACAAGATACGCACTATCTGTCATTAAAAAATATAGTACAATATGGGATCTTCAAACATTTAGCAGCAAAGTAGATATTGCTACACTTAATTGCGATAAAAACTTAAGCATAGACGGTGAATGTATCTTTTCAGAAGAAGAGAAAAATCAATTCGGCATCATGGAAAAATACACCACACTAGTCGATAATGCTTATAGTGACATTGAAACAGCTATAGGCTTCAAAATTCATAGTTATTTTAAGCGAAGCACAACAAACGGAATTGTACACAGGATAGAGAATGCTATAGCAAATCAAAAGATGGATGAAATTAAAGCGAAAGAAATGATACAAAACTGGAAGGACGAACTAATCGGTTTGAATAATAAATATAATCCACGACAAACAGACAAAGACAAGAAAAACGTATATATATTTTGTACTCAATATATTCGTTCTGCTGTCCCTCGCATTGTAATTCTTGTCTTCAATTGTAAAAATCACAGTCAAGCCCAAAAAAAAGGTATGAATATACTACTCTGCGAAGAGGGAAATTTACCTGGAATATACCAAGAAGAATCTTATAATGATGTTTTATATAGACTTGAAGATGATAATAAATATGAGTATGTCCATCTTATGAGGATAGCCGGCATTTATGACAATCTGTATGACTATATTTTGCGTATGAGTAAATTAGATCAGCTTCAAGACATTTAATATTAACATTGTAAATTATTGCGAAGGTCAAAATATGTATTTTTAGGCGCTGATCATCCGGATAACACAATCGCCTATAATTACTTTCGCAAAAACTCTTATACAGTAACAAATTATATTGACATTCCAGTAGTATGCAGCGATAATCACTTTGTTCTTTATGTGTATAAAAATGATTAAATTATACGAAAATGATTTACCTGAAGATGCAATTACAGGAAACAGTATTGCAATCGACACTGAAACATTAGGGTTAAATATATTTAACGATAGATTATGTTTAGTACAAATAAGCACAGGTGATGGAACAGCACACATTGTAAAGTTCAGTGATGGGAACAGCTATGCAAAAGCGAAAAATCTGATCAAATTATTAGACGATGAGTCCATAGAAAAAATTTTTCATTTTGCTAGGTTCGACGTATGTATTCTCAACAAATCGTTTGGAATAAACATAAAAAATATATACTGCACAAAAATTGCATCTAAACTTGCAAGAACATACACAGACAGACATGGATTAAAAGAACTATGCAGAGAACTTATCGGTGTTGAAATAAGCAAACATGAGCAAACATCATATTGGGGCGATACAGAATTAAGACAAGAACAACTAAAATATGCAGCAAACGATGTACTTTATCTACATAGAATAAAAGAAAAACTGAACTATATGCTTGCTCGCGAAGGAAGGCTTGATATATGCAAAGAATGCTTCTTAACATTAGAAAAAGTAGTAGTTCCTTTTGATCTTTCTAATAAGAATTTCTCAAATTTCTTCGAGCATTAGCCCAGGACAAGCAATAGAAAAATACAACTAAACACACGTTTTAGTTTTTATCTAGAAGTTGTTTTCTCAATAAAACTTCTGATATTTTGCTGTGAAAGATTGCCGCTAAATTTTTCGATTGTATTTTTATCAGCCAAAAATATATGTATCTTTGGTAAATTCTCATTTCTAGAGAATTCCTTATAATCTACCATATATTTTTTTAATAAACCGTTATCTAATGATTCATCAAATCTGCTTTTAGTGTCATTTTTAAAAAGAACATTATCCTTACTGATATTTTCATCATTTATAGCGACTATTCCATCAATAGAAAATGAATCCCCTTTTATGTATTTATCGTTATACTTTATAATTTGTCGAAGCACATTTTTTGGAGATTTAGCCTCTTTCCAAACCTTTTGATTTTTAAAAATAGAACATAACAATTTAAAGCTACGCAATACTTCCATTTTCCCAATCTGCGTCTCTTTGCCTGACATAAAATCATTCACTCTTTCTCCAGAGAAATTAACTTTATACATTTCTCTCGTTACATCTTTATCTGCCAAACTGTTTATATTCCCCAAAACTTCTACACTAACACGACCATTAGAATTATCGACAAAATTACAAATCCATTCTATGTTATCGAGAAATACATTTGCGCAACTACTACACGTAGGAGATAAATATATCCGAATTTTATTTGGAGCATCTACAGCCCCATACTCAAGCCTTGGCAACTTCAATTCTTTCTTAATTATAGTACTATCATTTTTGTATTTATCAACAATACTAGATGAATCACCTAATTGAGCATGACGAGCGATTTGCTGATCACCATTTTCTACTATACTTTTACCTGAAGCATCTAATTTATCAACCTCTATTTCAGTTAAAGTTTTAACTCCATTATTTACTAAACGTTTCACTTCATTCTTTGCGACAGTTGTTTCCTTGCCTAACAATAGGACTCCACATACAAATGGTATCAAAAATAAAGCTACTGGAACATTTTTACCAAAATGATCATTCCATTTATGCATTTCCCCCTCGTCACTTTGTTTCCATAGAACTGAATAACCTTGATAATTGTAATTCTAAGGTTTCATCTCCTATATTAAACTCAATTTTCGTAAAAAAAGTATTAGAATCCTGATTTTTTTTAATATGACATCGTTTTTGCGATACTTTTATCTTTGTAAAGAAATTACAACCAATATAAAGATTAATCTTCTCTAGCAAACTAATTTCTGAATATTGAATTTCTAAGAATGCACCAGGTTCAGCAGAAATATATAGTGTTTTTGTTTTTTCATTTATCTTTTCAGGCGAGCAAATCATCGCCAATCGTTTTCCTACTATTTTATCCCAGTCAGTAAACACGCTATAACACGGCTTACCATTTAAAATAGGTGAACATATATTATGTACTGCATTATGTAGAGAAACGCCACGCCTACTATATTTATCTACATTTTTATTTCCACTCATAGATTTGCCAATTTCTTCTAATAACACCTTTTCTGCTTATATCAAAATCTCCAAGAACTCCGTGAAAACGTTTTGATAAAAGCCTAGATTTATCATAACCATTTACAGTCATCGAAAACACTAGATTAGATACATCATAACCAACCATACCTATATCTGAAGGTTCTTTTCCGAAATTAGCTTTAAAAAATCTTCTAAAACTATCTAAATTTTGCTTATCTGGAGATGCAGTAAATACTTTGCATTTTTTAGGCATGACACTACTTTTAGCGAACCTATAAGGAACTAAATAAGGTATACCGTGATCTTTTGTTATTTTACTGACTTGCTCACATACTAGAATAGCATCGAAATTAGCATCTTCAAGTTGTTCTTCAATTATGTCTTCAGAGAATTTTGTGTATCTTATTTTTCTAACATATACCTCATTGTCATCTTTAGCCGAATCTAATATTTTATTAATAGCATTTCCATATTCATTTTTTGGCACAATCGCGAGTATTCTTTTAATCCCATTATTAGCAGCATAATTCAACAAAGCTATAGTTTCTGTACTTGGAGTAATACCGCATATGATATTTTTTTCATGAGCAATAGTATAGTTGTTAGATAAAGAAAAACATGTTGAGTATGGGGCTATCCCTTTCATCTTAATTGATTCATATCCAAACACAGGACCGATTATATATTTTATGTCATATTTTTGTACTATGTCACTAATTTTATCTGGTGCTGTATTTATCCATGCGGAGTCAACCAAAAGCATCTCAATATTTTTGTACTCGTCTATAGACAAAAGGCATGAATTCAAAACATCTCTTCCCAAATTTTTATGTACTCCAGACATTGGCAATATAGCCAACACCTTACTTTTTTGTGAACGTATTCCTCTCGATTGCTTTTTACTACTAGAAGTGTACACTTTTATTTTATTATGTTTTTGATTAGAATCAACACAAGAACTTAACAACATACATAATGTGATTAAATATGGAAATGAACGAAACATTTTTACCTCATAAAATTCTGCAAAAAGTGCACGATAGAATGAACAACCAAATTTTACATCCAGGATTATACATTGTTTCTACGCCAATAGGAAATATTCTAGATATCACTTTAAGAGCTTTATTCATTCTACAAAATTCATTTTGTATATTCGCAGAAGACACTAGAGTTTCTAGGCACCTTCTAGATTTTTATGGTATTAATGCAAAAATTATATCTTGCGATAATTATCGCGAAATGGAGCAAAAAAATTTAGAGTTAATCGATAATAATCGCGATAAAATTTTCTCAATAATAACAGACGCAGGTACACCATTGATCTCTGATCCTGGATATAAAATCACGAATTGGTGCATGCAAAATGGCATCAGGATATTCCCAATTCCTGGCGCGTGTTCAGCTATAGCAGCGCTTTCTGTTTCTGGCTGCTGTTCCGATAATTTCTTTTTTTATGGATTTTTGCCTCAGAAAAAAAACGCAAGAATTACAGCGCTCAATGAATTAAAAAACACAAAGAGTAGCATAATATTTTTTGAGTCACCCAATAGAGTTTTAAATACACTAACAGACATATTTGATACATTCGGAGATAGATATGTTTTTATTGGAAGAGAAATGACAAAACTGAATGAAGAGTATACCAGACACAAAATATCAACATTAATAGAAAAATACAAAGAAGAAAAATGCATAGGTGAATTTGTCATTATTGTAGATAAAAACGACACAAATGAAAGCGAAGAAGAATTTGATATTCGTGAAATATTAAAAAAACAGTTAGAAGAAAATACATTAAAAGATGCAGTAGTAAATACGCATGAAATTACTGGTATAAATAAGAAGAAAATTTACGCTTTAGCATTAGAATTAAAAAATGGATAAAAAACAAATATGCAATTCAAAGTAAATGCCAAATTTATATTATCAGGTGAACATGCTGTAATACGTGGAGCTAAAGCAATAGCATTTCCAGCTACAAATTACGAAATGAAATTAATTGTTTCAAGACGGAAAGAAACTCTACACTATTCAATGCCGGTTGAATTTAAAAACAACTTTGAAAATATTATAAAGTTTGTAAATTCAAAATTTAATTTAAATATTCTCAGCGAATACTCATTTAAAGTAGAAAGCAATATTCCCGTCAGTTGTGGTTTCGGAAGCTCTGCTGCTATATCAGTACTTATTTCTAAATTTATATCACAAACATACAACATTGAAAATGAAATCGATTTAGCAATAGAAATCGAGAACTTACTACATGGGAAAAGTAGCGGATTAGATGTATATGCAATTTATTTTAATAAACCGATTATTTTTCAAATTATAAAGACACAATGTTTTTATGAATTTATAAAACCATCATTTACACCTAAATTTAAAATTTTTATGGTTGATAGCGAAAAAAACACAAGAGAATGCATTTCGCTTGTAAATACTCTTTTTAGCACTAATTTTAATGGCGCGAAAAAACTAGATTTACAGATGAATCTTGCCACAAATAAATGCATATATGGAATTCAAAACAATGATATAACCATGTTAGCTGATGGTATAAATTTAGCAGCAATATGCTTCGACAATTGGGGGCTAATTACACCAAAAATGAAATCAAAAATACTAGAAATTTATAGAAAAGGAGCTATAGCATGTAAACCAATTGGTAGCGGCGGAGGCGGAGGGATTCTCGCGTTATTTGAATAAAATACCTACTTTCGCAAAATTACAATCGCTCCTTTTTTTACTATACCCAATTGCTTTTGTGCAAGTTCTTCAAGCAAATCTAAATCAATATTATTTTTTATTAAACCAATTTTTTTATCTAATTTTTCATTCTCACCAGCGATGCTTTTATATTCTAGCGATAATTTCGCATATTTCTCTTGCATTTTCATATATGCGAATAAACCTCTGTCGCCATGAACAAGATGGAATGAGAAATAACAAAAGCAAGCAAAACTTATCGATATAGATAAATATTTCGATAACAAATTTTTTACATATTCTAATGAATATCTAAACATGGATTACTTTTTGATAAATCATCAAACTCTATCATCCTCGCCCAAAAATCATATAATTTTTGAGATGGAAGCATATTAGGTCCATCGCTATAAGCATTATCTGGATCATTATGCGTTTCAATAAATAACCCTGCGCAACCTACAGCCAAAGCAGCTCGAGCCAAAGGCTCAACAAAACCTCTATTCCCACCGCTTGCAGAACCGAGTCCACCAGGCTCTTGCACAGAATGCGTAGCATCAAATATAACTGGATAGCCGAATTCCTTCATTACTGGGATTCCTTTGAAATCTGTGACTAATCGATTATACCCGAAACACGTACCTCTCTCACATAGCAAGATATTTTCATTTCCTTGAGAAGAAATTTTCTCTGCGACATTTTTCATATCCCATGGAGCGAGAAATTGACCTTTTTTGACCTGAACGCATTTCCCTGTTTTTGCTGCAGCTACTACTAGATCAGTCTGTCTGCACAAAAACGCTGGAATCTGAATAACATCTACGACGTCAGCCAGCTCTTGGCAATGAAAAATTTCATGAACATCTGTTACGATTGGACACTTAAACGTATCACGAATATTTTTAAAAATCTCTAAAGATTTTGCAAACCCTACTCCCCTTTTACCAGATATACTCGTTCTATTAGCTTTATCAAATGAAGTTTTAAATATAAAAGGCCTATTCAATTTTTGTGAAATCTCACTAATTATTTCCGCCATTTTCATAACATGATCCCTACTCTCCATCATGCATGGCCCAGCAATCATAGCGAAAGGAAGGTCATTCGATATTTCAATACCGCATACAGAAACTACTTTACCACTCATACAAGATACCTCCAATAGCAATTACTGTTTATTTTCAGATTTTTCACTATTTTCGTCCTGTTGTTTTTTCTCATCTTTTTTCGCATTTAATGTCTTATTCATAACACGAGAAAACTCTGATCCAGTTGTAGTTAACTCCTGCTCTTTAGAATTGAAAATTGACGTATGCTTATGCGTAGTCTTTGCAATTTTAGCCATTACTAAGCAATTCACAACGAATATAATCATCAAAATTGCAGTAGCTTTTGTTAAAATGTTAGCCTGTCCTCTGCTAGACACAAGATTATTTGCAGCAGAACTCAAACCAGCGCTTAACCCGCCACCTTCATGTCTTTGAATAAGAACAATTCCGATCAAAAGCAATGTCACGATAAAATGCAAAACGAGCAAGAAAGTAAACATAATCGATATACCTAAATATATAATTATGTCATGTTACATAAAATACTTCATTTTTTCAAGCATTACAGACAGTCTAAGACTATATCAAGTTCGCCATACTGATAGCACAAATGTTTATCTGCATTCATATTTGCCAAAACGAAACAAACAATTTATTGACACATCCCAACAAAACGCTATAATTACTTAATGGATTTTTAACTGGTTTATTATGAATATAAAAAGTTTTTCGATAGTAAGCATATACGCTTTGTTATGTAATTTCGCTTTTGCTGGCAACATAGAGTTAACTGAACACATAAATACAAACATTTTGCAAAATGGCACCAATTCCTGGGGACAAAAGGGAATAGGAAAAGAGGCTTCGTTCAATGTAATAAAAGACATAAATTATTTGTATTATGTCGAGCGAAATTGCAATGACGACACAATTTTAAAAAATTCTGAATTTTATAAAAATACATGGAACAATATTTTCGGTAACGCTAAGCAAGATTCTTTAGCAAATATGATTGCACAAATATATATAAAATCAGATAACGGAAAAAATTTAAAGCAATCTCAAATTAATACCCTATACTATATGTATGGTTTGTTAAAACTTAATTTTGATGAATTCGACAAGCACTTTAATACACAAAAAGACAAAGCTAAAACTGTAAACGGAAGATATATCAAAACGTGGAAAATAGAAGAATTAGGTAAAAATGTAGATGATGCTATAAGCGACTATAATAAGACATATGAGTTATCTATTGATGATAAATTAGTGTTCACAAAAGATGAGAATACGCTGATAGAAAAACGTAAACAAGAAGAAGAGAAAAAGCGTATAGAAGAAGAAAAACGTAAAATAGAAGAAGAGCAGAAACGTCTAGAAGAAGAAAAACGTAAAATAGAAGAAGAGCAGAAACGTCTAGAAGAAGAAAAACGCAAACAAGAAGAAGAACTAAAAAGGAAACAAAAAGAACTAGAAGAAGAAAAACGTAAAATAGAAGAAGAGAGACTAAAGTTACAGCTAGAGCAGCTAAAAAAAGAAAATGAAGAGCTAAAAGAAAAACAACGTTTGTATGAAGAAGAACAAAAAAGATTAGCACAAGAGTTTGAAGAACAAAAAAAAAGAGAAAATATATCAAAACGTATCGAGGATGGGAAGCATTCTCTTGTTTTAATGGATGATAGTATTACAAAACAAATTTTTGGAACGACTGACTATACGACTCTGGTAGAAAGAGCCATCGGCAATTGGTTTAATTATGAAAAAGAAAAACTCACTATAAACTCAATAGATGGAAATATCACTATAGAAAGATACCCTACATTATACAGCATTTCTGATTACGCAAACATATTGTACATGTTGTCTTTTAAAGATGGCATATCATCTGTCACAAATTTCATAAATCCATTAATAAATTTAATGGAAGACAATAAGAATGAGTTTGATACCCCAAAGAAGAAAAAGATCATAAGCAGAATACCATCTAGTAAGATTACATTATCCTACTCAGGCAACATTCAAAATCCTAACGATGACAGCCACAAAGAGTTATCTCTAATTAGTATGAATAATTCTATTGGAGAGACAGTAAAGTCGATTGTTTGCGGTTCAGATGAACTCTCAATAAAAGGCACAATTATGCAACAACAAAAAGGTAAAGGGGGCAAACTCACATTTAAACAAACTACTACCACTCCACGGAAGCTCGCATTTAGTAGCATTTGTACCGAATATATTACCCATATCAACAACTTGACCAATCTTACCGCTAATTGGAAAGGCCATGCGTTCAGTTTTGATGCTGTATTTCTTTTGTATCTTGATTGTGTAGTCAACGAGAAAGATCCATTTCAACATATAACTGAAGAAAGATTACAACTTATTAGCCGAGAATTATCAAAAGCACAAGTAAATATAAATGGATTATTTCAAAATGCACTACAAGGAGGACTTAAATTAATTAAGGGAGAATAATTCAACAAAAGCATACGCATTATCCGATGCGTTTGCTTTTTTTGTTTGTTTGGGGTAGAATTAGGTAACTTGGAAATTTTTGGGTTTTTGTATGAAAAAAGATATTCATCCTGATTATCATGAGATCACAGTTGTTATGACTGATGGTTCATCTTTTAAGACAAGGTCAACATGGGGAAAAGCTGGTGACACTATGAAATTAGATGTTGATCCAAAATCACATCCTGCATGGACTGGCGCAAGACAGTTGGTTGACACAGCTGGTCGTATCGCAAAATTCAAAGACAAATATGGTGGCTTTGGCTTGCAGTAAATGCCTGTATTAATCGATCCGAAAAACGACTCTTTGGATAGGGTCGTTTTTTGTTTAGAGAACTGTGGAATTGTAGCCTTCCCTACTGAAACAGTTTATGGATTAGGTGGAAACGCATATAGCAACACTGCTGTTTCCAAAATATACAAAGCTAAAAATCGGCCTTCTATTAATCCGCTTATAGCTCATTATAAATCAGCGTCAATTGCACTTTCACAAGATATAATTTCAAATGAAATTGCAGAAAAATTAGCAGAAAATTTTTGGCCTGGACCAATGACTTTGGTTTTAAAGCAAAACCAAAATTCTAAAGTATCTACTTTAGCCACAGCTGGGTTGAAAACTTTAGCTGTTAGGGTCCCGAAAAATGAAGTTGCGCACAAACTGCTTTCTATGTTGGATTTTCCATTAGTAGCACCTAGCGCTAATAAATCTACCTCTTTAAGTAATACGACAGCAGAAGCAGTCATGGCGGATTTTTCTGATATAGAAGATTTACTAGTGATCGATGGAGGAATGTGTAACGTCGGAGTAGAATCTACAATAATCGATGTGTCTATCCCTGAAAAAATTACAATCCTAAGGTATGGAGGAATAACTCGCGAACAGATAGAAGATATTTGCGGAGTAAAAATTTCTAATTATGAAAATTCGAATACAAAACCTATTGCACCTGGCATGATGTTCAAACATTATGCTCCACAGCATGAACTGTATATCGATCAAGATACATGCAATAATGACGACACTTTCTTGGATTTTGGTACGAAAAATTCTCATTTGAAAAATGTAGCAAAAATGTATCTCGATCTAAGTCCTGCTGGCGATTTATATGAGGCAGCGCATAATTTGTTTAATATGCTGAGGATTTTAGACATGGAAAAATGCACTAGGATTTGCGTTGCACACATAGAAAACGTAGGAATAGGAATCGCGATTAATGACAAGCTACAAAGAGCGACTGGCAAGATCGGTCACGTATAAGAAATATGCAAGAAATTCAATCTATAACAGGGAAAATATGGCTAGTACCAGATATTTGTGAGAAATACACAGATTTTCCAGAAATAATATCAAGGCTTTTGATAAATAGAAAAATTTCAGAATCTGACGCAGATAAGTTCATAAACGCGACTATACGCAATACAATGCCAGATCCATATACTTTGCAAGATATGGAAAAAAGCGTTCAAAAAATTGCAAGCTGTATAAAGAATAATGAAAAAATTTTCATCATAGGAGACTATGACGTAGATGGAGTTACATCTACAGCTCTCTTAGTCAATTATTTCAACGAAATAAATTTCAAAAATTTCGAGTATTATATTCCTCATAGAATTGATGATGGGTATGGACTAAATAGCGAAATAGTATATAAAACTGACGCGAAAACAATAATCACTGCAGATAACGGATCTACTGCTTTTGATGCCTTAGAGCTTGCTAAGACACTCGGGATTGATGTCGTAATTTTAGACCACCATCAGGTCGATAAAATATCTGAAAATGCATATTCGATAGTGAATCCGCATAGACAAGACGATTCGTCAAATTTAAAGGTTTTATGTGCAGCTGGTGTAGTTTTTTTCTTCTTAGTAGCATTAAACCGTTATTTTCGTTTAACGAAATTCTTTGCCATAAATAGAGTGAAAGAACCAAATCTACTTGACCTAATAGATTTAGTAGCATTGGGAACTGTTTGCGATGTTATGCAAATATCTGGAATAAACAGAGCGATAGTTTCTGCTGGCATAAAAGCCATAAAAAACACAAAAAATTTAGGGCTAAAAGAGCTAGCAAAAACGAGCATAAAAAAAGGAAATATTTCAGCAGAAACGTTCGGTTTTTTTATAGGGCCAAGATTAAATGCAGCAGGTCGCTTAGATCATGCAAAAATGAGCGTAGAACTTTTAACTACAAAATCTCAAGAAAAAGCAGAAAGCCTAATTCAAAAAATCGAAACATTAAATACACAAAGACAAACACTAGAAACCATAATTTTAGATTCGATATCACCTCCACTGAATGATGAAAAATTTATCGTTGCTTACAGCAAAAATTGGCATCCAGGCGTGATAGGAATTGTTGCAGGAAGAATTAAAGAAAAACATAACGTTCCGTCATTTGTTATTTCATTCGGTGAAAATGGAATTGGTCACGGATCAGCTAGATCGACAGAAAATTATGATTTAGCAGAAATTATAATAGAAGCAAAAAATGCTGGTATTTTATTAAGCGGAGGAGGTCACAAATTAGCAGGTGGTTTTACAATCAGTTATGAAAAAATTAGTGCATTTAAAGAGTTCCTAAAAGAGCGAATTACAAAACCAATCCTGCCTGTAAAAATTGTTACAGACGGATATCTTTCAGCAAGAGCTTTAAATTTACAAACTTTTGAACAAATAAGCGTTTTAGAACCTTTCGGGCATGGCAATGAAGTACCGCATTTCATTATTCCAAATGTAAAAATATCCTACTCATCAATCGTCGGGCAAAATAAAAAACATATATCAGTTTTATTCGAAGATGAATTCGGCACAAAGCTAAAAGGAATCGCATTTAACTGTGTAGATAGCGAATTAGGGAAAGTACTACTTTCCGAAAAGAACAAACTATTGCTCGTTCTTGGAACATTAACACTGAATTCGTTTGGTAACACGAAAACAATAGATATTATAATAGAAGATCTATGTGAAGCTGATACAATAAATTAAATGAACTACTACCAACGTCAAGCGACAAAGCAATCTATTTGCTTTTTAGCGAGTTTTCAGCAGCATTAATTGTGTTAACAATTTCATAAATCATTGATCTTGTAGGTTTTATTCTCGTTTCATTACCTACATTTATTACATTAAGATATGCAGATTGTTTCATTTCTTTTAAAATATTAAGTAATTCACTAACCTCTCTTTTCTCTCCCCCTACATATCCACTTTTTATATTTTCAACATTTGAAAAAATCTCATTCATTCCATTATGGAATTTTTTTGCATCAGATGAAACCATCGCTAGTCCACCTACGAATAAATCAGCTTGATCGTCAGCATGCCCTGGACCATTTGAAATATTAATCAATCCAATAGCTGATTCAAACCACTTTGACATTTGAAGGACAAATTCTCTTTGAGAATAATTTAAATGCGAAAAAATTTCTAACCTTGATAATATATATATATGTCTATACAAAAATTTTTTATTCACAATATGTGACATGGTCTCTTGTGAATATTTATGCCTAGATAGTTTTGACATAGAAGACGCCATCCAAGTTAGAGCATCTGCAATATCAGCCATCTCCATATTTGTATCAAACAATTCTACATACTTTTTATAGACTTCATTGTCATACATATTTTCAATGAATGATTCTAATGCATCTAAAACAGCACAGTAATATCCATCAAATCTATATTGTTTATCTGAACGAAAAGCCTCAATATCAGCAATAGCTTCTTTTGCTAAATTCATTGTCGAATTTGTACCTTTCTGTTGATAAAAAAAGTTCGATAGTATCTGAACTATTTTTGAACGCATAGCATTTTTATAATCAGCTTTGAAAAATTCTGAACCTTTCTTATTTACGCTACCTATCCAATCAAATTTAGTATACACTTTTTTATCATCAATATTCTGCTTAGCAACAGAAAAAGAAGCGACAAATACGCATGCTATAATAAAGTTTTTTTTCATTCCCAAACCCAAAGTACTACAGATAATTGGATGATAAACCAAACAAATTAAATATTAGTTGATTATTGGATTTTATGGTGCGGTCGAGAAGACTTGAACTTCCACGGATCTCTCCACAGCGACCTCAACGCTGCGCGTCTACCAGTTCCGCCACGACCGCATTTATTTCTTTTATGGTAACATAATAAGATAAAATATGGAATCAGTTTTTTTAATACAGCAAAAATATAAATTAGCAGTATTTCAATGAAAGCATTAAGCTTCTTTTAATTGTTATATCGTCTAATCATTACGTTACCTCGAGTTATAAGCGCATGCGTCTTTATGTTATATTGTGTTCAATGTTCTGCCTATACGCTTGCGATAAAATACATAAAAAACATCTAACAAAACCAATAACAATAAACGATACAAAAGATTTTAGTGAACCGATTTTCGAACAAATTCCAATAGAAAATACAGAAGAGATAAAAGAGAACGAAGTTTTGTATAACGAGAAGTTTTATACTAAAATCTCATGTCATATAACTAGTGGTATGGCATTAAACGATGCTATTATCAATCTTGCAAAAGAATCTAATATTTCTGTTTGTCTAGCTAATGGGATAAACGAGAAAATTTCACTATCAGCGCAAAATAAACCGTTCATCGATATAATCGAAGATATCTGTAATTTATGTGATCTGAGATACAAAATTATCAATGATTCTATCTCTATCGAAAAAGATCAACCTTACTTAGAAGTTTATGATATACAGTTTTTAAACCTATCTAGAGAAAGCAAATGTAAAATCGCATCAACAAATGATGTTTTTGCTAGCGCAGATTCAATTACGCACGACAATAGATCTAAAAAAACGCAAAATGTATTAGATAATGGTTCTAGCTCATCAGTAAAAGCAAAAGGTAAAAATGATTTTTGGGCTGAATTAGAAAATTCAATAAAAGCAATATTAAACGACACTGAAAATAGTAGTGTCTCTATACATAGGCAAGGTGGTCTAGTATCTATCATTGCTAACAGCAAAAAACACAAAGTGATTAAAGATTATATTAAACTTCTAAAAAAAACTACAGAAACACAAGTTCTTATAGAAGCGAAAATATTAGAAGTTAAATTAAAAGATGAATATAGAAGCGGTATAAATTGGTATACATCTGGAACTTCAAAAATAATATTAGATGCAAAATCTGCAGATGATATTTCTAATAGTTCACAACTACCTATGTTCTCTTTAGGATATAGCAGTACAAATTTTAGCTCTATCTTAAAATATATAGAAAGATTTGGAGCTATAAAAACTCTATCTAATCCCAGAATTACTGTAATGAATAACCAATCTGCTGTTTTAAAAGTAGCAAGAAATGAAATAGTCTCAAAACCTGCGATATACAGAAATTTTTCTACTTATAGAGATACTAGAAGCAGCGATTCTTTCTATACAGACATTCAAACTATTCCAATAGGACTAATTTTTACTGTTCAGCCAGCAATAGATTTTTCTAATAAAACAATAACTCTCACGTTAAGGCCAACAATATCTAGAGTCGTCGATTTCAAAAAAATTCCTACATACACTTATATTGGAAATGGCGGATCTACAAGTGCAATGAATGCTCACCAAAATACTATAGATATTCCAGTAGTTGAAGTTAGAGAACTTGACTCTGTATTAAACGTAAAATCTGGACAAGTCATAGTATTAGGTGGGTTAATGCAGGAAAAATCTATTTCTGAAATATCTGGTGTTCCTGGAACAAAAAAATACAAAGTCATAAAAGACATATTTAATTCATCTGCAGAAGATTCAGAAATTTCAGAATTGATAATCTTTTTAAGAGCACGAATTATAGATAAAAAATCAAAAAATGTAATTCATCCAAAAGATATTAATTACTCTAAAAAATATACAAATGATACGAGGCCAATTATATGAGATTCTTGAAAAAACAGAGCATTGGATTTTCTCTAATAGAAGTTGCAATCGCATTAAGTGTAATAGGCATTCTAATGGGATTATCTCTCAAAGGGCGTGATTTAATTGAGCTAGCAAAAATCAGATCACTTATTGCACAAGTTGAAAACTACAAATCTGCAGTACAAATTTTTTATGAAAAGTATGGAGCACTTCCTGGGGATTTTAAAGAAGCATCTATCGCAATTTCAAGCGATTTAGCTAATGGTGATGAAACAGGCATAATCGAAAGCAAAGAAGATGCTAAAAGATTTTGGACACACCTAACAAAAGATGGATTTTCTTCAGTACACATGTTAGATGGCTTTCCAAGTACAAAATTGGGAGGAATATTATCTGTTTCGAACACGATTAATGGAATAGATGGGCTATGGCTAATTTGGTGCGAAAAAACATCAGATAATAAAGATTTTTCTCCAATAGCTACAGAAAAAATTGCATATAAAATTAATAAGTCAATGGACAATGGAGAACTAAACTCTGGAGACGTACGCATTATAAAGAAAGGGTCATCATCAAAAAATAGCATCCTTTTATTCCGTATATGGTAAATAAAAAATCTATAATTAAATGCAATTTTTAAAAGACTCTAATATTTAGCTACCAATAGAAAAACCTATGCAAAGCAATAACTTCACATAGGCCATTATCAATAGTATAAGATAGGAAACTAAACTTAATTTATTCTAATTCTCTTTTTGTAATTATCTTATCTATTAATCCGAATTCTAAAGCTGTTTCTGGGTCCATAAAATTGTCTCTTTCCATAGCTTTTTCAATTTCCTCTAATTTCCTACCAGTATGTTTTACGTACATACCATTTAATTTCGACCTTAACTTAAGAATTTCTTTAGCATGAATTTCTATATCAGTAGCTTGGCCTTGAACACCTCCAGATGGTTGATGTATCATAATTCTAGAATTAGGCAAAGAATATCTGCATCCTGGCTCTCCTGCCGCCAATAATAATGACCCCATTGAAGCAGCTTGTCCCATACAAACAGTAATAACTCTAGGGCGAATATACTGCATTGTATCATATATAGACAACCCAGACGTTACGACACCACCTGGTGAATTTATATAAAAAAATATATCTTTTTTTGGATCTTCTGCCTCAAGAAAAAGCAACTGAGCACATATTAAACTAGCAGTATAATCATTCACTTGATTTGCAAGAAATATGATTCGTTCACGCAATAACCTAGAGTATATATCAAACACCCTATCGCCATGAGCGCCCTGCTCTACAACCATTGGGATACAACTCATCATCTCATTAGACATAAAATCTCCTGTGACAAAAAACAACGGGCTATTTTAGCCCGTAAAAAATTAAAAAAAGTATAAGCAAAAACTATTCTTTAGAATCTTCCTTCTTTTTAGAAGCTCTTTTCTTCGTAGTTTCAGAAGGTTTTACTTCTGACTCATCTTTTTTCGCACAAGCCTTTCTAGTTTTCTTTACTGCAGATTTTTTATCTGAAGACGCAGCATTATCTTCCTTCCGACCTTTAGTGCTCAATGTATCTTGTTGTTCATCATCTTCGTAGCAATCAAAAAACTCAGAATCGAGCTCTAACAACTCTTTTGTCGTAATCTCTACATCATTTAACTTAGCATATTTTTGCTCTATAAACGATACGACTTTACGCTCAAGAATAGGCCCGGCCAAAGATGATATAAATGTAGGATCATTAGAATACTTGGATATCACTTCTTTCTCTTTTCCTGGGAACAATCTAGCGAAATCCAACATAGCATACCGCAACTCATCTTGAGTAACAGAGATTTTTTCATCTTTAGCAATCTTTGAAATTACAAGACCGAGACGAACTCTACGTAAAGCGATATCTTTACATTCCTCTTCAACTTTTGGCATCTTCGAAGAACTTAGCTTCTTCCCTTCTCTATCAGCTTCTGCTCGAATTTGTCTTAATATTGAATTGAACTCAAAATCAAGCATTTTGCTTGGCACATCGAAAGAATACACAGAATTTAAATAATCAAGAAGCTGCTTCTTCTCTACATTAGAAATATCAGACTGAGACTTAGCTTCGATACGTTCCTTTGCCCAATTCTTCAACTTCTCAATAGTTTCAAATCCTGAATAGGCCAAGAATTCATCATCCAACTTATATTTTCCAGGTACATATATTTTTAGAACCTTCACATGAATTTTAGCAATCTCACTATTAACACCAATCTCAAAATCAGATTCAGAACCTAAATGCAAACCATTAAGATGCCCCTCTACACCATCATTTTCAGCGACTATGAAAGACATTGTCTCTTTTTCTATGTCAAGTCTCTTTTTCTTTGAGCCATTACCTTTTGCTGTTAACTCGACATCTACCTTGTCACCGACTACAGCCTTATGTCCATCATCAGCCTCAACCCATTTTACTTCTTTTGATAATATTTCATTCAAGTAATCATCAATATCGCTATCAGCAACTTTCACCTTGTACTTATTCATTACAAGATTAGACAGATCCTTCAGTTCTATTTGAGGCATCTCCTCAAATTTAACTGATATTTTTAATCCATTTTCATCATCCGAGATAATTTCAGCGTCGGGCTTAAATGCTGCGACTATCTCTTTTCCTTTCGTAGCTACACCGATAGCTGCATCGATAATCTTCTTTATAGCATCTTTTCTAGCAAGATACCCGTAATTCTTTGCAATAATATTTAGAGGAACATGCCCAGGACGAAACCCTGGCATTTTCACTTGAGATTTTATGCCATTTAACTCTTCTGCTACACGTACATCCAACTCATCTTTATTTACAAACAGCTCACAGAAGTTTTCTAATCCATTAACTTCATTCTTTAACAGTTCCATAACATCTTCCACAAAAACAAATGGTGCGGATGAAGGGACTCGAACCCCCACAGAATTACCCACCAGAACCTAAATCTGGCGCGTCTACCAGTTTCGCCACATCCGCAATGTTTTGATTATAACATGTTACAAAAAAAAAGCATAGGACAAAATCAAATCAAAAAGTCTTGAAAACCTATCACTTTGTATATATCTTCATTCTCAGACTTTGGATTAATGACTATCTCCCCACCATTTAAACCCGAATTGAACGCCGGAACCACACGAATACAGCCATCAGAGACATCGACACATTTATGTAATCCAACCTTACCATTCGCTGTGCACACTAGAAGAGTATCATCTACAGTGCAATCATCTGCAGACGAAAGATACAAAACACACTTCTGAGAAAAACACTGATGGAAAGCATCACCGCATCTCAAACCAAAGCAATTGACTCCAACAAGCTCATGAGGACGATAGATCCAAGTGCATGGAGGATTACGCAAAAGGAAAAAACGTGGTCCATCTTCGAGATTGCGTTTTGTCAATACATACACAGGCAAAGTCTTTTTAGGAGTTACAGAATCATAGACAATTTCATAATATTTAAAATGCCCGTAACGCCTTCTTGCTCTTTCTGGCGCAGGAATATCACTCAAGCCGCCAGACCGATACACACCATTAATCATATCGCCGAGCACATCAGCTCTTGTACACTTGTATATCTCCACGAACCTATCGACAAGATACGCCTGCACCCTGCGCCCACCAGATTCCAATCTAGAAAGATAAGAAACCGACACCCCGATAAGCTGCGCAGCATCTGCAAGTGTATACCCACGGCTACGCCTCATTTTACGCAAATTAGACATACGCACGCCAAAGCGTCTCTCTACATAATCACTAGAACCGACATCCACAAAACCGACACTATCATCTTTCACAGCGACAGAAACGCCCACAACTCACCTCAAACAACAATACGAAAGATTAAAATACATTAATAAGACAAAGTCAATATCAATTAGAAAACATTTTACTAAAAATACCAACAAAACGCACAAAACAACTACTTAGAATCGTCGCCCTCATAACCTATTTCAGATTGTAATTTTATTCTTAAATTAACTTCATTTGCATTCTCAACCAAAAGTTCAACGACACGCCGCCTAAGCGAGCGAACCTCAGCAATGAGAGAAGCCATACAATTCCTCATATCAACGATTAAATGGGCATTAGCACTATTCTCCTCCCGAGAATTATAATCAAGAAGCGCTATCGGATCGTTACCTTCATCATCCGTAGCGATCCAAACGCTATCCACAGCCTCATCCTCTATCACATACCACTTCCCTTTTGTAGCGCGTTGCAAACAATTATCGATGACACTAAGCTCGTCAGAATTACCAACCATTGATTAGACCATAGAGACAACAATAAACAATATTTTCCAGACGAGCAAAAACCATACGATGCTAGGAGACTAGCAAGCCGACAATTGAGATATCGCCTCATCTTCAGATTTTCCGACAGAGACTTTTATATCCACACAAACCTCAGGATGAAGGGAAACAGATACAGAATAGACACCCAATTCCTTTATAGGAGAATTAATGCTGACCTTAGAAGAAGAAACAACCACACCCTTTTCCGAAATTTGTGCAGCTATATCTCTCGCAGACACAGAACCATATAAATGCCCCTTCTCACTTGCCTGACGAACCAAAATAATAGTTACATCTTTAATCTTCTCTAGCAACGACAAAGCCTCATTCTTACTTTTTTCATTTGCAGCTTCAATTTCAGCTTTTTTGCTCTCAAAATACTCCATATTCGCTTTGTTTGCTCTCAATGCAATTCTCTGAGGCAACAAATAATTACGTGCAAAACCAGGTTTAACGTTTACTACATCACCAATACAGCCCAATTTCGCGACCCTTTGAAGAAGGATCACCTTCATTTGTTTCATAAAAAACCTCTACGACATTTTTTTCCAGTCTAGCATAGGCTTAACAAAAATGCAAACACTGTAAAAAACACAAAGCAGTCAACATTTTTAATGACGTCAACACTGTATAACGTTCGCAAATGTATCAAAAAGATAACCATTATTATTTTTTTTACAGATTATATGTTAAAATCTTCAAAAATATTTGTATCGGTATGTTTATGAAATATTTACACATTTTTGTTTGCTTTATATCTTTATCTTTTGAATGTATAGCGGCGAATTCTCTATCTAGAACAATCCCAACGAATTTATCAGTGTTACCTTCATGCTATATCAGCGGACAAAATAGCTCTAATGTTATTAAAGAACATATAACATATTTAGAATCATTACACAACAAACTTGCTAACCAAAAAGACTCAGATAACAATGAGACGTCTCATAGTTATGTTTCAATGAAAAAATGTATTGCATGTGTTGTAAGTTTGTTTGATACATCTACTTTTTCTCATGAGAACTTAAAAGATATTATTAATACAAATGAAAATTACTATTCATCTACTACCGTTGAAGAAAGATTAACAGATGATGTTGTCGGTAATGCAATTAACAGCTTAGAGAAATACAGAGAATCAAATGGAAATAACAAAGATTTCCTAGGCAGTTTCCAAACACACTGTTTATGCTTAGCTCTTAGACGTGGGATTGTAGAAAAAGAAGCTATCGAAACATTCGTAAAGGAAAAGATATCAAACATACAAACTCAGATAAATTCAGAATTAAATTTCAAATTTGCTGAAAATATCTCCAGAACTGTAGCCGGCGCGTGCGCAGATGCTATACAATATTTTTGCTTAGACAAGCTTATAATGGACTTAACTCACGCTGTATATGGTAACAATTTAAAAGTAAAAAAATTCGATAAGCGAGGGAATGGAAAAGAAGCGACAGCAATGGATTTATTGCTATCGAATGATGTCCTTAGACAAAAAGTTATTGAAAAAAAATATAAAAAAGCTGACGTAGGAACAAGCGAAGTAGCCGAAGGACAAAATGAGCTCATAAATTGCGCATGCAGTGCTATTTTGCAATCATTGCCATACTCGCCATACGCTCATAATGATGGTTTAATTCAGTTTCCTAAGAAGAACATTTTTGGAAATAGTGATGACACAATTGAAGATATCTTAAAATATGTATTAGGCGAAAATATAGGTGTTACAAAAAAAGATTTCTCGAAAGAAACAGCACCATCACCTACGCCTTTTGACACGAAATTATTTAACGACTTAAAGAACGATATTGTCCTTTATTTATGTAAAAATGCAAATAGTAAAACCACAGGAGCCCGCAGATTAAATGCCATAGGTCAATTCAAGGCAAATGATGTAGCAATGATCAAAGGCACAAAGTACAAAACATTGTCTTTCGTTGGATTTTCAAATGATTTTAATAAGGTCGACTTATTTGAAAAGTTTGGAGATGAAATCAGCTATCAAACATCACAAGGATACACACAATCTACTGAAACTGCAAGCATTTGGCTAAAAAATGGGGAAATATTCAAAGACGCTAACAAAACAACAGGACATCCAGATAATTATCTGTTTATCCTATACAAAGGAAAGTAACAGCTCGTTAATTATATAATCCGAAACATGGAAGAGTTTCGGATTAATTTTTATTGAATCTCCATCGCCAAGTAAGTATTCATTTTTTAAAAAATATCCTATATCGGTGTTTTTGAAAATTTCTTTTTTCACGCCGTATTTTGTTCTTAGTCCCATGAGGACTTTTTCTTCAAATATTTCTTGTTCTGATAATTGATAGAATTTTTGTTTAGAATTCAACCACTTTTGCAAATTACTTTCGTTCTCTCCTGCTATTTTTCCTTGTAATCCTAAAATCTCTTGATCATCTAGATATAACCGACTGTGAGCACTCGGTCCTACGCCAAGATAATCATCGTAATTCCAATACGCTAAATTGTGCACACTTTCGAATCCACATTTCGCATAATTAGAAATTTCATATCGTTCTAAATCGCTAACTTTCAAAGATACATCTATTAAATCATATAAAGTTTTTTCTTCTTCATCCGAAATATCTGAAAATTCGCCAGCAATCATACGATTATACAATGGCGTATTTTCCTCTAAAGTTAGCTTATAAAATGACAAATGAGGACTACCGAAAGAAACTGCTGTTTCTATATTTTGCGATAATTTTTCAGGAGATTGCGCCTTAAATCCATATATAAAATCCATGCTAAAATTTTGAAATTTTTTAGCGACAAGTTCTGCCGCTTTTAATGTCGTTTTCGCATCGCAAGATCTTCCCAAAAATTTCAAATCATCGTCAAAAAAACTCTGGCATCCTAAAGATAACCTGTTTATTCCTGCCGTTTTAAAATCACTTAATTTTACTTCATCAAATGTACCTGGATTTGATTCCAGCGTAATTTCTATATTAGCATCGACATTTCCTGTACAAAAAAATACTGTTTTTAAAATTTTCTCTATTTCTATCGGTTTGAGTAAAGATGGAGTCCCCCCGCCAAAAAATACACTTACTAAATTTCTGCTTTGCAATACACTTTTATATAATTTTATATCACTTATTATTTTCTCGACGAATACGTCATAATTGATACCACGACAAGGAATACTTACAAAGCTACAATAATCACATTTTGATTGACAAAACGGCCAATGTACGTATACAGAAATATTTGACATCAAACAATTTTTAAGCACTGTTTCTGTAAATGAATTATCTCTTTAATCGCGGATTTTGCTAAAGACATCAATTGCCAAAACTGCTCATCAGAAAAACTAGAATTCTCCCCAGTCCCCTGCACTTCTATAAATCGATCGTATTCATCCATCACAAAATTTGCATCTACTAAAGCTGTACTATCTTCCTCATAATTTAAGTCAACAACAGCCTGATTATCTTTTAAAATTCCACATGAAACTGCGCCTACAAATCCGTTGAAAACTTTTGGATTTGCTTTTATCCTCTTCAAAGCTAGATTTAATGCCACACAAGCTCCGCAAATCGACGCTGTTCGAGTTCCTCCATCTGCCTGCAAAACATCACAATCTATTTTAATTTGCCTCTCTCCCAACGCTTGCAAATCAACAGCAGCCCTTAACGATCGACTAATTAATCTTTGGATTTCCATAGTACGCCCAGATTGTTTACCTTTAGCAGCTTCTCTCTCGTTTCGTACACCTGTAGATCTAGGTAACATACCATATTCTGCAGAAATCCATCCTACTCCTGAACCTTTTTGAAAAAATGGAACTTTTTCTTCGTATGTTGCTGTACACAAAACGATCGTATCACCAAATTTAACCAAGCAGCTACCTTCAGCATGTTTTGTATAATTTGGAATAAATTCTATTTTTCTTAGTTCGTTAAAACTCCTTTTAGAGGGACGCATACTCATCTCCGCAGAATCATATTTTATATTATTTGTTTTAAATATTTATATCAAGCTGAAAATATTATACTATGCGATTATTTCAAAAAAATTAGTTATAACATCACACCATATTTTATTTTTTCTTATCCTTGATAATCGGCAAGCTTATTGTGAACTCTGTATATTCTCCAATTTTAGAATTCACGTTAATTGTACCTTTATGCATATCAACAAGCTCTTTTGCTCTAAATAATCCCAAACCATTTTTACCTTCTACTGTAGAAAAAAAAGGCTTAAAAATAATACCTAGCTTATCTTCGCTTATACCTATTCCATTATCTTTTATAATAACTTCTATGCAATTAAGCTTTAACTTAGTAGTCACAGAAACAGCTGCTAAATTATTCTCTTTACAAGATACAAAAAATGACGCATTTTCTAGTATAGAGTAAATCGCATTACCGAGCGCCTCACTAGAAATATATGATTTTTTACTAATTCTACGATCTAGATTAACTTCTATTTTATGCGATATTTTAGGATTATCATATACAAATAGCTTCACTGTATCTATCACAACTTTATTTATAGTATCCATCGCAAAATTTCGATCCCTCAAATAACTGTGATCCGCAAAATACTTTATAATTTTATTACAGTATACACTTTCTCTTTCTATTGCCTTCAAGACGTTGAAATTTTCCTGAAAAATTGTATTTTTCAGCGTTTCATCATTTAGCATTTGAGCATTTTTTTTCAAAGCACTAGCAGATAGATTAACTATAGATTCCAATGAATTAGTTAAGGCACCTTGTAAGCGTAATGTCTGTATACGTAATGACTCTGACAATTTACTATTCAAATAAGTTTCTTCCGCATCATTTAAACGCTTAATTTCTTGTTCGAGAGAATCAATTAAAATTTTATTCTTTATTGTCTGAAACAATCTAGCTTTTAATAAACTAACATCGACTGGATGCAATAAAATATCTTCAACTCCAGCATTCACTAATACTGCTATATCAGCTTGAGAAACTGGTACTTTAGATATAATTATTATAGGAATAAATTTACATAAATCTGATTTTAAATCTGCTATGCTTTCGCAATATTCATGTGTAATTCCAGATACAGAAATAAATATTACATCTATTGTGCTAACTGGTAGTTCGTTTTTCAAATTTTGAATATTAGAAAAAACCGTTACTCCATTAGAATAGATCCCGAGACGACGCTTTAAATAAGAAATATCCTCAGAAGACTCACATATGAGAGCCACACTAAAGTTGTAATCTAACTTAATGTCATCCATGCGTTCATTCTATCTAAGTAAATGTACAAATACGAACTGAATTATACCCAAAATCTTTAAAAGTTCTGTTAAAACACAGTTACATAAGATCAAAGATTACAAAGTATAAGACTATATTAGAATATATAAATAGAAATCTTTATTACTATCAATATAGAATTACTTCAATACTCTGCCCATTTAACCAATTCATAATTAGTTATTGTTATACTAAACACAACAGGTGGAGAATAACAATGAAGATAGAAATACATCATGCAAATGACAACAGACTACCTGTAAATTTGTATATGAAACGCATTATATTTTCTATTATTTTTTCGTGTGCAGCTTATCAGATGTTTTCATCAATATTAAATTTATTTTCATAGCTAATGCAATTTTTCCAAAGTTTATTATTTAAAGAACGATTCAATTTTTTAAACTTTATCCCTGTATTTCTTGGTATGGGAATTTGCATATATTTTTCACTAGAAAATGAGCCAAAAATCCAATTTTACGTTGTTTCTTGCATTATTCTCGCCTGCCTACTATTTTTCTCGAAAATAAGATTTCCAATCGCTGCATTGCTAGCCATAAACATAGGGTTTATAAACTCATTCTATGTAGCAAATAAAATTGATATAGATATGTTAAATGAAAAAATAAATTTTGTACGTCTTGCAGGAGAAATAGACTATAGTGAAAAATCCAATAACGGAACAAAAATAGTTATAGAAAACATTCAATGTTTATCAGAAGAATTTAAGGCTAAATTAGATAAGATTAAACTAGGAAAAATATCATTGCTTTGGCGAGGCAAAAATGCGAACAATAGCAATATAGAATTCATCCCAGGAGCTAAAATACATGTAAATGCTATCCTAGATCCAATATATTCAAAATCATTTAGAAATGCATATGACTTTCGTATGCAATCATATTTCAATGGGATTAGTGCAAGAGGATACATTGTAGGACAACCTATCGTACAAAATATTAGTAAGAATAAATTATATAAATTAAAAGAAAAAATTCGATTCATAATCAATCAAAAAATAAACGATGTCATTTCTAACAAAGAAGGTGGTATCGTACAAGCTCTAATTACTGGGAATAAGTCTGTTATAGATAAAAATGTGCGTCAAAGCTTTGCAGATTCTGGCATTGCACATCTATTAGCAATTTCAGGCTTACATGTAGGTATTATAGGCGGTTTTTTCTTTATTCTTTTTAGAATTTTATTGTGTTGTTTTCCATTTATAGCATTAAATTTTAGCACAAAGAAAATAGCTGCAATATTATCAATATGTTTTGTCTTCTTATACCTGAAAATTTCCGGAGAATCTGTACCTGCAGTAAGAGCTTTTATCATGCACGCAATAATTGTTGTTGCAGTATTATTAGACAGAAAAGCTCTATCAATGCGAAGTGTTGCCATTGCCGCTACATTAGTATTATTACATTCACCAGAAGCTATACTATTTCCTAGTTTCCAAATGTCTTTTAGCGCTGTTGCTGCTTTAATAGCTTTTTATGAAAAATCATGGACTTTTTCGAAAAAAACAATGATTCTATTTTCTTTAGTAGCTACTAGCATAATTGCCTCATTAGCTACATCAATTTTTACAATACAAGTTTTTAATAGATTAACATTAGCAGCTGTATTCGCAAATTTATTTGCAGTTCCATTAACATCTTTTGCTATAATGCCACTATTGATATTGTCTGTTTTTAGCATTCCATTTGGTGGTGAATCAATTTTTTTAAGGTTATTAGAACCATTAATCACATTACTAATAAAAATCTCAGATTTATTTGCTAATCAGTCTTGGATGTTGTTTTCTTTACCAAAATTTGAAAACTGGATTTTTATACTCATTTCAATCGGATTTTTAATTATTGTTTTGCTTTCTTCGAAGGCCAGATTTTCTGGCTTAGCTCTAATCGTTTTAGGATTTATATTTTACTACAATCAGAAAAAGCCAATTTTCATATCTGCACTTAATGGAGCTATTTTTGCATCTTTATACACTAACAATATATATTTTGAAAATTTAGTCAATCATAGAAGCATCAAAAAAGATTTAGCTAAAACTTATGGGATTACTAAAATATCAAGATTTGAACACGTGCCAGAAAATATAAAAATTTACAAGGAACCAAACAATACATATTCGTGTATATTTAATGAAACAAATTTAATAGTAAATGCATCTACATACAGATCTATTGAAATTTATAAATCAGAAAATGAAGTCTCATATGTATTATTTTCTTTGAAAAATAGAAAATGGTCATAATTCTCAGAAAACAAATATTCAATTACTACATAAAAAAAAGGGGCGTTCGCCCCAAAATTAATAAGAAGATTAAATTACTTGTAGTCCAACCAACCTATATTCCCATCTTGTCTTAAATAGACAGCATTTACAAGCTTTGTTAGCTTGTTTTTAAATAAAAGAACATCCTTACCATTTGTAGTTAATAAGCTTGCAGCTTCTGCTACTGATATGATCGGCATTTCATGTATATATTCAGAAATTATCATAGGACCATCATCATGTATTTCTTCTACACTATACTCAACTACCTTTGAGTCATCTCTTATTTTGTTCCTATGTTCCTTGTCTTTTGACTTTTTAATTTGCGTAGATATTTTCTGCAATGCTGCATCGAAACTTGCATAAGGTTCTTTTGAATCTGACTTCGCATGGAACGACCATCCATTTTCCATTTTTACAGATAGATCTGTTATAAACTGAAAAGAATCTTTTGTCATAACTATACAAATATCAGTGAAAGTGTCACTGTACTTTTGTGCCAGTTTGTCGCACGCTTCAGCTGCATGATATGTCAAAGCTGCGCCAATCTCCATATGCCTACCACTAAACGAGAAACTCATATCTTCACCTCTAACTATGACTAGAATAAATTATAACACAATTTAATAGCAAATATATTAAAATTATATAAATCAACATCTGAATTAGCTAAGTACAAAATCTGAGAATCTGCACATAAAAAACTTGAATCACTTAAAAAATATTTAAAACCACAATATTTCAGAAATCTAGATTAGTAGCTTCTTCCCATTTTTTTTATTTCAGAATCAGTTAATTTAGGATACAACAATTTCTCCATTGCTACATATCCAATAATTTTTCCAGTATTTATTCCGCCTTGTTGGAATAAAATATCATCTATTGGATAATCTAATGTTTCACTCAACATTAAAAGCTTTTTAGCCCCACTCCTATTGATTACATAACCGTACATTCCATATACTAAATTCGTACGCTGAATTTTAGCTACAAATCGATGGCCTTGCACTTCATCTAAATCTCGGAAAATATATCCAATATTTGGAAATGAACCATACCAGTTATGCCTTCTACCTACGCCTAAGAACGCCACATCCCATTTTCTAGGGATATCGTTGAGAAATAGCAACATTTTATTTTTAAAGTCACTTTCTAAAATTACATCATCTTCAAACACTATTGCTCTATCACATTCTCCAGAGGCTACTTTTTTCCAAATTTCTCTATGGCTACATGCACATCCGATTTCCCCTAAAGACATTTTAGTGTTCGCTGGTATTTGCCCTATCTTTTTATTATTATAAATTATATCGTACTTTAATCCTGCAAATTTATTACCAGAATTAGATCGATTGTTCCAAGATATGAAATTGCCAAATTGGTCTCTAAATTTCAACATGTATCCATCTATAGCACTGAATTTCTTGACGTTAATACATTGCTTTATCATCTGATTATTCACAAAATCGAACCGCTCAGGAGTTCTATCTAATGAGATTACAAATAACTCATCCCTATCCAGTTTGTTACTTTCACACGCACAAAGTAAAAAACATATGATTAATATAATCACTCGTATCATCGTTTTTTCTCCGTTTTAATGTTATATTCTGCTTCATTACCAGATAGTAATTTAATCTTTGATACGTATTTCTTTAAATTATTTTTGTTACAAAGTATAGCTTTATTAATTTGGATGCCTGTATTTTTTATAATTGGAAGCAGCTTTTTTGCCCCTTCCAATGAAACGCAATAAGCATGTAATCCAAAAATTTTATTAGTTGTTTTTGGTATAGCATAAAATTTAGATCTCGTATTTTGAAAGCAGCTCAACCAATAAGCAGGTTGAATAAAATATGTTTTTTCTTCTGCTGGTTTTCTTACACCTATATCTAACAAAAATATATCATAGTCACATGGAATATTTTTAATTAATATTCTCAACTTCGATACAAAGTCCTTTTCTAAAGTTACATTATCATTTAATACTATCGAATTTTTATACTTATTTTTTACAATGTCTATCCAAATATTTTTATGTTTTTCTGCACTGCTAGAACCTTTACCCAGCACCTGCATATTTTTGTTATTCAGGCAATCCACATGAATAACTTTTATATTGCTAAATACCTGTTTTAATTTAGACTCTAAGTTAGTACACATCCCATGCGCACGATCTTTAACAACATATACAACGTCTACATTAATATTAGATTGCTCTGCATATGTACATGATAAAACCAAAACTGGCAGAAAACAAAATACTATTTTCATACAGAAACCACAAAAAGCAACTACAATTACACAAATGGGAAAGACTGAAAGTGGTGCCCGTGGAGGGACTCGAACCCCCACGCCCGAAAGGACAACAGATTTTAAGTCTGTAGCGTCTACCATTCCGCCACACGGGCCAAAAACAGGTAAATTTTAGCATGATGATTACACGATGTCAATTTACTGCAGAATGAAATTATCAGTTTATTCGTTTAGTTTGAATATTAAGAACATACAGCCAAGAGACCTTGTGTTTTTATGTTTTAAAATATCTCTTGGCTTAACTATGTTATGAATGACTTGATGAGTCTATCACTTAATTTAAAAATCCTTTACTAACTCAATGACATTATGTGCTTTTTCTAATCCATTTTTCCTTTCTTTATTCCCTTCATCGTACTTTCCAGAGCAGAATTGAGAACAGGCATTCTTGTAATGAGACATCATATCACTTGAGAGTCTAATTATCTCAGATGCTATATCTGCGAAATTTCCATCTATATCTTGACGATTTTTATCTATAACACAAGCGACATCTTTTGCATAATTAATCATGGCATCAAATTTTTGATTATATCGATTCTGATGACTTACTAGTAAGCTAGATTTACGCTTTTTTTCGGCGTCTGAAGCAAACTCTATGCTAAAATAAAACATATCTAAATTTGCAGTAATATTAAGCATCTCGCAATAACCTGTGATATAATCTGATATTTTTGCGCGAATTCTTAACCATGTTTTGTCAAGAACATTTAGAGCATCAGTATGAACCAGCGAACGAAAATAATCAGATTTTGCAATGCATATTTTACGAGCACTGCCAGTTGTCATATTTAAATTAACATCAATGTTTTCAAAAAACTTATCATTTATAAAATCGTAAAATAATTCAATAAAGCACTTTAATCCTACATCATTAGACAGTCTAACAAATATGAAGGTGACTGGATCAACTTGTTCAAGCTTCGGGTACCCAGGCTTAAATAATTTAATCCATTCGTCATATGCGAAATCAGCTGCATTAATCAGCATGTTCTTCAGGTCATTATCTACAACATCTTTAGACTGTAAGATCTCAAGAGCTCTATCGCACACTTTCTCAAAAATATCAAACCTGTATTTAGCTTTCTCATATCTATCTTTTTCTTCACGTTTAAACCTATCAGGAATAGCTTCGTGCAGATTGCGAATACTTGATACAAAATACTCATATATGTCAATAGACTTTTGTACAGCCGTATCTGCATTTCTGACATGCCCCAAACATGGCTCAAAACTGTAAACTTGATTATTAATTTTCAGTTTGTATTTCTTTGATTTAACGACTGCATACCGTGTCTTGTATACAGTACTTGTTTCTGCTGGCTTGCTTATACCAGCCTGAATAGGTAAATTCTCGAACTTAGTCGCTGTCACAGAAGGATTTACATGTAGCGTGTTGTTAACTCCACATGTAGTAATTTGAGCTATCTCAAACAGGTTTTTAAATTCATTATCAGCAAAAGTAACACAGCTTTTATTTAAAGCACTATTAGTATTACGATCAATGAATTTCCACCGCAATGCTCCATAACCATTTAATGCATAGAACGATACGACTTGTGCAGATTGTGATCCATTAGGATGCCGAACAGGAAAAAACAAGAATTTTGGTTCGATACCTGAGTTGTACTTAATGTCAGAAATCTCGAAAGCTAACCCAGTGAATGCACAATCATTGCCTCTTATTGTTTTTTTATATTCTCCACGTACAATTTGTTCGCTTTTTGAAAGTAGATCTGCTACTGTGAGCAACTCCATAACCAATGGCATGACATTCATTTTATCGTTAGAACCGATAGCATTACATCCTATTTGTTTATACCAAGCAGATAAGCATTGGTCTCCAGCAACATAATTATATGCATTTAATGCATTGCCTATTTTCTTATCTTTTTGTCCCATAGCAAAGTAATCCATATGTTTTCCGAATGCATGCGGTAACCCGACGCTAACAGACTTATAGGAATTTGGCGTATAGTCAGTAACTGGCCGTGCTAAAGCTTTCTGGTAAGCGTCATAGACTTCTTTCTGAGCCTTAGCATGTTTTTGCCAATCTTTAATGACATCATCGCAGTATTCAATTGCTTTCTTTCGTTTTTGTATACGGTTTTCTTAATCTTGAGATGTCTCGCATCCACTAATTTTAATTAATTCATCTTCTATGTAGTAAAGCATGCCGCCAATTGCTTCCTTATACGCCGCAAACCCAGGCTGTTGGTCTGTCCTAATTAATGGCTGTATAAATTTATTAAATGAATCATTCTGCCTCATGCAATCACAAAACATGCAAGGCAACATATATACGATAGATAGTAATATTTTTTTGTGCATTTTTTGCTTCCTTGTTATTTATAATAAATTATTGCCAACTTTTGCCACCTTGTCAACCAAAGCTATGTCAACAATTACATTAAGGCTAACAATCAGTCTCAATATATTTGGACAGCCATATATGATGGAAATGACTGTTTACTGCAATTGTTTTATTTTATATAATGTTAAAAGTTTATATAAATGGAGGTTATATGGATAAGATAATTAATTTCACTGATGCTGCTATTGATCATATAAAGGAGAATTTACAAAAAAATTCAGCGAAAGGAATTAGATTCAGCGTAAAATTTGGTGGATGCCAAGGGCTTACATACGGCGTTGATTACGTGGAAGAAATCAATGCAGCAGATATAACCTTTGAATATGATGGAATAAACGTATTTTTAGAACCTAAAGCAGTTTTATTCTTAGAAGGTATGGTTGTCGATTTTAAAACAACAGCAATTAGCTCTGGATTTGTCTTTGAAAATCCAAATGCACAAAGCAAGTGTGGTTGTGGTATGTCTTTCTGCTCAAAAGACGTAGAATCAAGTGGTTGCGGATCATGTAATGGAACGTGTTGTAGATGATATCAAAAATTATTTTGAAATTTTTGATTTAGAACCAAATTTTTTTATAGACAAAAAAGTTTTAGATAACAGATATTTCGATATATCTAAAGATGGTCGTATCGACAGTTCTTTATTAAACAAGGCATATAGTGTTTTAAAGTGCAACGTAAGTCGCGCAGAATATATATTAAATTTATTGAATATTAGATACTCATCGAATAATCAGAATATTTTGGACCTATTCGAAACAAACGAAAAAATAGAACTTTTAAAATTAAAAAAAGAGTATGATGCACTAGATGATGTAAAAAAAATCCTAAAATCTGAATTTAGATCATTGTCTAGTGAATTGACTACGTATGATATTGCAAATATTGATCATGAAAAATCATGTGAAATATTTGATAAAATCGCTAAATGCAAATTTATCGAAAAAATGATTAGTAGGATAAATTTATGATTAATGTTGGAATAGATTTAGGAACAACAAATTCAGTCGTCGCAATAAAGCATAAAGAAAAGGTATTTTGCGTACCGTACGAAAATGGCTCAAATATAGTTCCATCAATTGTCAGTTTTCAAGAAAATTCTTATACTGTTGGAGATTGCCACGATTGTTGCGAAAACGTTGTGAAGTCTGTGAAAAGACACATTGGAACTAATATAAAATTTCAAGATTATTCTGCTCACGAAATATCGTCTTTTATATTAAAAGAATTGTACTCCAATTTATTGAAATTCATAAAAAATAATGACGAATTAAAAAACGAAAAAATAGGAGATGTAGTAATTACTGTTCCGGCATATTTTGATGATATACAAAGGATTGCAACAAAAACAGCTGCATCATTAGCTGGGATTAAGGTACTGAAATTAGTAAATGAACCTACAGCAGCAGCTATCGCTTATGGTTTAGATAGCGTAGAAGATGAAGTAATTGGAGTATATGATCTAGGCGGTGGGACGTTTGACTTTTCTATATTAAATATTTCGTCTGGCGTTTTTCAAGTTTTAGCCACAGCAGGTGATACAAATTTTGGAGGTGATGATATAGATAAGAAAATAGCTGCTTTTTGCTGTAGACGTTATGGAATAGAACTAGCCTCCTTAGAGATACATGAAAAAAAGCGCTGTATTTTCGCGGCAAAAGCGTTAAAAGAAAAGAAAGCAAAATCAATTTTTCTATGTTTAGAAAAATATACTTTCGAAATGTATATTTCTGACGATGAGCTTAAAAAGCTGATATTTTCTGAACTAGAAAAAACTAAAAAAATTATTGAAATTGCATTAGATGATGCAGACTTGTCTATTGAGGATCTGAATAACTTTGTGCTAGTTGGAGGAATGACTAAATCGCTAGAAGTAAAAGAGTTTATAAAAGATAATTTCAAATGCAAAATTTACGATAATATTAATCCAGATGAAGCTGTAGCCATTGGAGCAGCAATACATTGTGATTCGATTACATCACACAGCTCGCACAATTTGCTTATAGATGTGATTCCTCTTAGCCTAGGCATTGAAACTTTAGGTGGTGGTGTAGATAGAATAATTGTACGAAATACACCTATCCCATTCAGTAACACTGTAGAGTATACAACAAGCATCGACTTTCAAAGAGCTATATCAATAAATATAGTTCAAGGAGAATCCGACTTCGCAAGCAAATGTAGACTTCTAGGGAAATTTGTTCTAAATGACATCCCATTACTAAAAGCTGGTGAACCGAAAATATCAGTAAGATTTTTTGTAGACATTAATGGAATTTTACACGTAACAGCAATAGACAATAACTCAGGAAAGTCTATCAATGTTGATTTAGAGCCTGCAGCTGGACTAGATGAAACGAGCATAATTAGTATGCTTACGTAAATTCATACTATTAGTAAAACATAATTATTTTATTCGAAGGTTTATTACAAAAATAGCTTTGCGTGTGCTTATTTTATGCTCTTGCGCCAATATATCTTTTACAATTTTCTTTCTGTTCAAATTAAATATTGCGTTAAACTGCAACGAAATATGAGAGGTAAGTTTTTTTTCTATACCAACACCAACCGACGGAGCAAGCTGAGTAATATTTTCATTACACATATCCTTTGTCGTATTATTATTGATCGTAGAAGTACCATACATTTGAAATGTATATTTGCTCAATACAGCCCCAAGCCTAATAAAAAATACAGAATTCCATCCGTATGGAGAATATCCTAATTTCAGGTGAAAAATCGGAGAAGCAGATTCATAAATTCTCACTTGATAAGGGTTTTTGATGCTCTCTTTTGTCGCTTCTTCTTTTAAAGTCCCGCCACCAGCTGGCTCTTTTTCTAGATCATTGTAATAAGCAGAGTAAACAGCGTTTAAATCTTTGGCTTTATTACTTTTTCCTAAAACTGTAGAACAATCAAACGAGTAATATAATCTTTGATCGTTTATACCACCTGCTCCAAAACCGAAGAATACACATGTAGTGTTGTAATTTGAAGATTGCGCTTTATCTTGCTCTCTAGATAAACCAGTTTTCAGCGAATTTCTCGCTATACCGATTAAAACCTCAGGTCCAAAATCAGCCTCCACTGCTGATTCTTCATCTTTTGTAATATCCTGAACAACATTGTAATCATATTCATTTTCATCAAATGCACAGACGTTGTTTAAACTAAAAACCAAACAAGAAAAACCAAATGCAGCAAATAACTTCATAGTACTCCGAATATATCTTGAATATAAATAATAGCAAAAGCATTTAATATTTTAAATAAATTTTAAGCGCATATTAAACAGCATTTTGAAATTAAAATATACGTCTATAAAGACAATTTTTATCTAAGCAACTAACGCTATATATTTATTGTTGGGCTATTGATAAATATTTTCCTTGTATTTTTTATGTATTTGTTGTTCAATTCTGATAATACTTCTATGAGGTTATTATATGAATCTTATGAAAACAGTCGCCACTGTTGGTGGATGGACTCTAGGTTACAGAATAAGTAGCGTTATAAGGGATATAGCTCAAGCTGCAACTTTAGGTGCTGGCCCGTTTGCTGACGCGTTTTCTGTCGCTTTTAAATTAGCAAATATTCTAAGGAAGATGTTTGCTGAAGGAGCATTCAATGCGTCATTCCTTCCTATTTTTTCTTCAACATTAAAATCAAATGGACAAGAGGATGCGTCTAGGGTAGCTAGCCAGATATTTACATGGTTAGTAATGATTGTTACGACAATTACTCTTTTTTGCATAGTATATTTTAACTGGATTATCAAAGGATATGCTCCTGGATTTGTAGAAGGATCGGAAAGGTTTGAACACGCAGTAGCTTTAGGACGTGTATGTTTTCCATTTATAGCAACTTCGTTTGTCGCTGCGCTATTTGGTGGTATGTTAAACGCTGTCAATAGATACGCGATGCCAGCCGCAGCTCAGTTGTTGTTAAATATTTGTGTTGTAGCTGCAATGGGTGTTGGTGCACTAGCTTTTCCTAACGTAGCGTATACAATGGCTTGGGGAACATTTACTGCAGGTATTTTACAAGTAGCGGTCTTGTGGTGGAATGTTCATGCTTTAGGTTTTCGTGTTGGGTTCATGAAAAAATTAATTTCCCCTGAAGTAAAAGCTTTCTTTAAAAAATTACTTTCTGGTGCATTAGGTGCTGGTGTCTGGCAAGTCAACATAATCATTGACTTTGTCATTGCTTCGTTACTTCCTACAGGATGCATTTCTTACATATATTACACAGAGCATTTGAATGCTTTTCCATCTGGGATTTTAGGTATTGCGTTCAGTACAGCATTATTGCCTCCATTGACCAGAGCTGTACATTCAGGAAATTATGCAGACGCTAAAGGGCAACTAAATTTAGGCCTTTTATTTGCTTTGATACTAACAATGCCTGCAGTTGTAATTTTATGCACAATGCATGAACCTATTACTGCTATGGTCTATGGTAGAGGTAATTTCGGGCCACAACAAGTCGCAGCTGCATCACCAGCTCTTGCCGCATTTGCTTTAGGACTACCTGCTTACATGGTTATGAAAGTTTTCACAAGCGCATTTTTCGCTCATAAAAACACAAGAGTGCCTTTGATTGGCGGTATAGTGTCTATTGTGACAAACGCTTTGTTAATTGTAGCTTTACTGCCTATTATGAAACATAATGGCATAGCATTAGCAACATCTTTGTCTTCTTGGTTCAACGCTTTTTATCTTTTAATCGCATTGAAAAAGCTAGGCACTGTCAATGTCGTTATGAAGACATGGGGTCAGTTTTTAATGCAGTGCGTTGTTTCCGCTATTATGTTTATGTTTATTCTTGGTGTAACTCCTTTTGTAAGCGATTATTACGCTAACGGTGGATTAGAAAGAAACATAGCGATTGTTGGTGTAATTACTGCGAGTATTCTAGTATTCTACATATTTGGGAAGATCTTTGGTATATTCAAATTTATAAAAGATCTGAAAAGTGTAGCAAAAGACTAGATTTTCAAAATAGCCGCCAAAAGGCGGCTTTCTTATAATAATGACTTACAATCAAAAAAATATAATTAATTACGGTCCTCTTCATCCTGCTGTTCATGGAGCATTGCGTCTTATTCTCGAGGTAGACGGAGAAAAAATTGTCAACATAGAACCAGAAATTGGTTATATGCATAGAGGAATAGAAAAGATACTAGAATCCAAAACATATAAGCAAGCGATTGTTTATATAGATAGAGTGGACTATGTAGCCGCTGTAGCTAATGAGTACTCATTTGTTTTAGCAGCAGAGAAATTAGCCGATGTAGATGTACCGATAAAACATCAATATATTCGCGTTATAATGGCAGAACTAACGCGCATAGCGAGCCATCTCATTCATTTTAACATGCTTACATACGATACAGGCGCTCTTTCTCCATTCGTATGGGCTATGGAAGAAAGAGAAAAAATCATGCAGCTTTTCGATAAAATATGCGGAGCCCGCATGCATTTAAATTTTTTCACTGTAGGCGGGGTAAATTACGATATACCCAGTGATATATTCGATGACATACAAAAAGTTTTGCTTAGTATAGAAAAAACTGTAAACGATATAGAAAAAGTAATTACAACAAGCCCGATATTTATTAGCAGAACAAAAAACATAGGTGTCATTACTGAAAAAAAAGCAATAGAGATAGGAGCGACAGGCCCAGTCCTGAGAGCATCTGGAGTGGCATATGACTTAAGGAAAAAACGCCCATATGATGTATATAGTGAGTTAGATTTCAAAATCCCTGTTGGCACAAATGGCGACTGCTATGACAGATATTTAGTAAAAGTACTAGAAGTATACGAAAGCATCAAAATTATCAAACAATGCCTTGTACAACTTCCAGAAGTTTCTTTTAAAAAATCAAATGTTGTAATTCCTAAAAAAGGAAATATATATTTTTCTACTGAATCTCCAAAAGGCGAGCTAGGAGTCTTTCTCGTTTCTGATGGTACAAATAAACCTTACAGATGCCATATACGATCTACAGGATTTCCTGTTCTTATGAATATTAAAAAATTTGTTGATAACTTAGCGGATCTGCCAGTAGTTTTAGCATCACTAGATATAGTACTTGGAGAAGTAGACAGATAAATACTATTGATCAAAAATCTTCAATATAGAGCTAACATAAATTGTAAGCTCTATATTTATAGAGCTATAAAAGCATAAAATGCTGGAAGCAGTTTCGTTCTACGACTTTAAGAGCTTTCATTAAAACTTAAACTACAGCACTCATAATAATGTTTACAACGGAACCTTTGATAGATGTAAATTCATCTACATGAAAGTTTAGACAAGATGATCACACAAATAACTTCTAAGTTGTAAGACATTCATAGTTAAGCATAGCCGAGTATTATAAAAATAAATCCAATTGCCTCATCGCTTCACTTACCACAAAACTAGTTGCTATTGCCATATTCATTGATCGACGATTTTCTAGCATAGGAATTGCTACTAATTCATCCATCTTTTCTATATCGTTTTCTTCGAAACCTGAATGCTCTGAGCCTACGATTATTATATCTTTATTGGAAAATGTAAACTTATGGAATTTTTTTGATTTATTTGATATTTCTAAGGCAATTAATCTTCTATCTTTTTTACATTCTAAAAAACTTGTGAACGAATCAAAGATTTCATACGAAGCTGTATCAATATAATCCATCCCTGCCCTCCTAAACTTAGAATCACAAAATACAAATGAAGCTGGACCTATTATATTCACATGAATTCCTAAGCATGACGACACTCTAAGTAAAGTCGCGGTATTCTGTGGTATCTGAGGGTGATATATTCCGATTTCAAGCATTATATATTTCTCTATGAAACAAATATACTAGATTATATCATCTATTCTATTAAGATATACAATATTTTAATTTTTGTGTAGTCTAATCTAGAATATGTGTTTAGGAGTATATTCCATGAGAATATCAAAAGTTTTAAGTTTACTGTATACTCTTTCCGTCCTCTCAATTATTGGTGTAGGGAACTGTAGCAAAAACGTCAAAGTAGAAACAAACACAACAGATCGTTTTAGAAGCGACTCTTTTAATTCCCAAACAGATGTAATTAGAGACAAATTGCTAAATAAAGATGTAGATGGAATCGAGATTTTAGATAAACAACCAGATAACTCTCATAATGATGAAGTTTCTATGATAAAAGTTGAGTACAAAAATAATGAAACTGAATGTACTTTTTATTATGAACAAAATGGCTCTATTTCTTCAAAATACGTAAAAAAGACAAATGCCACGCCTTTTGAACATAACTTCTTTAGGCAATACACTAACTTAAATGCGATTATAATGAATAATATATCGATGGATTCTGAATTTGCAAGACAATTAGAACAAAGTGCACTATCGGAAGCGAATATTAGGCATATTGTAATTAATGATTGCAATATAAAAAAGAAACACAAAGACTTAATCGAACATGAATTGAAAGATGCATTTTTTGGAAGAGGGAAGACTAGCGACTTTGAAACAATTTCATTAGGTTTTATAAACAGCGAATATTTTCCTGTCGAATTTTTACATGAATGTGCGTCTAAAGAGCGAAACGTAAAAAATCTAAAGGTAGAAGCAGGTGAGTTCTCACAAGAAATATGTTCAGTAATAGGAACAATGATTATTGAAAATAAAGGATTAGTTACGCTGGGGTTAGGTGCAAAAAAAATATCTAATGAAGCATTATCACATATTGCAAATAATATGTCCTCTGAAATAAAGTTGTCAACTTTAGACCTATCTCTTGGTTTGATAGACGAATCGAATGATACACGAAATTTATTCACAGCTCTTTGCGCAAATAAGCATCTGAAAGAAACACTAAAATCGTTGCGTTTGTCGTTGAACACTAAAAAATTAGCACAGAAAGAATTAGAAACATGTAGGGAAATAGGACATTTTTTGGCTCATGTGGATCATGTTGAAAATCTTATAATATCTGGCATTCAGGTGAGTGATAGTTGTATGTCAGCTATAATAAATGGAGTACCATCAAATGATAATATCAAGTTACTTGCATTAGAAGATATCACTTGTAGTTGGAAAGATATTATTTCAGTGTTATCAAAGAAAATCGAAAAAATGACAATGTTGACCACACTAATGATGCGTGGCTGTTCTTTAGAAGGTTCAGCTCAGACGATATTAGACGCAATAAAATCGAGTTCTGTAAAGCAGATATATCTAGATAGAAATAATATAACAGCGATAAACATACCAAAAAGTATTATTGACCAGGAGATTGAATATTTATCATTATTTGATAATACTTTGAATAAAGAGGCTATTACCAAAATATACAAAGCATTCAGTGAAGCTGCAAACCGCAAAAATTGTGTTATTGTCAACGCAAATGGAAACAAGGCATTTATTACTAGTGATAACAAACATGATAATGGGTTATACAATTTCATGATGTTAGAAAGAGCTAATGAAATAGCCACAAATAAGAAAACGAATGTAATAATACTTTCAAACTGAATTTATAAAAAAGCATGGAGTATGATGTTAATACATAAACTGATACTTCATACGCTTTTCCTCGAATTTATTTAGATCATCCATAAGAAGAACAACATTATTAGCACCCTTCCCTGTTATATTTACGCTAACCGAATTTTTAATTGATATATAGTCGGCTGTAACACTCACCGGCCTATGTGTAGATTTTAAAATTGAAATATCAATTATACTATTTATATCTAAAATCGCACTTTTCCATCCTCTAGGCGAAAAAACGCTAACGCCAGATATAGCCATCAAATTTGAACTGATTGGAATAATAGGCCCACCTACAGAGCTATTATAAGCTGTGCTTCCTATTGGAGATGATACTATCAAGCCATCGCAAACTAATTTATTAATTCTACAAATTCCGTTTACTGACACATTTAATTTTGCAGCTTGAGATGATTCTCTAAAAAGATAAGCTTCATTAATTGCAATTAGTTTATGTTCTGTGTCAGATGAATCTATAGCTGATACACATAGAGGTTTAATTTCAATGCTATTAGCTAATTCAATTCTTGAGATCAAATTTTCATTAGAAAAATCATTTGTGAGAAAACCTAAATCTCCACGATTCATTCCAAATACAGGTTTTTGGAACATATATCCTTCGTGTAGCGCTCTTAGTACAACTCCATCCCCTGACAGTGAGACGATAACATCGCATTGATCTATCTTACTCTGGCCATATTTTTGGACGAATGCATCATACGCAGCTACAGATTTTTTATTATTCGAGCATAAAAAATGAATTTTCATAGTCCAATATGGAAAAGAGAAATGGTGCACTCTGTAGGATTCGAACCTACGACCTGCGGCTTAGAAGGCCGACGCTCTATCCAGCTGAGCTAAGAGTGCAAAACACGTTTTAGATTATACACAGCCTATATGATTTAATCAAGTATATAAGTTAAGTATGTAACGACCTGCAGATTAAAAATAGGGAATGAACGAAATATTGCTAGAAGAGTCGAGGAAGAAGAACAATGCATGATAGATGCGCTTTTGATTACATGAATGTCTATTTCGAAAATTGAGGAGCGTTTAAATCACTCTAAATCGAATATTTTAGAAGAAAATCGTTCGGTTTATTGTTTTAATTTACAAATTACATGTTTAGTTACATATAGATATTATTTTGTATTCACTATAGAATTCGTTGAAATAAGATTTTCTACCTCTTTAATAACTTTGTTGAAATTTTGAGTATCCAATGTAATTTTTAGCAGATTTAATAGAGAATTGTATTTCTGTAAGAAAGCATCAGGTATTTGTTTAAGTTCAGAAAGCATTAATAAGAAGCAATAAACATCCATGAGGCTTGAGTAATAGTTAGTAATACCACTTTTCGTATCTATAGACTTAAAATCATTGTATGCATCTTTTATAGCTTTGTGCGCTGCGTTTGCGTATGTTTCTAATTTTTGAATATCATCTTCTATTTTATCAATAGATAAAATAGAATAATTCATACGCTTGCCATTAATAATTTTTTTGAGTTTTTTGTTATTTTCTAATATTGATTTGTCGTCTAGTAACAGATCTTGAAAATAAAGTTCTATTATATTTTTTGTATTAGACAACAAAAGTGAAATATGCCCATTAATCAAATCATTTGTTTTCTTGGAAGCATTGCTAGTTTGTAGCAAATCTACGATATGTTTTTCTGCATCTGAGTAAACCTTTATGTCTAGTTGTTTAAATTCATTTAGTATATCACTGTTCATTTCGTTAGTTGGGTTTATTAGGTGTAAATTAAATGAATTTTTATCTTTATACATGAACTCATTTACAATCGTTATTAAGAGCTGCTGTATTACATGTGAATTTAATTTTTCATGATGAGCGCTTGCTGTTTCTTCAAATTTTATATTAGCACCGTATTTTAAATTCTTATTGAAAATGCTTTGGAGTTCGCTTATATAGGCCGCTTTGTCTTTTATGCATTCTTGATAGATACTTATTAGCTTTCTATACTTCATAAATTCTGCTGATAATCCTTTCTGAAGCACGCGTTTCCCATGATATGCTATTCCGTCTGACATAGTGCTTGATGCTAGGCCAATTAGTTTCTTCGATTTTTTACCTTCTATTGTCCCAACGCCTTTTACTCCTCCAATCAATGTATTTGCTGCCTTCCCTATGCCACTCACAGATGCTTTTGTGAATTGTGATGTCCCTACGTTCGATCTTTTTAATCCTCTTTCAACTTTAATATCGCCGCCTATAGCTATTGTGCCAGATACATCTACTGGAATTGTAGCTCCTATGTCTCCATAAAAACTCATGCCTCCTGCAATATATTGTGCTATTTCTGATCTATTGTTTTCAGAAAACACACGAACACATTCGTACGCTACGAGCATTTGCATGATTCTTCGAAGTAGAAATGTCGTTTTATATATTGGATTCTCATTGTAATTAATGTCTCTGTTAACTAACTCTTGTTCTATATAAAAACATTTGTTGATTATATTTCTGTATAGTATCGGATTGTCGCTTATAGAAGAGTTTGATATTGTTATGACCTCTAAAAGGTTATTTTTTTGTTCTAGTACTAGTTGATTAAATATCTTGGAATCTGAGCTATTGTTAAATTGTAAGTCGTTTATACTTTCGTATAGTATGTAGAAAATAGAGCATAATGCTTTTGGCTGACTAATTTCTACTTTTATTATTTTTTCTTCTATGCGACTATCTAAGACAGGAATATTTGCATTGCTGAGAAATTTCATTGTATCACTGAGAGATGTTTCATACATGTATTCAGATGATTTATCAACGTATTGTTGTAGATTTGTCTGTTTCGTTTGTGCTACACAGTGTGCAACAATTATAGTAAACACTGGAGCCAGTACGACTTTATATATCTTCATATAATTCTACATGTATAATAGAAAATTCTCTACATCCTATCAAAAGTATATTTATATACTACTAATATGTAGACTGATTGTAATATTTATACACGTTGTTGTAATGATAATAAACCGTTGTTCATGACGATGATTTATTTTATCTGCATAAAAAATATTTTTTGAATTTTTCGATGAATGTATTGTTTTTTAATAAAATTGGTTTATTATGTTATGTAGGAAGGCGTTCTTGTGCGCGATGCTGTTTAGCCTAGAGACCTATTTTTATTATAGGGGGCTGGCTCTGCTAAAATCGTGGTTTTAGTATATGGCTCCCACCTTAGCCTTGGTCGTCTAAGGAATATATTTAGCTGGTCGGCATGAAGGCTTTCCTTTTTGTTTATCTTTAGTGTACAATTGAGTGTTATTTTTTTGGATCTGTTATGGATAGCTCTGCTGATCGCTATATTGTTTTTGATGAAAATAATGTCTTTATGAAGATAATAAGGCGTGATATCACATCTGATATAATTTACGAAGATGATTACGTAATTGCAATTAATGATATTAATCCAAGAGCTGAAATACATGTTTTAGTCATTTCGAAAGGGCGATATGTAACATTAGATCATCTTATCGAAAAAGGCGATTGCAGTGAAGTTTGCGGTTTCTTTGGTGGTTTAAATCGCGTATTAGATGTTCTTGGTATAAAAAAAACCGGTTACAGATTAGTAACAAATGCTGGCAAGGGAGGCCATCAAGAGGTAATGCATCTGCACTTTCATATTCTATCTGGAAATGGAGTCCCAGTCCATTGATTTTTGTACTCGTAGCTCAGATGGATAGAGCGCAACCCTCCGGAGGTTGAGGCCGTGGGTTCGAATCCCGCCGAGTACACCATTTGCTTTGACATTGATTGGCGTTCTTATAAGTAATATTTTAATTGCGTGTTCAATTAACGAAATAATCTATTTTAAAATTATTTAGTTTTAATCTGGGTTTTTATTGTACATTAAAAATAAATACGTTTGATTTCAGGCATATATAGTGTACAATTAATATCACTGTTTGGTGGAGTTTTTTTATGCAAATTAAAAAAAACTTATTTTTATCTATTTTTTGCGCTTGTCTTGCTTGTTCTGAATTCGTTAGCGCAGAAGATGATATAGTTGCTGCTCCAGCATATACTAAAGTGGAGCCAAATTCAGAGTGGGATAGATATATTTCTGATTCTGCTACTTCTATAACTGAATGGAAGAGATGGTGGCAGTATTTGTCTTTGAAGAAACCTACGAAAATGGCATGGATTAATGGTTTAAACATTTGGATATATCCAAAGAACGAGATCTGCCGTTCCATGTATGTTAGAGGTATTTATGACCCTAACATGGCTGTATTTGTTCAGGCATTTTTACCGAAAGGTGGTGTTTTGCTCGACGTCGGAGCAAACATGGGTTATTTTTCTTTGATCGCTGCTCAGTTTGATAGCTTGTGTAAAGTAATAGCCGTAGAGCCAAGCTCTCGTGATTATAAAAGGCTTGTCCAAAACATAGAATTAAATTCACTTAGCGATAGAGTAAAATCTGTTATGATCGCTGTTGGCGACAGGCTCGGCAAGAAAAATATTCAAATTGCGCCAGAAGAGAGGAATGGTTTGAATACTTTAGGCGCAGGCTTTGCTTACAAGGGTATAGAGAAAGAGGCTGTCGAGGAAGTTAATGTTACTACAATTGATTCAATCGTTAATGGTGAGGGATTGGATCGTGTTGATGTTATTAAATTAGACATTGAAGGCAGTGAGGTAAGGGCTCTCGAAGGTGCTAGAGATACAATAAATTCTTACCGTCCTGTAATTATAGTTGGAGTTAATAGTGATGCCTTGGTGAAGAGCAACAGAAGTATCAGAGATCTTGAAAATATCATTGCAGAGTTAAATTATGATATGTATAAGAGAAATACTGAAGAGTTTGGATTGAAAAAAATAGATTCTTTGGTAGGCATTAAAGGCGAGGTTGTTGTTTGTTTGCCAAGGGAGAGGACTGAAATTCCTCAATTTCCTAATGAAACGAAGCGTACGTTTATGCAAAAGATCGGCGACTTTTTCTGTAGCAAATAGGTTAACGGCTATTTTTAATAAGAGGCTAATTTACAATGGAACATGTCTCTGTTATGTTGAATGAGGCTATCGAGTTTTTGAACCTAAAGCCAGATGGTGTTTATGTTGATTGCACATTTGGGGGTGGTGGATATTCTCGTGAAATCTTAGGAAGATGTAGTTGTAAATTAGTCGGAATTGATAGGGATCCATTTGTGATCCCAATTTCTGTTTCTTTGAATGAAAAGTTTGGTGACAGATTTTCTTTTTTCAACGGAACTTATAGTCTTATAGATGAGGCTATTGAGCAGGCTGGGTTTAAAAAAGTTGATGGTATAGTACTTGATTTGGGGGTTTCATCTTTTCAAATAGATGATCCTGATCGCGGTTTTTCATTTAAAAATGATGGACCGCTTGATATGAGAATGGGTCAACAAGGTGTCACAGCTTTAGATATTATAAAACGCGTATCTGAAGCACAGTTGGCAGATATTATCTATGAATATGGGGAAGAAAGGAAATCTAGAAGAATTGCAAAAGCGATAAAGTCTAATTTAAAGAGCGTGCGGACTACAGCCGATCTTGCGAGTATTGTTAGATCCGTTCTGCCTAAGGATTATAGAAAAGATCCAGCAACACGTACTTTCCAAGCTTTGAGAATTTATGTTAATGACGAACTCGGAGAGTTGGAGAAGTTTTTTGATAAGTGTTTGTCTATATTAAATTTTGGAGCTCGTGTAGTTGTTGTAACATTTCATTCTCTCGAGGATCGTATTGTTAAAACTCGGTTTAATGAGTTTTGTAAGGATAGAAAAATTGCAAATTTAATTATAAAAAAACCTATGTCCCCATCAGAGTTAGAAATTAAAAGTAATGCGAGAGCTAGGTCTGCGAAATTGAGGGTAATAGAATATACAGGTGGGGATTCTAATGACTATTCAAAATAGAGCTTCTATACTGTTTATTTTGCTAACTAGTTTTGTATGTATATATACGTTTAATATAAAATATTTGGCTATATCCATTGCTGATTGGATTAGAAAGGTTGACAAAGATATACAAAATGAGAAAAGAAGGGGCAAATTATTGAAAGCTGAGTGGCAAGTACTAACTGCTCCGAATAGAATAAATGGTCTTGCTAAGAGATTTTTGAATTCTGAAAAAGATATGGAGACAGTTAGGTTGTATCATGGTGGAGAAAGCGTTTTATTCCAAAGAAAATCTGCGGCGGAATTAAACGAAATTATAGAAGGCTATAAAACGGATGGAAAATAGCGATGTTTGATTTTAGCAGAATATCATGTACATTAAATGATGATTATTATTGCTTAAAAAAAAGCAAAAAGCGTAGTATTCTTGTAGTTTCTTTTTTTTGCATTTTGTTCGGTTGTGTTTATTGCCGTTTATATCAAACTATGGTGCTATCTAGATTATTCGTAGCAAAAGTATCTGAGTCTAAAGAACGCATGTTGGCAGGTGTTAGAGCTGATATAGTTGATAGAAATGGCGAAATAATAGCTACGAATATTCCTACTATATCTGTTTATGCGATTCCTCAAGATATTATAGATATAGACGCGGCTGTGGAAGGACTTGTTTCTGTATTCACTGAAATAAAACGGTCTGATTTGTATAGGAAATTAAGATCACATAAAAAATTTGTTTGGATTAAAAGACATATATCTCCAAATCAAAAGAATTTGGTTTTATCGAAAGGAATTCCTGGAGTATTCTTTTTAAATACGGAACATAGAGTATATCCTAATAAAAATTTGTGCTCGCACATAGTAGGATTTACAGACGTTGATAATAATGGGATTTCTGGCTTAGAAAAAAGTTTAGATGACACTTTAAAGAAAAATGATGGTCAAGTTGAGCTATCAGTAGATATAAGAGTGCAAAATACAGTAAGAGATGAAATTATTAAAGCTGTAGAAACCTTTAGGGCGCTTGGAGGGGCTGCTCTTGTTATGAAAGTAAAAACTGGAGAAATAATATCAATGGTTTCTTATCCAGATTTTGATCCTAATGTTGTAAAAACTTCTACAGGTAAGGAATGCTTTAATATTCTTGTAAATTCAGCGTTAGAGCCAGGATCTAGTGCAAAAATTTTAAATACAGCGTTTGCGTTAGAAAAAGGCAACTACAAGTTAAGTACACAATTTGATGCAAGTGAACCTCTAAAAGTCGGTAAATTTACTGTACACGATTACCATGGTAAATACACAAAACTTAGTGTGGAAGATATTTTCAAATATTCTTCAAATATTGGTTCAGCTAAGATTGCGCTTAGCATTGGAGCTGATAAACAAAAAGAATTCTTTAAAGAGATAGGGGCGTTAGACAAAATGCCCTTTGAGCTTCCTGGAGTGCAAAAACCATTATTTCCAAAAGTATGGACAGACGTAAGTGCTATTACAATATCGTATGGTCATGGAATAGCTATGAATCCCCTACATTTTGCTAAAATAGTTGGTGGGCTTGTAAATAATGGAATCATGCATTCCCCTACACTGATTAAGAGGATAGATTCTGGTAACAGTATAGGTAAGAGAATAGTTTCAGAAAATACATCATCTAAATTAAGACATGTATTACGAAGCAATGTTACAGATGGGACTAATAAAAAAGCAGATGCTAAAGGATATTTAGTCGGAGGGAAAACTGGAACTTCAGAAAAGAATCAAAATGGGAGGTATTTAAAAAACCAAAATATCAATTTTTTTGTTGGTACGTTTCCTATAGATGATCCTGAATATTTAATATTAGTAATTTTAGACGATCCAAAAGGGACAAAAGAAACATACTCTTATGCAGCAGCTGGATGGAATGCTGCGCCTACTGCTGCACATATAACATCAAAAATCGCAGGCTATCTAGGCGTCGAAGCTAGTAATTGAGGCTTAATAAATGAGTAAATGTATAAAGTTTAGAAATAAAGTATTAACTGACGTGCGCGGAATTTCTTGTGATGCAAAAAGCGTAAAAAAACGTTTTATATTTTGCGCTATACGTGGAGCGACTTATAATGGGAATGATTATATAAATGAAGCCATAAAGAATGGAGCAAGATTCATATTGCTGGAAGGAGATAAATATAAAGTAAAAAATATAGATTGTGTTAGCTATTTATATTCTCCTAATGTAAGAAAGGATCTGGCTTTAATGTGCTCGCAGTTGTTTTCTAGTTCATTCGAAAGGATGGTAGCTATCACAGGAACAAATGGGAAAACATCAACAGTCCATTTTTTGAGGCAAATACTAGCCTATACAGGAGAGGTGTGCGCTTCAATAGGTACATTAGGTGTAGTTATTTCTCAGCATATGTATCAAGATTCATATTTTAGCTTCGAGAATTGTCTTACTTCGCCTGGTCCGATACAGTTAAATCAAATTCTTCACATGCTAAATGATAAGTACCATGTTAATGATGTAGTTATGGAAGCATCGAGTCATGGCATAGACCAATACAGGATGTTTGGCAACGATTTTTCTGTAGTTGCTTTCACAAATTTTTCTCAAGACCATTTGGACTACCATAAGTCTATGGACGAATATTTCAAAGCAAAACTAAAACTTTTTTCTGAGTTCGCATCGAAAAACACCAAATGCGTTCTGAACATAGACTCTGAAAAATATAGTGATCTGCTAGAAGCTTGCAGCAGAAGAAAAGTTATATCGTATGGATTAACTTCTGGCGATGTATATTTTGAAAAATTGGAGCATAATGATCTTGGATATTCTGGTGTAATCTTTATAGGAAGAAAATCTTACAGATTTTCAATATATATAAATTCTAGGTATCAGTTGTATAATATATTATGTGCTGTAGCTATTGCTTATGCGATGAAAATTCCTGCTAAAAAAATTGCTGAAAATTTGTTTCGATTGTTAGATGTCCCTGGTAGAATGCAGCGAGTGCAAATTGGATCTTCTTCGTCTATTTACATAGATTACGCTCATACTCCTGATGCATTAAAGACTGCGTTATGTGATATTAGAGAAAATTGTGCTGGAAGAGTAATTGTTGTTTTTGGATGTGGTGGAGACAGGGATAAATCGAAGAGATCTACAATGGGAGAAATCGCAGCAGAATACGCAGATTTAGTAATAGTAACAGATGATAATCCTAGGTCAGAAGATCCCCAAAAAATCAGGGATGAAATACTAAAAGGTTGTAAAAAAGCGATAGAAATTGCAGATAGATCGAAAGCTATAAAATTTGCTATTTCTGAAATGAAAAGATCTGATTGTTTACTTGTAGCTGGGAAAGGACATGAAAATTATCAAATAATTGGCACAAGCAAAAAATATTTTTCTGATTTAGATGAAATACATAAAGCAATAAGAGAGTTAGGAATTTCAAATGAGTAACGTAATTTTTACAAAAGATGAAATAATTGAGATATTTAATATAAAGAATGCGGTAGATGTGTTCGGTATTTCTAGAGATTCTAGAACAGTAAAAAATGGAGATATGTTTGTTGCAATTCATGGCGAGAATTTCGATGGTCATGATTTTATTCGGCAAGCTTTTGATAATGGCGCCGTATTAGTATTAGCCTCTAATTGTGCGAAGGATAAGATTGATCGAGCGTGTTTAGATAAAGTAATTCTTGTAGACGATACCGTTGCTGCTTTAAAGAAAATGGCTGAATTTTCTCGTAATCGTTTAAAAAAAGATTCTAAAGTAATTGCAATTACAGGTAGTGTTGGGAAAACAACAACAAAAGACATGCTAGCTTTTCTGCTGTCTAAGCAAAAAAAAACATTTTCTTCAATAAAAAATTTTAACAGCCAAATTGGGTTACCTCTTTGCTTATGTCTTGTTCCAAAAGATAGTGATTTTGTCGTTCTAGAATGCGGAATGAGTGATTATGGCCAAATTAGTGAGTTAGTACGGATTGCTAAACCTAACATATCTATGCTCACAGATGTTGCAGAAAATCATCTTGGCTTCTTCGATAATGTATATGATATAGCTCAAGAGAAATCACATGTAATAAAAAATGGGCAAGAATTTTGTGTACTTCCAATGCACAGTAAATATTTCGAAGTTTTTAAGGAACGAGCAATCCATGAGAATGTACCTTTTGCTTCTTTTGGTATGCATGATTCGTGTGCTGCGTTGATTTCAAAAAAATATTTTGATGATTATATGGAAATTACTTTTGAACTGTATGGAGATAAATTTAGTGCAAAACTAAATTCTTTTAAAACAAGTTTTGTTTATAGTTTTTTAGAATGTATTACATGTATAAAAAAGCTTGGTTTAAGTGTTTCGCAAGCTTTAGATGATATTGCGCATTTTATGCCATTAGCAGGACGCGGAAAATTAATAAAATTGCAAAATAACAATGTGTTGATTGATGATACATATAATGCAAGTCCTGCTTCAATTAAAGATGGACTTTCAGTTTTACAATTTTTTAAACAAAAAAATAGAATAGCTGTTCTTGGTGATATTGGAGAGTTAGGCGAACAATCTGTAGAGTTACATGAAAATTTAGCGGCAAGTATAATTAGTAGTTCCGCTACATCTATTGTACTTATAGGACAGAATATGTTTCACTTATACAAGAAGCTTACCGAAATTAATGATTTCCGACATAATGTGGTTTGGTTTGAAAATATAGAACCTGCTTTTAGTTTTTTTGACGTAGTAGAAAATGATAGCGTATTTTTCTTAAAAGCTTCTAGGTTTATGGCGTTTGAAAAAATTGCAGAATACATTCAGAGGATTAACAATGTTATATAATTTTATTTTTAGTACGCTCACTTTCCCTGGCTCAAACTTATTGAAGTATATAACTTTCAGAAGTTGTTGCGCTTTATTTTTGTCTTTTTTTATTTGCGTTGTTATTGCTCCACATATTATAAAATTTTTGAAGAACGTGCAAACTAATGGTCAGCCAATTAGAGAGTGTGGTCCGAAAACTCATTTTAAGAAAAAAGGGACCCCAACTATGGGGGGTATTATTATTATAATTGCTTCAGTGTTGTCTATATTAATTTGTGGAGATTTGTTGAATAAATATGTAATTGCCACTGTCTTAGTCAGTACTGCATTTGGCGCAATAGGTGCTTTAGACGATTGGACTAAACTAAAATGTAATAGTAGCAATGGGATAACTGCTAGACAAAAATTCTTGCTTCAGATCGTATGCGCTGCTGTATTTTCGATATATATAGAGTCAATTAGATCTCCTGGCATAGCTGGGCTTCTTACATTCCCATTTTTTAAAAATTTTGTCTTAACGCTAGGTGCTTTCTTACCTGTATTTTCTACATTCGTAATAGTAGGAGCATCTAATGCTGTGAATTTAACAGATGGATTGGATGGGTTAGCAATAGTTCCTACTATAACATGTGCTACATGTTTTGGTGTTTTTGCATATTTAATTGGTAACTCTATTTTTTCAAACTACTTAAATTTAATGTATATTCCATCAGTTGGTGAATTATGTGTAGTTTGTAGTGCTCTAATAGGTGCAGGTTTAGGATTCCTTTGGTTTAATGCTCCGCCTGCTTCAATTTTTATGGGAGATACTGGGTCTTTATCTCTTGGAGCATTGTTAGGGAGTATAAGCGTGATTGTAAAACAGGAGTTTCTTTTGGCTCTTTGTGGAGGTATTTTCGTTATAGAAGCTATTTCTGTAATTTTGCAAGTATTTTTCTTTAAGAAGAGTGGGAAAAGAATTTTTTTAATGACTCCTATACATCACCATTTCGAACAGAAAGGGTGGCTTGAAACAAAGGTTGTAGTAAGATTTTGGATAGTGTCGATATTGCTTGCTATATTGACTTTAATTACACTAAAAGTTAGATAAGAACGAGAAAGCTATGATTGAGTTAAATTTTTTGAAAGATAAAAAAGTTGGCGTATTGGGTCTAGGGAAAACTGGCTGTGCTGCTGTTGAATCTTTGAATTTGAGTGGTAGTAAAGTTTTCTGTTTCGATGATAACGCTCCTTCGTCTAGTGATGTGAGCTATGTGAAAAATTTAGATGCATTAATTGTTAGCCCTGGTATAAAATTTTCATGGCCTAAAATGCACGATATAGTGAAAGAAGCTAGAAATAATTTAGTTCCAATCTACAGTGATTTAGATCTTTTTTTGATGGCTATAAAAAACAAAGCTAAAACAGACAAAAAAATAATAGCTATTACAGGAACGAATGGGAAATCTACTACAACTGCCTTAATTTGGCATATTTTAAAAGAATGTGGATACAAGGTAGATGTCGGAGGAAATTTTGGTGTCCCTGTTCTTAGCATGGATGCTAATGCAGATATCTATGTAGTAGAGGTTTCATCGTATCAGCTAGATTTATCTTTTAATCCATGCTTTGATATATCAATTTTGTTAAATATTACACCTGACCATTTAGAAAGGCACGGAGGTATGTTTGGATATGTCGCAGCAAAAGAAAAAGTGTTTTTAGATAGTGGTTTATGTGTTATTTCACAAGATAGCAGTGTTTTACTAGAAATTACAAAATATCTTGAACAGATCCACAAAAATATTGTAAAAATTTCTCAATATAATTCACATATGGCTGATGTTTTTTGGAACAATAATGAATTGTATGATAGAAGAAATAATAAAATTATTTGTGGAGATACACAGGTACTCTCTGGTTCACATAATCAGCAAAATATAGCAGCAGCTTATGCAGCATTGAAACATGTAGGTATAAGTGATAAAAAATTCGCAGACTCGCTGCTATCTTTCTGTGGTCTAGAACATAGACAAGAGATATTAAATACAGATTTGACGAATGCTAAAATAATAAATGATAGCAAGGCGACAAATGCTGACTCTACAGAACAGGCATTCTTGCGGTTTTTAAATGATGATATTTTATGGATAGCAGGAGGAATTCAGAAAGAAGGTGGTATTTCATCTTTAAATAAATATTTTCGATATATCAAACAAGCTTTTTTAATTGGAAACGCGGAAGATGAATTCTATGAGATTTTATTGAAACATGGTGTCACATGTAGAAAATGTACTACTTTAGATGTAGCTGTTGACGCCGCTATAAATGCATCACAAGATTATAGCAATCCTGTTGTGCTTTTTTCTCCTGCTTGTGCAAGTTTCGATCAGTTTAAAAATTTTGAAGATCGTGGAGATAGATTTAAAAAGATTATAAAAGAGTATAAAAATGGCGCTAGTTAAGTTTTCTAGAACAGAAAGTAGCATACTAGGGAAACTATGGTGGAGCGTTGACAGATGGCTTCTCGGCGCTTTTATATTATTGATATGCGTAGGAATAGTAATGTCTTTTGCAGCTACTCCGATGGCGGCTGCGAGAATAGGCATCTCTGATAAATTTTTCTTTGTGAAAAGACATCTTTTTTATCTTTTACCGTCTATATTTATAATAGTTTCAATAGCATCTTTAAATGAAAAGACAGCAAGAAGATTGTGTTTTCTATTGTTTATGCTATTTATATTTTTTGTCATTATGAGTTTGTTATGTGGAAATCAAGTTAAAGGCGCAAAGCGATGGATAAGCATTTTAGGGGTTTCTATCCAACCTTCAGAATTTGTGAAACCTACTTTTGCTGTAATTAGTGGGTGGTTTTTTTATACAAAAACAGCAGATATAAATCAGAATGGCAGTAATATTTCATTCGCTTTGTATTGTCTTGTGATATCTTTACTTGTATTACAACCAGATATAGGAATGTCAATTGTAATTAGTGCTGTTTGGTTTTGCCAGTTATTTCTAAACGGACTACAAATAATCCTTGTGATAGTTTGTCTCGTAGTAGCTGTATGTGGTGCAGGCGCTGCGTATTTCTTATTTCCACACGTTGCAATTAGAATCAACAAATTTTTAGCCCCTGTAGATACAGATAATTATCAAGTTTTAAAATCTTTAGAGTCATTTTCAAATGGATGGTTATTTGGGGTAGGACCTGGAGAAGGTGTGATTAAGCGTCATTTGCCAGATGCCCATACGGATTTCGTATTTTCCGTTATGGGAGAAGAATTCGGGTTGATTTTTACTCTTTTTGTTGTTTCTCTATATATGTTCATTTTTGTAAGAGCCTCAATTTGTGCATATAGAAAATATGATCTCTTCCCATTTTTAGCTTTATCTGGATTAATAGTACAATTTACATTGCAAACATTAATTAACATGCTTTCTTCCTTACACATGATTCCAACGAAGGGTATGACCCTTCCTTTTATTAGTTACGGTGGATCATCTATGCTTTCTACAAGCATAACAGTTGGACTTATTCTATGTTTTAGTAAGAATGAAATTTCAGATTTTGTACATACTACTCAAGATGAATAAGTTTAATACAAAAAAATAACACGCACATAAATCTTACATGCGTGTTATTAACTGTGAATATAAATTTTATCCTACATTTGGTTTTGCTGCTGCATCTAGAGTATTTAGAGAATTCCCTCTATTCTCAAAATGAGTTTCAAAAGATTCAAGGTTGTCCCCATTGAAATAAGATATATTTCTGTTAGCCTCCACAGGCTGAGGATTTTTTAAACAATAACCACTTCCCCAAACAGTATCTATATAATTTTCTCCATCCATCATATCTGATAATTTCTTTCTCAACTTGCACACAAAAACATCTATGATTTTTGGTTCTGGCTCGTCAATACCACCGTATAGGTGATTTAAAAACATATCTTTTGTTAAAGTGGCACCTCTTCTTAAGCATAATAACTCTAAAATCGCATACTCTTTCCCTGTAAGATGAACAGTTTTCTGATCTACAAGAACTTCTCTAGCTCTTAAATTGACCGTTAATCTTCCGATTCTGATTACGGATTCAGAGTGCCCTTTTGACCTTCTAACGACAGCCTGAATTCTTGCAACTAACTCTTTCTTTTCAAAAGGCTTAGTTATGAAATCATCAGCACCGATTTCCAAACATTTTACTTTATCTTTCGACTCAGAGAGACCTGACAATATAATAACTGGTGTTCCTATATCTGCGGCTCTTAGCCTTTTTATAACTTCAAACCCGTCTATATCAGGTAACAATAAGTCTAATATAATCGCGTCATAATCATATATTTTCCCAATTTCTAGGCCATCTAACCCCATATCTGAAGTGTCTACACTTATACCTTCGCTTGACAAAACAGATTCAACTATTTTCGATGTTGGGGAATCATCTTCTATTAATAAAACTCGCATACTGTAAAGGTCTCCAAAACAAATTATCTACAGAAACAAACTTTTTAAACTTCACTGTAGCAACTATAGTTAAAATATATTAATAAAATACTAAAATCAAGTCTTTTCTATAAAATTTTAACATTAATATGTACGTTTCAATATTCGCTATATGCGTTGTGTTTTAAAAATGCTGATTCCATACATATATAAATTAACTTTGGTTTTAATAACTTATACATAACCTTGACTATCAGTTCAGTTTTATTTAGAATTAACACAGATTTTTTTGGAGTTTTAGAATGGCTAGACCAACATATAATCCAAGTAAATTGGTTCGCAAACGTAGGCATGGCTTTAGAGCAAGAACTGCGGCAGGCGGACACGTGTTGAAAGCTAGAAGAGCAAAGGGCAGATATAGACTTAGCGCTTAAGCTATGTTTTCACGTAAGTTTTCTATTAGAGAGAGAGCAGATTTTTTAAGAGCAAAGAATCTAGGAAAATGTATCAAGCTCAGAGATGTCATTGTTCTGTACTTTGTACACAATGACGCATCTGAGAGTTGTCGGCTTGGGTATACTGCTACTAAGAAACTTGGCAATGCTGTTTGTCGCAATAGAGTTAAGCGGCGATTAAAAAATGCTGTCTATTCAGTTTTCAAAGATGATCAAATTTTAGATTCTAGTATAGACATAGTATTTATTGCTAGGTCCACTACGATAAATTGCGATTGGAAGAGTTTAATCGAGCAAATATCTCTTGCTATGTTTGAAATAAAAGCAATGCTTTGAGTAGTGTTTGCAAAATTTAGTAAATTTTCTATGACTGGCAAGCGTAATCTCTCTTCGTTGATCTTTTTTAGAATTTTCAGAGTAACTATATTTTTGTTATTGACTTGTTGAGTATTACTGTACTAATTCTTACTTTGTTTTTTTTTGGATTTCATTATCAATCATTACGAATTTATCAGAAATTCCGTCCCTTAGTTTATTTATTCCTGAAACTGCTGCAATTACTACAAGAGAAACAATTAAAGCGTATTCTATGATTGTTGCGCCTTTTTCGCTCATAAATCCAATCCATAAAAATTATTATAATTCTAATAATAAAATATAAATAAATAATTAATTTGCAGTCGTTTTTGTACACAGATTAAGATGATGGCTACAAAATGTAGTTTGAGTATCTGCTAAAGATTCTCTTTAGATCCTAATGTAGATAGTTTTTATTGCTATGGTTAATATTCGAAATTGCTATTAGCAGAGGTTAATTCAGCAAATGTCTATTTCTATGATTTCAATAAGTACAATATTGTAAGTGTTTTTACATATCAATATTTCAATTTTATAAAATTTGCATTCTGTAAGTTGCCTTTGTTAGAATATTATATATTTGGATGATAACATGATTTCTGAATCAAAATTAAATTATTATACTTCGGCCTTTAGAAAACTCGATAATACTGGAGAAAATACATTTAACTTTGCCGCATGTATCTTTGGGCCATTTTGGTTAGCATACAGAAAGATGTATGTTGAGTCTATGATTTTTTCATCATTGTTGTCAGTTTTATGGTTACCAATGGCTGCCTCTTCATTTCTATATAATGGTAGTTCAGTAGTTGGAATTATTATTTCTTCGTTATTTATATTAGGTTTAATTTGGACTGTGCTTGGATTCTATGGTAACAGAATTTACAGGTATTTTGTAAGTCGACAAATAGCAAATGGGTACCATTTAATGCCTGAGTATAGGACAACATCTTTTCTGTCGGCATTGTTTGCTATTATTCAGCCTTTATATTTGCTTGCAGATATATATGAGAATCTAAAATGGCAAGAAAATTATAAATTTAAAGAAGAAGATAAAGCATATTCAGAAGAGAATATAGCAAAATACTTAAAGAATGACACAGAAAACCATTTTTACGGAAAACTCGCTATATTGTGCGGAATATTCACAATCGTTTTCTCTGCAATAATGATGTTTGTTGGCCCATTGGCTTTTTTGCACAAAAAAGCCACCGTTAAGAATGAATTTACATCTATGGTACAGCAAATTAACAAATCTGGTTTGAACGATAAAAATATAAAGACTATTAAAATAGATGATTAATTTTATAAAAGTATCTAAAGCTTTAGTCTATAATAAAATTTAGGAAATGAATAAGAGGTTTTATGAGGAGAATGAAATACTGTTTCTTGCTTTTGACATTTTTTATAAGATCGTGTGACTTTTATGAAAAAGACAGAAACAGTTATCATGTAGGGCCAGTTGATTTTAGCGCTATTAGATTTTCTGACGAATATCAAGAAATAGTAAATAATGCTGATACAAGTACTAGAAGTAAAGTAATTGATATAATTGATGGTGTAGAAAAACTTAATGAATTTGATTTAAAAGATAGTTATGTTAAAGATATACCCCTAATTAATCTAATAGACGCGAAAAAAACAGAATCATATGTCGCTCAAACTGACATTGTTTCTGCTACATTATATAATCGTACACCAGCGCTAAATAGTGTATATGACTGTCAGTATATAGGGCAGTGGAATGGAGTAAATGTAGCGTATAGACGTTATAAGACAGGTGGAAGTGGTGTTTTCTCTGAAATATTCCTTTACAAAGGTAGATTTACAGTTACAAAAGTAATTTTTAGCGGTGATAGAGCAACGAATGGCATTTTGCCTAATCCTGTATTGTCAGATGATGGAAAGATCTACTTTTATGCTAATTTAACTACTGATAAAATTGTTGAAATAATAGAGAAAAACAAAGAACAAATAACATATAGAGGCGGATCTTTGTATGGATTGGCTCAATTTAAAAAATTAAAGAACGAGAGCGCAATTTCTTATTGGAATACATGTAAGCTAGTTTATGATATAAAAAAAGATAATCTAGATATTAGAGCAATCAAATTTTCTATATCCAAAATAGCTGAAGTAGATAAGTATATGCCTGAAACTCCAATAATATGCATGAATGAATTCGAGTTAAAAACAGAACTATATAATTGGCTAATTCAAGTAAAAAAATAATATATAAGCTGTAAGTACATTTACTGCGTTATATGAAAATTTTTATGCACAAACGTAACAATTTGTAATAGTTTAAGTTAAATTAAGACGAACAGAGATTGTGGCGAATATTCAAGTTATTGTAACACGCCGATAAATAGTTAATTTTTTCTACGACTATTTAGCCATTTTATTCTTTTAGCAATTTCTCGCTCGAATCCTCGCTCAACTGGCTTATAAAAATTTTGCCGTTCGAGGCCATCAGGGAAAAAATTCGTACCAGCATACCCATCTTTCGTATCATGATCATAGATATAACCTTCATTATATCCTAAATTTTTCATCATATCAGTTGGAGCATTTAAAATATTTTTTCCTGGCATCAATGTACCAAACGTTTTTGCGCATTTTCTAGCTTGATTATATGCTACATAAACTGAGTTTGATTTTGGGGCTGTAGCGAGATAAACAATCGCTTGTGCGAGTGCTAATTCTCCTTCCGGCGAGCCTAAAAACCTATAAGCTTTTTGTGCATCAATTGCTTGGTGCAATGCTTCTGGATCAGCCATTCCAACATCTTCTACAGCAAAGCGAACAAGTCGTCTTGCTATATAAAGAGGATTTTCTCCACCTTCAAGCATTCTTGCAAACCAATATAAAGCAGCGTCAGCGTCAGAACCTCTAAGGGACTTATGTAATGCGCTGATTAAATTATAATGTTCATTTCCGGATTTATCATATAAAGTTGAACGTTTTGGAAGTAATTCTAACATTTCATTTGTATCAATCAAGCTTTTTGTATTGATTTCAAGTAGCTCTTCCACTCTGTTAACTAAATACCTACCATCTCCATCTGAGATTTCGCATAGTTTCTCTTTTGCTGCTTGTGTAAGTTTAAGCGATTTATGAGAAAAAAATTCTGCTCTTTCTAAAATATTCATTAAATCGTTTTTAGTTAGTCTACTAAACTCAACTACTTTACATCTCGACAATAGCGCTGGTCTTAACTCAAACGATGGATTTTCTGTAGTAGTTCCTATTATTATCAATTTTCCACTTTCTAAATGTGGTAGAAAAATGTCCTGTTGAGATTTATTTAAGTGATGTATTTCATCTATTATTACCAAGATCTGGCTGTCTTTAAAACTGCTGCGATTATCTAGTATTTCTTTTAATTTTGAATTTCCATACGATACACCAGAAATCTCTTCATATTGCATGTTGCTATTTTTAGCTATAATTTTCGCGAGAGAAGTTTTGCCACTTCCTGGTGGCCCCCATAGAATCATTGATTGCAAATTGTTTATGTATATTTTTTTTGCATATGTTTCATAACCCATTAAATCAGATATTTTTTGAGGTCGAATTTTGTCTGCTAATGGTACCTTGTGTAAATTCGATTCTGATGATAATAAATCGCTGAATAACGAGGATTGATCTGACATATCTTTATCCCATTATAGAATCCTTTATAACCCCACCACCTATTACGTATTCATTGTCATAAAATACGCAATGTTGGCCAGGTGCTACTCCTATGTCTGCTTCATTTAATGTAACAAAATAGTGTCCATCTTTTGTTTTATTAATTACAGCGTTTCTTTGTGGCTTTGATGATCTTAATTTTGCGCTGCAAGATCCTAAAGTTTCGTCGTTTACCCAAACGACGTCATCTAAAAAAATTGTGTTCTTATAATCTAATTCTTTAGATACGATGACTGAATTTGTATCTGCATCTATTTTTTTGACGTAAAACGGCCCACCTGAAAGCCCTAATCCTTTTCTTTGGCCAATAGTATAATTTTCTATCCCGTTATGTTTTGCAAGTATTTTACCGTCGAATTCATCAATTATATTCCCTTGTATTGCAGAATTTATAAGTTCTGTATATTTACAATTTTTTATAAAGCAAATATCCTGGCTATCCTTTTTACAAGACGTTTCTAAGCCTAAACTTTCTGCTATTCGTCTAACTTCTAATTTTGATTGGAATTCTCCTAGCGGAAATTCTGTATTGCGTAAAATATAATTAGGAATTCTATATAAAAAGTAGCTCTGATCTTTCATTTGATATTTAGCTTTTCTGAGGGACACTAGATCGTCGCGAGTTTCTAATATCGCATAATGTCCAGTCACTATCTTGCAAAATCCGATATCTTTGCGAATTTTTTCAAGCATAAAAAACTTCACATTCGGATTACACATTACGCACGGGCTTGGCGTTTCGCCATGTTTGTACGAATTTATAAAATAATCTATCACATACTTTTTAAATATATCTTTGCTATCAACAACAATGTGATCTATTCCAAGTTTTTTACAAACCTCTGCTGCGTCATTAATAGCAATATCAGCTGATTCAGATTCAAAGAGTTTTAATGTACAACCTATAACTTTCTTATATTTTTCTTTGCAAACAGCTGCCGCGACAGAGCTGTCAACTCCGCCTGACATAGCTATTATTGCAGATGATATTCTATTCATTAGCGTTTTCGCTAACTCCTAATCCTAAAGCATGCATATAAGTGCAAAGCAACATGTCTTCGGTTTCTCTATCTTCCGTTTTCATCTGCTTTAGTTTTATAACTTTTTTCATGATTTTTGTATCGAATCCGTCTCCTTTTGCTTGATGGAAAACTTCATTGATAGCCTCTTGTATCTCCACTTTCTCGACCATTAAATTTTCGATTTTTTCTATATATTGTCGTAATTTTTCCGATTCGTGCTTTTGCATTTTTTCTCCAAAACTAATACATGAATTGCGTCATGTTAACATTATTCAAACATAGTTGCAACGTAAGTAATTTGCAAATTGATTGTTCGTAATAGAGGTTATTTGTAGTGCTACAATTTATTTGAAAATTTCTGGATATAAAATTAATAACCCTTTTCTAGCATATCGATACCCAGTAATTATTGTGAAAATAGACGATAGCCACAATGAGTATATGCCTAAACTGAAAACATTTGCATTTTCGCTTGCGTAAGCGAATAACAAACAAGAGATTGCTAGCATCTGCGTAAATGTTTTCCATTTTGAAAATTTTGTTACAGGAATTATTTGCTGAATTTGAGCAAGATAAGAACGCAATCCTGAAACAAGTATTTCTCGCGCCAAAATAATTGCAGATGGAATTAAATGTATTCCATATACAATGCCATGGCCAGAAAGCATAAGTAAGACGATAGCTACAAGTAATTTGTCTGCTATCGGATCAAAAATTTTCCCAAAATTCGATATTTGATGCCATTGTCTTGCTAAATATCCATCAAAAAAATCAGTTATACATGCACACACATATAATGTAGCTGCAATATATTTGATAGATTGACCATCGAAATAAAAACATGCCATAATTATTGGAATTACTAGTATTCTAGATAGCGTAAGCAAGTTCGGTAACATATGTATCAAATAAACATCAAAAAACAGATGTATTTTATTAAATATAAGATTCCTTTTCAATGTTTAGCTTTATGTTAGATCCAGTCGCTTTTGAAATATTCGGGTTGCCAGTACGTTGGTATTCACTTGCATATATATTTGGAATATTGATTTGCTCATTTGTTTCTAAAAAATATGCCGAATGTATCGGTTATTTTCCACCTGAGAAAATAGATAAATTTTTGAATTACGCTGTCGTAGGTATAATTATTGGCGGTAGACTCGGCCATGTTTTTTTCTATGAGTCTAATTACTATTTATCTAATTTTGCAGAGATCTTTAAAATATGGGAAGGCGGTATGTCATTCCACGGCGGTTTTATTGGGGTTGTTTGTTCCATATTTTTATTTACAAAAAATCATAAAATAAATTTTCTTTCTTTTTGTGATGTTTTAGCAATATCTACCCCTATCGGGTTATTTCTTGGTCGTATAGCAAATTTTATAAATGGAGAACTTTTCGGGACCCAATCTTCTTGCATCTTTGCTGTTACTGCTATTGATGGAGTTTCTCGACATCCTAGTCAGCTATATGAGGCTTTTTTAGAAGGTATAGTTTTATTCGTAGTTATGCTAGTAACATTAAGAATACGAATTAGAAGCAAACTTCAATCTGGAATGTTATCTGGCGTGTTTTGTATTGGCTATGCAGTATTTCGTTTTATTTGTGAGTTTTTCAAAGAACCTGATACGTTGCTAAATTATTCTATACTTGGAAATTTTGGGATTACAATAGGACAAATCCTTTCCATTCCTATGTTATTTGTTGGGATATATTTATTATTTTCATCTATTCGCGCCCAAAAGAATTAAGGCTAATTTTGTTTTATAGCATAGCACTGATGATGTATTTTTTGTTAATATGTTATTAATGTTGTGAATAGTATTATCTAAATGTATATTTTACGGTGAATGTCATGCTAGAAAATTTATCTAATGCCGTTAGAGGGCTTTCTGTCGATATGGTAGTTAATGCGAATAGTGGGCACCTCGGATTGCCTTTAGGTATGGCAGATTGTGTGACAGCGCTGTTTAAGAATCACATGAGATTTTCAGCTAAGAATCCAAATTGGCCCAATAGGGACCGATTCGTATTATCTGGAGGGCACGGATCAGCCCTATTATATTCTATTCTACATCTGTGTGGATACGAAAAATTTACAATTGAAAGCCTAAAAATTTTTAGAAAATTTGATAGTATAGCATCTGGACATCCAGAATATAATATAGCTGCTGGCATTGAAATGACCACAGGACCATTAGGGCAAGGCATCGCTACAGCTGTAGGTATGGCTCTTGCTGAGAGAATTTTGAACAATAGGTTAGGAGACGATGTAATAAATCACTTTACGTATGTTTGCGCAGGGGATGGTGATTTGATGGAGGGCATATCTCATGAAGCTTGCTCTTTAGCTGGCGTATTAGGATTAGGGAAGCTAATTGTTCTATATGATAACAATAAAATCACAGTAGATGGACGCACAGATATTACTTGTAATGACGATGTTACAAAACGTTTTGAAAGTTATGGCTGGCATGTTGTTTGTGCTGATGGACACAATGAACAAGAAATTTCAAATGCCATTTTCCAAGCTAAAGTAGATGATAAAAGACCGTCTATAGTAATTTGCAGTACTAAAATCGGTTTTGGTACTGATTTCGAATGTAGCAAAGATGCACATTGCGGAATTTTAAATAAACAGCAAGTAATCGAATTTAAAAGAAAAATAGGAATTCCTCAAGACTCTTTTGCTGTTCATGAAGATGCAATGATAGAGTGGAGAGAGATTGGCAGCAGATATAATCAGTGTGCAGATGATTGGTATCAACAATATCACGATATTTTTAATAAGATAAAAGAAGAACAAAAGGTTGCTTTTAAGCGAGTTTTTAGATCATTTAAAAAAGACTTCTTTATCTCTCGTCCGTATGAAGCAACTCGTTCTATCTCTCAGAAGATCATTGCAGAACTATGTACAGCTTCCAATTTTATAATTTCTGGCTCTTGTGATTTAGGGACATCTACTGGATGCATGAATGCAAATAGCAGACCTATTAAAGCAGAAGACTATAGCGGTAATTACATACACTATGGTGTGAGAGAACATGCTATGGGCGCAATAATTAATGGTATTACTCTGCATGGCGGATTAGTCGCTTTTGGCGGTGGATTTCTAGCTTTTAGTGATTACATGAAACCTGCAATAAGGTTAGCTGCAATGATGAATATACCATCGATTTTTGTGTTTTCTCATGATTCTATAGGAGTTGGAGAAGATGGCCCGACACACCAACCCGTAGAACAATTAGCTGGTTTGCGGTCTATTCCAAATTTGAATGTTTTTAGACCTGCAGATGCATTAGAAACATCTGAATGCTGGGAAACAGCTTTAAATCTAGATAATCCATCTGTTATAGTCCTGACTCGCCAAAAAGTTCTAAGTGTTAGATTTTGCGGAAGAGATAATTTATGTTCGAGAGGTGGTTATCTACTATATGAAGATTCTACAAATAACCAAAATAAAGTGACGATTATCGCTACCGGTTCTGAAGTAGGGATAGCCTTAGAAGTACGAAGCGTTTTGATGAAGAAAGATATATCAGTAAACATAGTATCTATGCCATCTTTGAATATTTTTGATAAGCAATCAGAGAGTTATAAACAAGAAGTGTTAGGCCAAAAGCCTATAATCGTAATAGAAGCTGCTTCTGGATTTGGTTGGCATAAATATTACGGGAACGACGGGATGTTTTTCGGTGTGAATAATTTCGGAAAATCTGCTAAATATATAGAAAATTTTAACTTTTTTAATTTAAACTCTAGCCATATAGTACATGAGGTACTGAAAAAATACGGTTACTAACGCCGTTGCATGCTAGCAAATATTTTTTGCATATATCCTCTAGTTTTACATTTTTTGCTAGCGTGTTTTTCATTTTTCATACTGCGGAGATTCATGCATGAAAATAGCAATAAATGGTTTTGGTAGAATTGGTCGTTTAGTTTTTCGGGAATTAGCTTTAAATACAATCAGTGATTTAGACATTGTTGCGATTAATGATTTATCTTGTTCTAGCGTAGCATCCCATTTGCTAAAATACGATTCTGTCCATGGGCGCCTTAATGCTGAAATTTCTTGCGAAGAAAATAAAATAATATGTAATGGTAAAAAAATTCATTATTCTTCCATTACTTCTCCAGATAATTTAGATACATGGCGTGATCTTGGAGTCGATCTTGTTCTTGAGTGTACAGGAAAATTTAAAAGCAAAGAGAAATGTGTTGGATATATAAAAAATGGTGCAAAGAAAATTATCATTTCAGCGCCTGGGGAAAATGTAGACAAAACTATTGTATTTGGCGTAAATGATGATTGCATTACAAAAGACGATAACGTATTATCATGTGCATCTTGTACAACTAATTGTTTAGCACCATTAGTTAAGGTGTTAAAGGATTCAGTAGGGATTGAGTCCGGAGATATGTTGACGATTCATTCTTATACAGGAGACCAAAGATTAGTAGACATGAGCCATACTGATTTGAGAAGAAGTCGTGCTGCTGCTTGTAATATCGTGCCTACTTCGACTGGAGCAGCAAAGGCGATAGGTCTTATTTTTCCTGATTTAGTCGGGAAATTACATGGGTATGCAATGAGAGTTCCGACTCCAAATGTTTCTTTTGTGAATTTTACATTTGTTTCAAAAAGAAATACTTCTACAGAAGAGATAAATGATTTAATGAAATCAGCTGCAGAAACATACTTATGCGGGATTCTATATTATAATGATGAAAAGTTAGTTTCCTCTGATTTTATCAGTACGAAGTATAGTTCTATTTTTGATTCTACGCTTACAAATGTACAAAATGGGAATTTATGTACTGTTGCGTCTTGGTATGACAATGAGTATGCATTTGCATGTAGGATGATCGATATAGCTACAAAATTATTTAATTACATGTAACTACGCATTATTTATAAAGCATATATAATTACAGATATAAACAAAATTGGGATTAAATAAAACCAGAATCCTCTTAAAATATTGTAGAACCTAAATCTTGGAAGAACTGCTCTTATAAAGATCATTGAAATTAATATTACAAAAGTTTTTGCTAACAGCACCATGCTTCCAATCAGATAAGAATTAGAAATTATATTTATTCCACCAAGGAACAATATTGCTCCTATACAACTTACTAAGCATAAGTTTGTGTATTCGCTGATATAAAAAAGGCAAAATAATATAGAAGAGTATTCAGTGTGGTATCCTGCAATTAATTCTTGTTCTGCTTCAAGAGTGTCGAATGGCGTACGGTTGCACATAGCCAATGTAACGCAAATATATATTATGAATATATGTGGAAGCTTTAAAACATTCCATATTTCTTGCTTGTTAGCAATAACAGAAATATCAAAAGAGTTATAAGCTAATGCAATGTTTAAAAGGCATAAGCAAAAACATAATTCATACGAAAATACTTGAATTATTGCCCTGCAAGAACCTAACTTTTGATATACAGAATCTACAGTTAATCCAGATAGGCATTCGCCAAATGATGAGATCAATGAAAATACCATTATAATTAGTAATGAATATTCACTTTCGAATAATGGTGTTTTATTAAAAATCGGAAGTAGGCAAAACGTCATCATTTGAAAAGTGATAGGGATTAATGGAGCAATAACGAATAATATTTTATCTGCTTTGTTTGGAAATAAAATCTGTTTATTGAGTAATTTTATACAGTCAGCTACTGGCTGTAGGATGCCATTCCAGCCACAAACATTAGGCCCTTTCCGTAGTTGAAATAAAGCTAAGATTTTACGTTCTAAATATGTCACAAATGCTACGATAAGCATTATAGAAGTAGCGAACAAAATAACATCTAGGAACAAAGAAAAATTCATCTCAAGATTTCCTTACTATCAATAATTCTGTATAAGTTAAGGCAAAACAGCCTAAATGCATGTAAAATATACATCATGATAATAAGCTCATGCAATGTGCTTATACTGTAGTTGCATTTTATTTATTCATATGGTCTAATGCAACAGTTGTATTTCTTATTGGTAGATTGTTTATGGTTGTCGAGAATTTAGCTCAAGTAAAAAGAAGGACTAGTGAGATAGACTTAATAATTGGAGAAAGAATAAAAGCAAAAAGACTAGAAGTCGGTCTTGGGCAGAGCGCTTTAGCTAAAAAACTTGGTATAACATTTCAGCAGTTGCAAAAGTATGAAAAGGGCCTCAATAGAGTAAGTGCTGCTTCGCTTTATAAGATATCAGTTTGTTTGAATTGTGATATATCGTTTTTTTTCGATGGTTTAGGTGGCCAATCTAATCTAGGTATGTGTAATGATCACTCTCAAGATGAGTATTCTGTCGATGAGGATCCAGATGAAACAGCTGCTTTATTAAAGGGGTACTATTCGATAAGAAAGAAAGCTACTCGGAAAAAGTTTTTGAATTTTTTGAAATCTAGCGAATAATATTAGTTCGCTGCATATACATGTAGTATCGGCTGTTTATGGCAACTTTAGAAGATTTGTTGTATATACGTGAAATTGTTCTTCCAGATCTGTACAAAGTTGTTGAAGAATGGTTTGTGTGGGTATCGAACAAGAGCAGTAGTTCGAAATTAACTACTATTGCATATGGAAGCGATTTAAAGTTTTTTCTCGCATTTCTTGTTAAACATTTAAATGTTGATGCTGTCGGGTTTGATGATATAAAAGGCATTTGCAATGCAGATTTAAGGGCTTGGCTTTCTGATAATAGGTCTAATGGTATATGCGCTAGATCTAATGCACGTAAGTTGTCTGCTATTAAAAATTTTTTGATCTTTATATCGAAGAGAGATGGGATCCCGATAAAATGTATAAATACGATTAGACGCCCAAAATTAAGTAAATTGTTGCCTCATCCAGTAGATTCTAATGTCGTATCTACAATGTTGTCGATAAAAAAATTTGCAGATGTAGATTTAAATTGGGTTACTTTAAGAGACAAAGCTTTGTATATAATTTTATATGGAGCAGGTTTAAGAATTAGTGAAGCGTTGAATTTGAGAATTAGCGATATCGGTCCAAACATAAGAATATTGGGGAAAGGCGGTAAGGAAAGGTTAGTCCCTGTGTTAGATGAGATGTTATTTATCCTAGATGCTTACATAAATGAGTGTCCATACATAAATAGATCAGATTCAAACTGTTATATTTTTTGGGGTGTGCGCGGAAAAGTATTAAATAAGTCTGTAGTTGAGTCGAGAATGAAAGCATTTAGGGAAAAGCATAATTTTCCAGAATATTTAACGCCACATGCTCTTAGACATAGTTTTGCTAGCCATTTAGTGAGAGAAGGTGTAGAGCTAAGATATATTCAGGAATTGTTAGGTCACAGTTCTTTAGCTGCTACAGAAATTTACACTGAAATTAATGATCAAACAGTGATGGAAACATACAAAAATACACATCCAATAAATAATATTTTTTAATTTAAAAACATTTTTCTACGTTATATATCATTATATCATTTCCGTACAAAAAATACTTCTGAAAACCCTAGGCATGAAGTTGATTCCTGAGTCTCTCCGATAACCTGGCCTACTTGCACTAGATCTCCTAACTTTACAAATGAAGAACCAAATCCGTATAGCATAACGCATCCACATTTTGCGTTATTAAGAATGACTACATGCCCATTTGTTTTATACGGTTGTGAAAAAACTACGACACCACTAATTGGAGCAAACACGTTTGCGTTCTTTCTAACGAGAAATTTAGAAGTTCTATACGGAGTATGAATATCTAAGCTTTCAGATAAGAAAAATTCCACAGGAATGCATATATCATCCTTTTCAATTTTACACGAATTAAAATCTTTAAAGCGTCCGACACTAACTTCAAACCTGATGCGTTCAAATAAATCAGTTAAAGAAACAGCATGTTTAGTCACATAATTGATAACATCATTTTTATCTTTTCCTTTAATGGGATTTTCTTTTGAATTTTGTGCTATCTTTGTATATTCTGAAAATAGGTCAAGGCGCTGTTTATTCATGCTTGCTTCTAAATTTTTTTCATTTATACCATTTCTTTTTAGTTTATTTTGCAATAAACAAATACTTCGGTTTATTTCGTCAATCCTTGTGCAACAATTGCTTACTAAAGCTTTATTTGAAGAGAAGGCTTTTTTCAAAGGATTATATTCATTCCTAAGGTTGTCTATGTTTTTTGCGATAAAAGCGTCTTTTTGTTTTATAGCATTATCCGACGATTCTAAGATCACTCCATAGTAAAGACTAGCCTTATTAAGCTCAGTTAAACGCTTTTCTATTTTTCTAATAGATGCGGAAATTTTATATAAATTATCATACTGAGTTTTTAAGTGTTTTTTGCTGTTGGTAACTCCATCGCCTTTGCCGTTAGCTAATTTTTCTTTTTCAATCTTAACATTATTTGCTTTCGATATTGCGCTCTTTTTAGTTATACATGATTCTTTCCTGGATTTTTCTGCACAGGATAAGCATGCAGAAAATACGAATATAACAAATATACAAACAACCTTTAAGTATGATATAAATTTCATATAGCTCTCAATAATCTCTCTTTAAAATTCTAGATTTTTCTCTATTCCATTCTCTTTCTTTTATAGTCTCTCTCTTGTCTACAAGCTTTTTGCCTTTTCCTATACCTAATTGAACCTTAATATATCCATTTTTACCAAAGTACACAGAAATCGGTACTAGTGTATAGCCGCCTTTTTGCAAATATCCAGCGATCCTTTCGATTTGTCGTCTATGAAGTAGGAGCTTTCTATTCTTTTTCGAATCGTAATTCTTCGCAGTTGACATTTCATACTGAGGTATATGCAAGTTGTAAATTATGACTTCTTTATCTTGCGTAACAGTCGCATATGAATCAGTCATTCCTGCTTTACTCGTACGAAGAGACTTTACTTCTGAACCGCTTAAGACAATTCCTGATTCAAATGTTTCTAAAATTTCATAATCAAACTTAGCTTTTTTGTTATATCCGACTTCTTTCATTGATTATATCAAACTCAATTTTTCTAGTTCATATTTAATTTTATTTTTAGTTACATCTGTCAATGGTAGAAGAGGCAACCTTACATCCTCCTTCATTACGCCCATTAGAGATAACGCATACTTAGTCGGTGCTGGACTTGGCTCTGCAAAGAGTAGATTGTGAAGATTCATTATTTTATCCCTTAGTACAACAAATTTATCGAAATCTCGATTTTCCCATGCTGCAAATAAATCTCTACAAATGTCTGGAACTACATTGCATGTAACAGATATCGTACCATGTGCTCCTAACGCCAAAGAGCCACAGAAAGTGTCGTCGTTTCCAGATAAAAAGCGAAAATCAGACTTTACGTGTTGACGCCAGCATAAAAATCTAGATAAATCACTTGAAGCTTCTTTTAGTCCAACTACACGCTCTAATGACGCTAATTTTCTGAGAGTGTCTACTGATAAATCAAATGCAGTCCTACCTGGATTATTATATAAGATAATCGGAAGTGTAGTTGATTCATGTACATATTTAATGTGTGTATATACTCCCTCTTGAGTTGGTTTTACGTAGTAAGGGCAAACGCATAGTAAACCATCCACATTTTCCATCTCGTACATTTTTGCTAATTTTACAGCTTCGTCTGTTGTCGATGTGATTATTCCGCCGATGACAGGAACTCTGTTGTTTACCACATCCACAGCTGTTGACACTAGCTGTCGTTTCTCTTCGAATGATAAATTAATTGACTCCCCAGTAGATCCACATACAACTATGCCGTTTACGCCGCTTTCTACAAGCCAGTGAACGTATTTTTTAAACGACTGCAAATCTACAGAATTACCTGAGAATGGTGTAACTATAGCTGGAATATAACCTTTCAAATTCATACAACCTCTCGAATGAATATATAACATTTTCAATAGTACAACATATAGCGATTAAATTAAAAGCTATATTTTTTGCATTGAGACAGTCCTCATATGTGTTTTTATCAAGATTTTCAATTTTATATTTCCAACGAATTACAAGAAAAAGTCTATTCAGTGATCATCGATAATAACAATGCAGCAAAAATCCGTAAAATAGTAAAAAATGTTAATGTGTAATTTATCTATTATTGCATTTACTAATCGTATAATGAATATTCGAATTCAAATATATATTAGTTTCTTTTTTTAACTTTTCATGATGGAATATGTATTGACCTATTGAACTCTATGTTATAGAATTTAACTATTGTTTCTGTATATTTTATTTCGGGAGGAATGCAAATGACCTTAGATAACGCAGATAGCAGCCGAGTTGATAATAGCGTAGATTCCTTGTTTGATGACGGAGATTACGCTGCTGTTAGTGATTTAAGCCCAAAAATCACTGTTTTTGGCGTAGGTGGAGCTGGTGGCAACGCTGTAAATAACATGATAAGGCAAAAACTTCGTGGTGTTGACTTTGTCGTAGCTAATACTGACGCACAGGCTTTGTTAAATTCTTTGGCCGATAATAAAATACAATTAGGATTAGATATAACAAGAGGGCTTGGGGCTGGAGCAAGACCAGATATTGGAAGAGCCGCAGCTGAAGAAGTTATTCAAGATATTTTGTCATACATAAAAGACAGTAATATGGTATTTATTACCGCTGGAATGGGCGGTGGCACAGGGACTGGAGCCGCTCCTGTAATAGCGCGTTTAGCTAAGGAAAATGGTATTTTAACAATAGGGGTAGTTACAAAACCTTTCCATTTTGAAGGGACTCATAGAATGAGAACGGCTGAGCGTGGAATAGATGAATTGCAACAATTCGTTGATACACTAATCGTAATTCCAAATCAGAATTTGTTTAGAGTTGCTACAGAAAGGACAACTTTTGCTGATGCATTTAAAATGGCTGATGACGTTTTGAGGTCAGGTGTTCAAGGCGTAACTGATTTGATGGTAATGCCGGGTTTAATTAATTTGGATTTCTCCGATATTCGCACAGTTATGAGCGAAATGGGTAAAGCTATGATGGGCACTGGCGACGCAGAAGGAGAAGGAAGAGCGTTAGAAGCAGCTGAAGCAGCAATATCTAATCCTTTGCTTGATGATGTTTCTATGAAAGGAGCTCGAGGTGTTTTGGTTAATATAACTGGCGGGTACGATATGACTTTGTACGAAGTCGATGAAGCAGCAAATAGAATTAGAGAGGAAGTTGATCCTGAAGCTAATATAATTTTTGGTTCTACATTCAATGAAAAATTAAATGGCCGCATTCGTGTTTCTGTCGTAGCTACTGGTATAGATGCGTCAAAAGAGATGCTGAAAAATAATAGCGCTAATTTTTCTCCAAGCCCTGTCAATAGCTTTTCTAAACAATATGAGGAGTCACAATTAAAGTCAAATACGCCGAACTTTATACAAGAACAAGCTGGAGTACAGCAAGAAGAAAAATTATCAAATAATTCTGTGGAATATGCTGATGTCAGAAACGAAGCTTTAACGACAAAGCCACAACAACAAAGGAAAAAGCATGTTCCTTCATTGTTTGAGCGTATTACAGGAAGATATAAACACGAAGAAGTCGAAGTAGATTCCCATGTCAGGACTGATATTTACACAAGACAGAGTGTTGAACAATCTAACCAGCAGGACGATGACCTAGATATTCCTGCATTTTTGAGAAAATAACAAATCTAGAAGTATAAAATGTCTTGTAAAAAAAGGGCAGAATTTAAAGCGGCCGTTTATTTATTGATTTTTGATGAAAGTGGCCGTGTTTTATTACAGAAAAGAAATGGTACAGATTTCTATTGTGGATATTATGGGCTTCCCAGTGGTCATATGGAAAATAATGAATCATCAAAAGATTCAATGATTCGTGAAGCAAAAGAGGAGCTTTGTATAGATATATCCCCAGATGATTTGGATATCCTTATGATAGGGCATAATAAAAGTGGGAATTATATTTCGTTTGTGTATAAGTGCTTAAATTATTCAGGTGTTATTCAAATAGGAGAACCAGAAAAATGCAATGATTTGGCGTTTTTTGAGCTTAGCAAATTGCCAGAAAACACTATTCCGTATATAAAAACTTGGTTGTTAGAATTTATTCCATTTGGAATTAATTATTCCGAAGTATACGTAGAGTAAATATCTATTATTTGTTTTCGCATGTAGATTTTAATTGCCCACATGCTGCTAAAATATCGTTCCCCTTCGATTTGCGTATTGTGCACATTATTCCTTTCTTTTTAACAATATTTTGGAATTTTTCTACATTTATTTTATCACTTCTTTCGAATATACATCCGTTCCATGTGTTGAACATTATCAAGTTAACTCTGCATTTTATTCTAGATAGCAATCTGACTAATTCATGCGCATGCTCTGGTGTATCGTTTATTCCTTTAAGCATTAGATACTCAAAAGTGACATAATCTGTATTGCTTAATTTCGGATATTCTTTTACTGCTTCTAATATAGTAGCAATATTATATTTCTTGTTGATTGGCATAATTTTAGAGCGAACTTCATCGTTTGGTGCATGCAGAGATATCGCAAGCTGCACTTGAAATTTTTTCGCAAAATCATGTATATGGTCAGTTATTCCGGACGTTGAAACAGTGATTCTATGCCTTGAAAAATTTAAACCATTTTTGTGTAGCATAATAGAAATCCATGAACACAGATTCTTATAATTAACAAAAGGCTCCCCCATTCCCATGACTACAATGTTAGTTATTTTTTCATTTGATTTTGCTAAATAATTTATCCAAAACAAAACCTGCCCAATTAACTCACCTGCAGTTAAGTTACGTTCGAATGATTGCGTCCCTGTATTGCAAAATTTGCAGCCCATTGCGCAACCTACTTGAGTTGACATGCACAATGTAACTCTCTCTGCGTCTCGAATAATTACGTTTTCTATAGTTCTACCATCTGGCAATTCTAAAAGCGCTTTTTGAGTTCCATCAATAGACGTTTGTATGTTCAATAATTTGAGAGACCTAAATTCGAATTTTTCTTCTAAAGTTTCCCTTGTTTTAGCTGACAAATCAGTCATATCTTGAAAGCTACCAATCCTTTTTCTATATAGCCATGGAAATACTTTTTTGGCATCTAATTTCGAAAATCCAAGTTTTTCAAATTCAGCAATTAATTCGTCTAAATCGTAATTATATATATCTAATTTTTGCATTATATTATTTTCTTAATTATCAGAATATTTCGCAGACATACAAGCACTTCTTGCTAGTGAATCAGCTCTTTCATTTTCTTCATGCCCAGCATGTCCTTTGACCCAATTCCATGAAATTTTCATTCTATTTGTAATTTCTAATAACTCTTTCCACAGATCCTGATTTTTTACAGGTTGTTTCTGTGAATTAACCCAATTGTTTTTTACCCAAGAATCTATCCATACAGTAATGCCGTTTTTTACATACTGACTATCTGTGTATAGTTCTATGTTATCAACGATCCCAATAGAATGAACTTTATTTAATGCAAAAATAACAGCTTTTAATTCCATCCTATTATTTGTTGTATTTTTTTCAGCTCCGAAAATATCTATAATATCTCCATTTGTTTTTATTACTGCAGCCCAACCACCTGGCCCAGGATTTCCGCTACATGCTCCATCTGTATATATGCAAATTTTTTCCATGAAAAACTCTACAAATAAAAAAGGCCGACTATAAATCGGCCAATAATAGGTGAAAAAATAAATTTAAAAGCCATCTCTTTCTATTCGTCTTTTATTAAGCTTTCTAGCTCTGCGGATAGCTTCAGCCCTTTCTCTTACTCGTTTCTCAGATGGTTTCTCATAATGACGCCTCAACTTTACTTCTCTGAAAACGCCTTCTCTCTGCATTTTCTTTTTTAACGTTCTCAACGCTTGATCAACGCCATTATCTTTTACAAAAACTCGCACTTTGCCTCCAAATAAAAATTAAAATAAATTATCCCTAAGGGAACTAAAAAAATCTTTTAACAAAACACTACATTCTGTTTCTTTTAAACCACCTACCACTTTCAAATCAAAACTTTTGTGACATTGTATCATATTTTCCCCGTGGAATACAGCTCCAGTTTTAAAAGAATATGCACCGAAATAAAGTTTTTTTATTTTCGCTAGAATTATAGCTTTCATGCACATCGCACATGGTTCTAAAGTAACAAATATTTCGCAATGATCAAGACGATGTGTCTCTAATTTGTTACACGCATTGCGAATCGCTAGAATTTCAGCGTGAGCTGTAGAATCGTTGTTTGTTACTACTAGATTATGCGAAGACGCTATAATATGATTGTTTTGTACAATTACCGCGCCAACAGGTACTTCTCCAATTTTATACGCCATTTTTGCCTGAAAAATAGCTGCATTCATAAACCCAGATTTTTTAAAAAGCATAGAAACAACGATGAATGGCGGATGGGGCGCACGCCAAACAAAACCAACCTCCCTCTAAAATTTCAACACTTTCGCTTTTGTGGCGCTTAAAAATACCCACAAAAGTCCCCCTTAAAAGTTGATGCTATATGGCAAAAAATACTTTAGACTGAAACAGACTTTTTCAGACTAACTGTATTTATTATATAATTATTTCTTATAGTTCAAAAGAAATTTTTTTAAACTCCTTTTAGTCTTTCATTTGTTGCTGTTACCTCTTTTCCGCTATACATCAACGAAAGGTAGATTTCCAATAAACAAACCGTTGGGGGAAATTTTAGCGTTTTATCTTTAAATATCTCAATTAAGCCTCAAGGTACTGGGAACGATTGGCACTCAGCGGGAGGTAGCACCCCGGAATTTTTCTAGCGTCAGAAATTTTTGGAAGTTGACTGGTTGACTTGCTCTCGTTGAGTGCTATGTCCCATTTTCAATGTAAAATTTGTATTTATCATTTAATGAAAGTAATTTATCAGATTATGGTATCGATTTCATCCATAATTGAAATTGTGTGAGAAAGGGCGGCTAGAATCTTTTGATAATGAAATATGTCATCCGCAGTTAGAGTCCGATTCTTGCGATCTTTTAGCCATTTTTGAGCTGGAACATACCCACCGATTGGAAATGTCCAAATTTCTTCTGAAACTCCACCGAAATACTGTTCTTCATTAATGTAAATTCTGTCGTTTACAAAACGCGGTTTAGAAACTACATTCGTTCCTGAAATTGGATAAGAGGTTTCAAGCATTACACCATTTAGCAAATGTAAATTGCGCAGTTGAGCTCCTAGATTTACAATTTTCAGGAAATATTCTTGATTGAATGGGTATGGAATTTTCGGAAAATCTATTCTCAAAAATTCTAGGTATTTAGTCCGATATTTGCGTGAATGCAGCACTCCATAAATATAGTCGAGAATATCTATCGGCGCGAATGTATTTTCGCTATCTGTTTTTTCCTCTGTAAATTGCAACCCAACATAAGATGCAAATTTTTCAACGACATCAGCATTTAAATTGGGATGGCGAGTTTTTTCTCCAAAAGATTCTTCGTATAAATAGAGCGGGAAAAGATAAGTCGCTTCTTTCCCTTTATTAGAGACATAACATATGTCTATAATATTTTTTGTGATCAATATATGTGTCCAAGTTGCTGAAGATAATAATTTGCAAGTGCATAATCCAATGTTTTCTTGCAAAACAAAATGCCTCATAATTTCTTCACGTGGACGTTGCATAAATCCTTTTTGGCCAGTGTAAGCGGTAAATCTCGTATCAAAGGGACGATACAATATTCTATCTGTTATAATAGTATTATGAGTTAAGTCATTTTTAGCTGCTACATAATTCCAATCTGGCGATTTACTTACATAATATTTTTCTGTTAATTTTTCTTTGTCGCAACTCTGGAAATCTCGAACTACCTGTTCTATATTATCCTTCATAAATTGAATAGTTATTGCATCATTATGTGTTTTTATACCACTACGATTTAAAACAAACATCTCATTAATAGCAAATCCGTTGTTATACTCTGATTGTAAAGTTAAATCTTTTGGTACAAAAAAATACCAAGGTTGGATTGGCGCAATTTCTGTAAAGTTTTGGAGATCCAATTTTTGAGTTTCTAAATAATTAAATTTTTCATCCCGAGTTCCAAATAAATCTGTGTAATACACTTTTGCAAATTCATTTTCAGGCCTCTTAGTTTTTACGAAAATTGTAATACATATGCCCTGCATGATATCGAATACATTTTCATCCTTTACTCCTTCAGGTGCATCTTTTTTGCGGTCGTCTCCGTGTAAGTTAACAATGAAAATTTTATCAAATGTACGCAATAAATATTCACGCATACGCCGATGTATACATCCATCTAAAAATGAATTGTTGGTTACATAAGCGAGTATGCCTTCCTTATTTTTCTCTATAAAATTCTCTCCGAGTCTTATAAATTTTATATAGTCATCAGAAAGTGGCTGAATATTTTTTTCATCCAAATTTTCTTTATATACTTTTAGCAGTTCATTAATGTAGTCACTTTTGTTATAGCCACTTATTCCATATGGCGGATTACCCATTATTACCATAATAGAAGTATTTTCTTTTACCAAATTGGCATCTACAGCTTCAGCTTTCAACCATGTCGCAAACATAGTAGGCAGATCCTTAGCCCCGCTTTCAAGCGAGTTTGTTAGGTAGACCCTCATTTTGGGTTGTTTGTCACTAGGTTGATAACCTGTTTCTATCAATTGCTTTTCGAGTTTTATATGACACAAAATATATGGCGTCATCATAATTTCAAAACCGTTCAAACGAGGAATCAAGAGATTCTCAATATAATTTTGCCAAGTTCCAGATTGTGATTTTAATTGCTTATAAATTTTGCGAATGACTTCGACAAGAAATGGGCCTGTTCCAATTGCCGGGTCAAGAATTTGGACTTTAAATTCTTCTTTACCATCCTTAGCGTTAATACGAGAGGTATCAGCCAATCCATCAATTAAATTAAAATCATTTTTTAAAATGTCATCGACGGCGTTTACTATAAACCTAACAATCGGTTTTGGAGTATAAAAAACCCCTCTTTTAAATTTAGTTTCTTTATCATACTTTTCCAAAAAATGTTCGTAGAAATATAAAAATGGATCATCTTTTAGGCGTGGATCATTGGCCAACAATTTTGAAACATTGATACATCTAAAAATGTTGATTAAGTCTTCTAATAGCCAAGATATACGAGAATCATCAGAAGTTGTTATAGCCCTAAACAAATTATAAAGGAATGGATTGGTTCGAGATATTAAGTGGCACGCTTCGTCAAGATCGAAATCTTCCAACGTTGTATCATTCATGCGTGCGACAAACAATCCGTACGTGATTGTTTGGGCATAAACATCAGCAAATGATTTGTTACTTAAATCAGAAATGAGATATTCTTTAAATGCTTGCAAGTGTTCAGAAAGCGTTCTGTCTCCTTCTTTCGCATCTAAGTCTTTTTCGACTACTTCACGTAACAGAGCTGCTTTTTGCGCCATAATTTCGGCAAGAGAAAATGGACTCTTAATTTCGATATTTAGAGGTGAGCAAAAGTTCCTAATATACTTTTCTAAATTTATAAATCCGTTTTTATGCGGAATAATTTTGTTGTTTTCGATATCTGCGATTTTTATCCTTGCAACTTCTTTTTCGTTTTGGAAAAAAATAAAATCCAAATAATTCGTGAAAATTACCCTAGACAGCCCTTTAAGATAGCGTTGCAGCTGGTTTTTCTCGGAGTCTGAAAGCTTATCCAAATTGTGATATATGTTTTTGGTTTCTATATAACAAATCGGCGCTTTGTTATCTTTCATTTGAACAATGAAATCAGGAGCGCCGCATTCGGAATGTTTAGGTTCATTTATCACTCTGACATGAGGCATTATAGTTTCTACTAATTGCTGTAAATCAATACGAAAGCTATGCTCTGTCGTATTTCCTAATACGAACTTTTGTTTGACGCTATTAATATAACTATCTAAATTTCCTCCCATAGCCAAAATCAGTATTGAGTCCTTTAAGGCCTAATTAGAAAGCCCTAAAAAATTTTTTACCGCTCCTGTTAAATAACATAACTCTATTTTATATCAAGCAGTTTAAAATAACGTTGATAGCTAGGCCAAGATCAACACTGTATGTTTTTTTATCATCCACAATAAAGCATTTTCAATCCCAAAAAAGTTTTATCGAATATATATTTGGTTGACCTTATTTAGGAGGCTAAAATTGCGAATCATTTTAATTGCGGAATCAATGCTGTGTTTAAGGCTTTGCGCAAGCTAGGATATACCTATAAAAAAAACAAAAAATCTATAAGGAAAGAGACGAATCAGCGAGTGTTGTATTTATTGAAAGAATAAAAAATGAAGCAAGAGGAAACTTGGTTTACATTGACGAAACAGGCATTGATACGTATTTACACATAGAACATGCGCGTGCACCGAGAGGCAAAAAAATTATAGGAGAAGTGTCTGTGTGCAAATTTGCGCGACAATTTATAGTCGCAGAAAAATGCGGAAATGAGATTTTAGCTCCGTTTGGATACACAGGAACTTGTGATGCAAAATTATTTAATTTCTGGCTTGAAAACATGCTGATTCCGAAACTAAAACCAGGACAAATTGTAATTATGGATAACTCTTCAACACACAAATCTGAAATAACTAAAGCGCTAATAAAAAAAGCAGGATGTACGCTAATTTTCCTGCCACCATACTCTCCAGATCTTAACCCAATTAAACGCTTTTGGATAAACAATAGCTTTTTCATAGGAGAATTACTACATCAAAATTCTTCAAAAACTCTTTGAGTTTCCTTTCTGGAAAGTTCGGATAGTGTCTTACAACAGGTTGTTTATATGCACCCGCTGTATCGATTACCAAATTGTGCTCTGCTTTACCAATAGCTATAGCATATTTGAATATTTGGCCTATAATGCTTCTAGTTTTTCTTGCTTCGCCCAACGTTCCTTTATTCTCTATTTTTTGAATTACACTAATTACATTTTGTCCTTTTACTTTTTTTATTGGTATGTGCCCTAAATGATCAAATATATGTCTTTTTAACCTGCTAAGTTCCAGTTTCGCATTTTTTGAAGTAGATCCTCCCCATTTTTTCTTATGCCACTCTAAAACAATGTTTTCAAAAGTGTTTTCGATATTAGGCTTCTTGCAAAAGTAATTTTAGATGCTCCCGTCGTCCTGATAATCAGTATCTAAAAACACATAGTTTTGACTTTCGCAATAACACTATTTTCTTTTAGCTCGTTTTTTGATTGCCTTTTGTGTTGTACTGGATCGATTCCATCTTCTAATTTTTTCTTACATTCATCTTTCTTTTCTCTAGCGTCTTTAATAGATATATCAGGATATACCCCCAACGCCATTAATTTCTCTTTTCCAGCGTAATTATATTTAAGGTGCAAATATTTTTTCCCATCAGGTTTTATGAGTAAAAACATACCCACACTATCGAATTTTTTATAGCTTTTATCTTTCGCTTCAAAATTACGACATTCCAGCTCTGTCAGCATTTTTGTCAGCAATTATATTATTCTAAAAAAAGTACCCCAAGAAGTACCACATTTTGTGTCTGGCTTTAAATGGTTTTATAAAGCCTTTCATGGACTCACCGATTGCTATTATATACTATAATTTCAACAAATATAAAACCTAATAGAAATAGATATATGGCGGATGGGGTGGGATTCGAACCCACGAAGGAGTTGCCCCCTTGCCGGTTTTCAAGACCGGTGCCTTCAACCGCTCGACCACCCATCCATCTTCTTTGAATTCTATATGTTTTCTTTGAGAAAGTAAAGCTAGCTAGAATTATATTCCAACGTTTTTGTACTTAGTTTCGAAAAATAGACATGTGTTAATTATTATGTTGAGTAATAATAGACATTCCCATAACCAAAAACGCATCTATCATACCTAGTTCTTCTATTGATAAATGACTACACTTTCTGGCCTTTTTAATTTATTCTTTCATAGTTGGGTGATTTAATTGGAGTATCTTGAATTCATTCTTAATAACTTATAAAATTAATCTGTTTTTAGAGTGAATTTATGTTTTGTTCAAAAATAATAAATTGCAAAGAATTTGTTGAAGCTATCAAGCAAAATATAAGCAAACAAACTCGTAAATTTATAGATGAGTTTAAGGAAACTCCTTGTATAGCACTAATCCGAGTAAAGGGTGATGCCGCGAGTGAAATATATGTAAACAATAAAATAAAAGCTTGCGCTAGCGTCGGGATACAATCTTTACTTTTTGAGTTCGAAATTGATGTTTCTCAAAATGCATTAGAAAATAAAATATTAGAACTCAACAAAGATAAGTCCGTTCATGGCATTTTATTACAGTTACCATTACCAAAACACCTAAATGAATTTTATCTTACGAATTTGATAGACCCATTAAAAGACGTAGACGGATTGACTGTTAAAAACCAAGGGAATTTGCTCGCAGGCAACGATGGTCTATTCCCATGCACTCCTAGTGGAATAGTAACATTGTTAAAACACATACACAATGACTTATCCGGAATGCATGCTGTCGTTGTAGGCCGTTCTAATATCGTCGGGAAACCTATGGCTCAACTTCTATTACGAGAAAATTGCTCTATATCTGTAGTACACTCAAAAACTAGAAATATATGCGAAATTACTAAATCAGCCGATATATTAGTAGCCGCTGTTGGTAAACCTAAATTTATAGGATCAGATTGGGTAAAGACCGGCTCAACTATTATTGATGTAGGTATCAACAGAATAGATATAGATGGAAAGACAAAAATAGTTGGAGATGTTGATCTTGACGCTGTAGTTAACAAAGTAGCGTACATTACACCAGTCCCTGGCGGTGTTGGGCCTATTACCGTTTCATTCTTATTAAAAAATACATTAAAAGCAGTATACATGCAAAAGAAACATTTAGAGGCATAAAAATGACTAAAAAAGATATCGCCCAAAAAATCATGGAAAAGCATCCAAAAATAACAAAAGAAAATGCGTACATGATAGTCGACCTTATAATAGAAAGAATTATAGAAACTATCAAAGAAGGCAAACGTGCTGAATTTCGTGGTTTTGGCTCGTTTAGTAGACGGATAAGAAAACCTTATCAAGCTAAATCTGTGAATAGCAGTGAAATAGTTTTGTTCAAAAAAAGAATATTACCGTATTTTAGACCAAGCGGGAATTTGATAAAATTTATTAATAAAAATAAGCTAGAAAACATTTGTAAATAGACATCTAATCGGAGGTTATAGTGAATTGGTTAACTGATTTTGTTCGTCCTAAAATTAGAGCGATTGTAGGAAGAGATGTTCCAGATAATTTATGGACAAAGTGCAGTAAATGCGAACATATGCTTTTTTTACAAGCTTTAAAAGAGAACTTGAATGTATGTCCTTACTGTAATTATCATTTAAGAATGAGCGCAAATGAGCGTATTAATTTGCTATTCGACGAAAACACATTCAATAGGTTACCTGACGCCACATCAGTCAAAGATCCACTAAAATTTAAAGATACAAAAAAATACAGCGACAGGCTAAAAGAATACAGAGAAAAAACAAATGAAAATGATGCACTCATAACTGGATATGGAAAAATTAATAAACAAATCGTTGTCGCTGCGATTTTTAATTTTGATTTTATGGGCGGCTCTATGGGAACTGCAGTCGGGAATGGATTTGTTAATACATGCAAATACGCTGTAAGCAACAAACTTCCATTTTTAGCTATCCCTTGTTCTGGTGGAGCAAGAATGCAAGAGGGATTATTTTCATTAATGCAAATGCCTAGAACTGTTGCTGGAATAAATATGCTAAAAAATGCTGGTATTCCATTTATATCATTGTTAACAGATCCGACAACAGGAGGTGTTTCTGCTTCATTTGCTCTATTAGGAGATATCAATATAGCAGAACCAGGTAGTTTAATTGCGTTTACAGGCCCTAGAGTGATCGAAGGGACAATTAGAGAAAAATTGCCGGAAGGGTTTCAGAAATCTGAGTATCTTTTAGAACACGGAATGATAGATATTGTCGTTGAAAGAAAAAATTTAAAAGAGCATATATCTAAAATTTTAGATATATTGCATTATGGGAAAAGATGGCAAGATATAAAGCTGTAATAGAATACGACGGGACGAATTATTTCGGCTGGCAGAAACAAAACAACCTAAGAACTATACAGCAATCAATAGAGGATTCTCTCTATACACTAAATGGAAGCTCTCCTGTTGCTGTATATGGAGCTGGTAGAACAGATACAGGAGTACATGCTATTAGGCAAGTCGCGCATTTTGACTTACAAAAAGAGCGTGATCCATTCAGTGTTATGCAGTGTATAAATAGCAACTTACGCAATGAAGAAATCAGCATAATTTCTGTAGAAAAAGTTGACAATAATTTTCATGCTAGATTTGATGCTAAGCAAAGATCATACAGGTATGTAATATTCAATCGCAGAGCAAGACCTGCACTCTATAACAATCGCGTTTGGTGGGTGATTCGTGATTTAGATACGAATAAAATGAACGAAGTTGCCCAACATTTAGTAGGGAAACATGATTTCTCGGCTTTCAGAGCCAAAGGTTGCCAAGCATTATCTCCGATAAAAACTATTGATTATATCAATGTACATAGAAACAACGAATATGTATACATAGATATTTCAGCTTTATCATTCCTATACCATCAAGTAAGAAACATAGTTGGAACATTATACAACGTTGGGACTGGAGCTTGGTCTGAAGAACATTTTCTAGATGTATTCGAATCAAAAGACAGAACCAGAGCAGGTGTTACTGCTCCAGCATCTGGCCTTTATTTTGCAGATGTAAAATATTGATTTTTCTCTGTTTTATAAAAATCCACTATAAATTTTGTATATCATTTAACCTCGTATCTATAAGAGATTTAACATTTTCAACTTTCTCTTTCAAAGAATTAAAGGCATTTGTAACCTCTACATATTGCTGTTCTGAAACAGGAATTGGATTCTGATAGTTTTCTGCTAACTCAGTTTGATCGTAAGATCCATTTAGTATATCATCAAATCCTTTATTAATTTTACCTACATCTACGTTTATCTTATCATACTCTCGCTCAATATTAGCCAATATTCCATCTAGTTTTTCTTTATCATCTAAAGCATTAATAACGCTCTTAGAATATTCAGCATTTTCTTCAAATTTTGCAGTCAGAATTGAAATCTCATATAGAGTCAATTCGATAATTTTATTATTAGCTAGCTGCCACACAGAATTTCTATTAGAAATGACAATAGGCAAATACTGCTGAATAATATTGCCAATATATAACAAATGCTCAAGATCCATTTGTCCAGTAGTACTAGCATTCTCAAATAAATTAGAAATATATTGTAAAATCGCTTCTATAACTGAGAGTTCAACTACACAACCACAGTAAATCAAGGTAGTAATATTCATACTTTTTAGATCTGAAACAGCTGTGCACAAATTGTTATAAATCTCAATATATTGAGGAAGAATCTCGCATTGTATTTTCCAGCCTAGTGCTTTATTTTTTATTTCAATTATTTTATTCAATGCATCCAATTTTTCTTGTACGCAAGTAACTTCTTTATATACCCCATCAATATCTCCAATGTTTATAACTGCATCAATAACTTTTAGATAATTCAAATTATTAACATCATCCGATGTAGATATCTTGATTTTTTCTCCATCATTTTCCTCAGGGATTTCAATTGGATATTTTAAATTTTCTAATGCAATGTTCTTAAGTGCATCAATAACTTTTAGATAGTTAGATCCATTAACATCACTCGATGTAGATATCTTGATTTTTTCACCTTCAGCATCTCCAGAAATTTCAATTGGATATTTTAAATTTTCTAATGCAAAGACGTTTTCTGCATTTGTAAGATCTATAGTACCCTCACATATTCCAAGTACATTTTTAAGGATATTCATATTATTTCTAGCAGTACGAAAATTTCCATTACCTCCAAACAAATACTCTTTTACATCTTTTTCTTGCAATGTTTGATACTTAGCATATCCATCACGAGCAGAATCTATCACTATACCGAAATCTGCATTAAAACGATCACTAAACTTTGTAACATTTATGGTATTTACGCTAACGTTTGACGACAAAACATCAAATTCGCTATTTCTATCACAATCGACTACAATCTCATCGCTTTTATTTTTTATATATGAATTAAATTCTCCTGTTCTTTTGCTCTTTCTATATTGACCATAGACGTCATTGAAACTTGTTTTATCGAGAAGAGTTAATGCTTCTGTAACGACTTTAGCATCACCTTGAGACTTTAATTCATTATAAAAATTACACAACCCAACTACAGCATCATGATCCCAATAATACGCCTCTACGACTTTAGCAGCTTTACTATCAGTTAAGCTACTAACAAAATCTGTCATATCGCTTACGACACTATCACCAGTATAATATTCTTTAAATAACTCTATCCAGCTTTTCTCAGCGTTATTTCCCAGCAGCAATGTAGTTATAAGTCGAATATCGTATATTGCTGCCACTTGGTAAGGTAACGATAGATTAGAAAAAGAGGCATGAAATGAATCATTATCCTGACTTTTTTCTTTTACTTTATCTATTATTTTATTAACGGCAACTACATAATCATTTTCAATACAAATTTTAATGACATTGTTTGTATTATTTATTTGGTTTAAATAACTGCATTTACGAAGCATGTCATTTTCATGAT